>CAXQOB010000175.1:0-14482 GCA_964225475.1 Candidatus Nitrosopumilus sp. | reverse complement strand
ACACGACGCTCTTCCGATCTTGGAAACGAAAAGAGTCGAGAGCAGGCGCTGCAGCTGTGGGAAAATGCCGCCGAGGAATCTCACTTCCTTTCACAGGCACGTTCGGATCGAACGGGCGTATTTGTATCCAACGTTATCTTGCTGATTTCGGTATTCATTGCCTCCTACGCGATTTATTGCTCAACCGCAATTCTGCTAGTCGCCATGGAGGGTTTGTCCTGATGATCGATCGGCAATTGATCACTTTTTTCGCCATCGCGACGATGGCCCTAACGATCTGGGTCATTCGACGTTTTCGGCGGTACCTTACACGAAGATCCGCGAGCAAGCCGCTTGGATTCCCCATTGCGCTGACCGAATTATTTGAATTGCTTATCTGGATATCGGGCGCCCTGGCCACCCTCATCTCTACGTTTCATCCGGTTTCACTGTTAGTTTTGATTCTTTTTTTGGTCTCCATGATCACCAATTCCGTTTTGCGCTATCGAGAGGATACGGGCACTCTGAATCGATGCTTAAAAATTGCTTTGCAGCAGGGGACGCCACTCACATTGGCCCTCGAGCAAATCGGAAATACCTTGCGAAGTGGATTGGCTGAGCGGGTGTATCGATGTGTTCGAAAGCTGCGGCAGGGCCATGACGAGTACAGTAGTATTACCCGCAGCCACCTACCAATCGATGCAGAAATCATTGCTTTGGTAAGCGACGAATTCCACTCACAAAACACGGTGAATGATGCAGGCTTCTTCAGAGTCTGGAGTACTGACCACTTTGAAAGGGATCTCTGGAAATTAAAGTCTCAGATTAGCCACCAATTGCTTTACATTGCATTCCTAATGGTGTTCTGCTGTTGTTTAGGAATATGGGTCAACAGCGTGGCCTTACCTCTAATTGAGGATTTCTCGGATGGAATCGACCTCGCGCAACGTGACCTTATCTTCTCGGCCAACATCGCAAAACTAAGCACGATTGTGATCACCATTACGAGCCTGTACTGCGGATGGCTACTCAGTATTCTCCTGATCCCAAAGCTTCCCTATATGCTCGTAAGGCTTATCCCTTGGCTCGGTCGTACGCACATTGATCAGCAAAGGGCCTGCGTGCTCAGATCACTCGCACGTGGGACAAAAAGTGGTTTAGCTGATTACGAGATTCTCAAGGCAGCCGGTGAATCGTCCAAAGTAGGCTGGATCGCCTCCGATTGTCGAAAAAGCATGGCACGACTGGACGCCGGTTACACCTTCGACCAGGCAATCCAGCGCTCCAGCTTGATCCGATCGAGTGAGCGAGATTGGTTGGTCTCTTGCTCTGAACCCAGTATTTTACCCGTTGCACTCGACAGCTTAGCGAGTTCCATTCAGCGGGGGCTCATTTATCGCTGGCAGCTTCGCATGACATGGTTGGTGCCTTTCTTCTTGGTAATCTCGGGAATCTATATCTTCGCAACCGCCGCGATGACATTTGGACTCCTTCGTGATTTGATTCTTCGTCTTGCATAATCCAGGATCCCATGAACCGTAACTCAAACCATCATCACAAACGAGGCATACATGCAGGATTCACCCTGCTTGAGTCACTGATTGCGATTGGCTTCATTACGGTAGCGATGACAGCCATGCTTGAAATTAACCGTACTCTTCAACGCTACGACGCTGATTCCCACCGACGATTTGTGAATACGGTCACCCTAGAAAACATCGTCAATCATCTTGAAACGCTTAGTCACTCTGATCGCATCTCTCGCGTTGAAGAAATTGCGACCTCCTACGGAGCAACCACTACCATCAACCCATTCGAACAAGATTCACAAAAAGCTGTACAGATAACACTGAGCCTTGGTGAAGGGTCTGGTCGCAAAACGACGCATTTCTGGAGCTTTGATCAAGCAAAATGAACAATCAACGTCCCTACCAAGTCCCATTGCAACGCATGCGACCCACACGGCGCGGCCTACGGTCTGCCTTTACTCTTATCGAGGCAGTGATCTCCATGACGATCATCAGCTCGACAATGGTCACCGCTGTTGGCTTGGTGACACTCGCACAGCAGAGCAGCGATCAAATCAACGCAAGTCAACTGTTTCGACGACAGGTGCAACGATTTGCGCAGACCTATCGAGAAGACACTCAACGTCCCAAAACCGTACGAATTCTCCTCGAGGATAACCAAGTTGCACTACGTTCAACGGACCGCATCATTACTTACTCTCTCGATGACATTTCAACCATTTCGCGCATGACCGCCGATAATGACCAACCTACTCGCCTGCTCGAAACGTACGATTTTGGAAAGTCGGTCACGATTGAGGTGGTTCAACCTAATCAGGCTGAACCACTTCAATGGATCTTTACGCACGATCGATTCCCAGGAGCCCCAGTTAGGATTATTGCGACAACGAAAAGGGGTGCTTCATGAGCGAAATGCGTTGTAGATCACCGGAGAAAAATCGTCGCGGATCAGCACTGCTGATGCTGGTACTTGCGCTCGCTCTGCTGATCAGTGTTTTCTCGGCATCCATGGTGAAGCAATCGCAACAGGAACGCAGAACAGAGAGAGAACACGACGTGATTACCTACTTGGAAAATGCGATCAACGCAGTGAGTGAGACCCAGCCATCAGGAACTAATTCCTTTCGACTCCCGGTCGATGAATTAAAAAACCAATGGATCGAAGTCACCCACAACAACACAGATGTAGCCAAGCAGGTTTTTACTGCAAAGCTAGTTCGCGATGGCATCGAGGTGTTGACCATCCAAAGAAAGCTGCAGTCACCAAATTGAAAACGTCAATCCTATTTAAATACGTTGCACCGATGCGGTTCAAAACTCGCATTCAAATGAATCACGAAGGCCACTGATGAAGATTGCCAATCAACGTTACCGATCGCCACACGAACAACACCGACCATCGATCGGCGATCAAAACACAACGTCGCACGCGTTACGATCCAACGGAATAAAACACAAGAGTGGGTTCACTTTGGTTGAATTGCTCGTGGTCATCGCCATCATCGGTGTGTTGGTTGGATTGCTTTCTCCCGCGCTACAGGCCATGCGGGAGTCCGCTAGACAACTCACGTGTCAATCCAACCTCGTGAAACTTAGTTTGGCTTTACAGAGCTATCACGATCGCTGGCAACATTTTCCTGTCGGCACCGTTGCTGAAACGGGCCCCGTAAGAAGTGAAGCCGTCGGGGACCACCATAACTGGCTAGGCCGTCTTTGCGACTTGCTTGACCAGCCGGTGATCGGTGCGCGAATCGATCGCACGGTTGGCGTGTATGCAGGCGAGAACAAGGAGGTCCTGCAACTCAGCTTTCCAGGTATTCGTTGTCCCTCAGAGCGCGCTGACCCTTCAAACACGACGACCTATGTTGGGATTCATCACACGGACGAAAAAATGATCAACTCTACTGACTTCGGTACATTTATTTTGAATGAACCCATCTCCATGGAAGACGTCCAGGATGGTATTAGCAACACTGCTTTTCTGTCAGAGAAATTAATCCATTCCTTTGACCTGGGTTGGCTAAGTGGGACGCGCGCCAGCTTACGCAATGTTGGTTCTGGCATCGCGAGTGATGTTGATATCTACACCAATCCAGCTCCCGAGGTCGTTGGCTCCATTGGCAGCCGGCATCCCGCCGGCGTCCACGTGCTTTTCGGATCGGGGGCAATACGCTTTCAGTCTGATCAGACGGACCAACGGATCCTTCGACAAATCGCGGATCGACGCGACGGTGAAATCCCCTTTGATCTCCAATCACTTGATCAACAACGAGCAAGTAATCTGGAATAGAAAATCGGCATCCAAAGAGTTCACATCTCCGACACATGGCAGAAGTTTCAATGCACGTGAAGAGAATCATCGTGGTGATAATAATCCTCTTTGGATTATGGAACCCGCCCTTGAAAAGCACACACCCTCAACCCAAAAAACGGCCCGTCACCGAATCCGGCGACATCTTGGCAACGATCAATGAGCCCCCGCCGGTTCCTGAACACCTCAAGCTACTGTTCGAAAAAATGGAAGCTGCAAATCGGAGGTCACAAGATGTTTTTCGCGAGCTGTCAGTAAAACAAATGAACTTCCGACCCTCCAATGGCACGCATACACCGCGGTGGAACGCCGAACACATGGCGGGTCGACAATTGCTCTTTTTCTCACAAATCTATCATGCATTAGATCCAGAAATCCCTGTCATTGACAGGAACCCTCGACAAATGCCTAACGAGTACGAACCGCGAGAATCAAACTGGAGTGGAAAACAAGAAGCACGCTACATGCAACGTGTGGATGACTTCTGCCGACGCTACGCATACCTTCTGAAAGACCAACCACTCAAGGCGAAACCACCAGCAAGTCGTTGGCCATCAATGGAGGCGTTGCTACAACAGATGGAGCGTCACTACGACGAACATACCGCAAACGTGAAAAAGAAGTTCGAGCTGCCCGATTGGCCAAAAGAGTAAGTCGTCATTACGAAAGACAGCAAGTGGCGACCCCTAATCTCACCGAGCACCATCCTCACGAGGAATAACCCTTCAACGAGGCCGTATAGAATCAGTAATTTCCGAAGAAACTCAGGAGTTTAAGTCAGGCGGCCATTTGGGGTGCCATATTAGTCCAGACGTCTTTCTTTACCGAAACGTACGAACCTACTGACTCTGGCTATGAATTTCACACTGAAAACCCTGTTCTTCCGCTCATTAATCATAATCGGTGCAATCCAAACCGCCTCGTTCACGGCCATCGCCAAGGAGTCGGTGCCTGGGAAAAAGAAAGTGGCACCCGAAAACACCGAGCATTGGTTCAGGCATGCTGCGATTTCCCCCAATGGAAAGTCGATTGCTTTTAGTTA
Source organism: Candidatus Nitrosopumilus sp. (assembly GCA_964225475.1). GTDB lineage: Bacteria > Planctomycetota > Planctomycetia > Pirellulales > Pirellulaceae > Rubripirellula. Next base: position 9,621 of record CAXQOB010000175.1, on the reverse strand, counting down.
TCAAGGGGATTTGTACCTGGTCGCGAGCAGTGGTGGCTTGGCACGTGCACTGACCCAGAACAATGCTTGGGATGGGCATCCTGTCTGGTCTCGCGATGGAAAACAACTTGCTTTCGCGAGTGACCGACATGGCAATCTTGATATTTTTCTGATGCCAGCTGTGGGTGGTAAAGCGACCCGCATCACCTACCACAGTGCCGACGATATCCCCAATGACTTTTCAGTGTCAGGTGACGCGATACTCTTTTCCTCCGCGCGAACCGATAGTTTTCGCTCGAGCATCTTTCCAACAACACGACTTGCCGAACTCTACGAGATTGAAACCTCTGGCGGAACTCCTCGAATGGTCTCCACCATTCCTTCTTCGCAAGCACGATACAGCGAGGACGGCGAACAGATCTTTTACCGGGATGAAAAAGGATACGAAATCGAGTTCCGCAAACATGACGTTTCCGCTTTTGCTCGCGACATTTGGTCCTTTGACCTCTCAACCGGTAAGCATCGAAAACTCACCAACTTTAAAGGCGGTGATCACGACCCCTTCTGTGTCGGCAACGTGATTTACTATCTGTCTGAAGACAAGACCGGCCATTTCAACGTTTGGAAGATGGGCGTCGATGGAGGTAAGAAGCAACAAGTAACAAATTATGACACCCACCCGGTCCGGAATCTCTCAGCAACCGCGGGAAAGTTAGTTTGTTTTACCTACCACGGACTAATCTACGTCAAGAACGCAGGCGGACCCGCGAAAGCACTGAGCGTGGACTTCCAGGCGGATTCTCAAGCCAATGAGTATGAGACCAAAACCCTGACGTCAGTCGCGGAGTTTGCCGTCTCACCGACCGGCAAGGAGGTTGCCATCGTCTCCCGAGGCGAGATCTTCGTGGTGAGTAGAGATTTTGGCACAACGGTACGAATTACCAACACACCCGAGCAGGAGCGCAGCGTATCCTTCGACAAGGATGGACGGACACTCCTTTACGCTGCAGAACGTGACGGCAAATGGAAACTCTTCGAATCCTCGCTGACTGATGAACGCGAGAAGTATTTTTTCGCTGCTACGTCCATTGAAGAAAAAGAAATTTACGCCGGTGAATCCGAAAGCTTTCAGCCAAGCTATTCGCCGGATGGTAAGAAAATAGCATTCCTCGCGGGACGCGATGAAATCCAAGTACTCGATCGCGAAACAGGCGATACCAATGTCGCGTTGAGTAGGGTGCACAACTACTCCTACTCCGATGGCGATATCTCCTACACGTGGTCACCTGACAGCCAGTGGCTCACGGCTGATTACGCGCCACGCGACCGACTCTTTGTCCCCAACATCGGGGTCTTTCCCGCCGACGGTTCGGAAGAGCCGATTGATATCAGTCACTCCGGGTACCAAGACTCCTCACCCCTCTGGAACCAAAGTGGCAAAGTTGTTTACTGGGCCAGCGCACGATACGGTCAACGAGATCATGGCAGCTGGGGACGGGAGTACGATGTAATGGCGACGTTCCTGACACAGGATGCCTATGATGAATTCAGGAAGAGCAAGGAAGAATACGAACTTGCTCAAGAGCTCGAAAAAACGAATCAAGAAGATGACAACGATGAGGGAGACGAGGAGCAGGTTGAGAAAGTTGCCATTGACTGGCAAGGGCTTGATGACCGAACGGTGCGATTAACCAAAGACTCTGCCAACATCACCCAGTCCTATCTCCTCAAAGATGCCTCCAAACTGTACTACCTAAAACAGCACTCTGGGGGAAGTGAACTCTGGATGAGAGATTTCCGAGAGGACGACACCAAGCTACTAAGAAAGCTCGACCGTTCCGCTCAATTCGATTTTTCAAACGATGAGAAACGAATCTTTGTCCTCTCAGGCGGACGACTCAGTCAATCCGAGATAGGCTCGATCAACGATTCAAAATCCATCTCGTTCAACGCGGTGATGAAGTTGCGGGCGGCAGCGGAGCGCGCTTACATGTTCGAACACGGATGGCGTCAGATCAAAGACAAGTTTTACAACCCGAACTTTCATGGCATCAATTGGGATACGCTGAAGCTTCATTACGAGGTCAAACTACCTTCGATCACCAACAATCGCGACATTGCGAACCTCATGGCCGAGATGACTGGCGAACTCAATGCATCTCATATCGGTGTTAGTTACCGCCCCGGGAGAATCGCAGGTGGCGACGAGACTGCGCAGCTAGGCCTTCTCTTCGACCAGACAGACGCCAGTGGAGCACTTGTCATCGCCGAGGTTCTGGATAAAAGCCCTCTCAAGAAAGCGGGAAGTCAAATTCAGCCGGGGATGCGACTCTCCGCGATCGATGGAATCCAACTGGATGGTAAGGCGAACCTCGCAAAATTATTGAATCACAAATCCGGAAAACGAGTTCGCCTGTCCGTGCTCCGGGAAGATGGGACCAACTTTGACGAAGTGACCGTTCCTATCAGCCGTTCTGCTCAATCGCAGTTGATGTACGAGCGATGGGTCAAAACCCGTCGGGAATTGGTAGACGAACTTTCCGGTGGTCGCCTCGGTTATGTCCACGTCCGGGGAATGAATGACTCGAGCTTTCGAGTGGTCTATTCAGAAGTGCTGGGACGCAATTTTGACAAAGAAGCAATGATTATTGATACCCGCTGGAATGGCGGAGGTTGGCTGCACAATGATCTAGCAAAATTATTTATGGGTAAGGAATACGTCACCATGCATGTTCGCGGTCGTGAGTACCGCGGTGATTCCTTGGACCAGTGGAACAAACCGTCTATCCTGGTCATGGGTGAGGGTAATTACAGTGATGCGCACGCATTTCCCTACACCTACAACGTGTTAAACATTGGTGAAATGGTGGGCATGCCAGTGCCGGGAACCATGACCGCCGTGTGGTGGGAAACCTCACTCTCAGGGGACATACGCGTCGGAGTACCGCAGGTTGGCATGAAGAATACAAAAGGTGAATTCTTGGAGAACAACCAAACGGAACCTGATCACTTGGTAAAAAATGATCCGGAATCAATGAGCAATGGCCAAGACAAACAAATTGAAAAAGCCGTTGAGGTAATGCTCTCAAAACTGAACAACAAGACAAAACGCAAAAATCGCAATGCAAAGGCGGAGTAAAACAGGAGCAGCAGGTTTTTCTTGCAACGCCCCTTGAGAGAATCAATCCGCACAACAGCTTGGCTCCGAGGTCTCATTCAGATCCTGTAACTCGCAGCGATGCGATGGTGCTCACGCACTCATTTGATCCGCAAGATCTTCAAAATCGCTCGCGATGACATCATATTCTTTTGCATCTGGCTCGAAGGAAAGTGTGCTTTCGCGCCCACGTTCAAATGGCCGGAGGACAAGAGCTGTCCGATAACCGACTTTGGCAGCTGCGCGCAAATCAATCGGGTGCGCCGCAACCATCATGATCTCCTTTGGTTGCAAATCGAGAAGATCCGCTGCTTTAACATAAACCTGACGATCCGGCTTGTAATAACCCGTCAGCTCCGCGGACAAGACGCAATCCCATTGGATTCCAGCATTTTTAGCCAAGTCGACAAGTAACGACATATTGCCGTTTGAGAGCGAGGCGGTGAGGTAATGCTCACGCAGGCGATCTAAACCTCGGACCGAATCCGGCCAGGGATTTAAACGATGCCAAACACGGTTGAGTTCGGTCAACTCAGAATCGGTGAGCTGTTGAAGCTCGAATGTTTTGACTAATTCATCGAGGATGATGCGGTGCAGTTTGTCAATCTTAGAGTACGGTAATTCCCCGTCCCTAACCCGCTGCATCACTGGCATGTAGCCGTCTCTCCACGCGTCCGCAAATTTCGGCCAGTGTACATGCAGACCCTTCAATCGACTTAAGCGTTGGCCTTCATTAATGATTGAGCTTCGCCAATCGAAGACGGTACCAAAGACATCGAAGGTCAACGCCTTAACCGAACCATGATGCCTCCAGAGTTTCGTATCCCTGTCCTTGAGCGGGTTAGCGGGCGCCAGGCCGGACAACAGTGTTTGCGATGTGATCGCACCGGTAAGTGCCAATAGCTTTCGTCGACTGATCAAAGCGAATCCTTGTAAGGTAGGTGGAGATATTATCTATTCCCACGAAATGTGGAAGCGATCATCTCATTTTGCTTCGGGGCCGTGTGCGAGCGTCGCGATCATTTTCCATCCCGCTGCTCGCTTAAACCAAATGTAACTGAATCCAGCATCAGCTGGCGGAATAGGCGTCCCGTCAGATCGTACACGACAAGAGGTAAGATCGACGAATGCTAATTCACTGCTTACGGGAAACACCTTAACTTGGTCGACGGTGATCTTTTCCATGCCCTCCGCCTTCAACTTGCTCAAATACCCATCTAACCTCTGTAAAACTTCATCCTTCGACAGCATACCTTTGTGCTCTCGATTACCCATAAAGCTGCGGGAGAGTCTCGGAAATGAATAGATTTGCGCCGAAACTTCTTTTGCGGGACTAGGGCCGTTGAGCAGATCAACATAACGTGTCATTTTTTGCTTGATCAATTTTTCAATACTTGCAGAATCCTCCAACTCACGATGGCTTCCCTTGCAAGCCACGATAATCCGCCATCCCGACGGTTGATTCACCAGCAAAAAATTGGCCTGGCGTTTTGCGGGCAAGATGGTGGTCCCATCGATTCGCATGCGAGAAAAGATCGTCTGAACCGCTACCATATCAGAGCCGACCATTCTGACTGACTGACGATGGATCTTTGAGTGATGCCAACCGTTTGCCTTCATCTCCTTGAAACTCTTATTGAGCTGCTTTTCCACATCGATCGTAGTTTCGAGAACACGGTGCGTACCGCTCCATGGATCGATCAATAGTACAGGCGCGGAGTAAATCTCGCTTGCAAGCAGCTCGGCATTCGTTGAATTGAAACCTTCCGCATACCGCTTGATGGTGTCAGCAATTTCTGAGGTCAGGCTCGTGTCGTCACCCGTAACGGCAACCTCTTGTCCATACAAAGACAGAACGTTACCGGAATAGATGCCCAAGAGAAGCGTATGGATGACCAAGAGACTTGCACGCAGCCCTAAACGTTGAGAAATATGCACCATGACCTCCGATGAGTTAATAATCAAAATGAATCGGGAAGCACCTATGCTACAGAGAGACGGCCCCGCTCGCAGTTACAGCCTCCGATCCGTTAATGCGTGAACTGGCTAGTTTTTGCCTCAAGATTTACGCCAATTTTCTGGAGGTAGAAAGTGCTCCGACACATAACGAATGATGTTGCGAACCATGCCCCTAAACAAGATGCAAAAAACGACACCAAAAACGATAACTAACGTCCTGCAGTTCCGAAATTGACTACCAACGGAGTTCCGAATTCATCCAGAAGTTGTCGCAGCAGTAAAGTGAATAGGTCGCGGTCAGTCATTGATGCATTATCTATGGTTGCAGGAACGATCATATTGGCCGACGAGAATGCCGGAGCGAGGTTGCTAGATTCAAAATGCTCGAGATTTTTGCATTCCCCTATTTCGTGGTATCCGGGGTCATCGGTTGGTTGATTTTTAAGCCTTTCTTTCGCTCCGCCGAATTTGAACCACTCTCTCCCGCAAAGGTCACGATCGCTGACTTGATGGCAATTTCATTTCCTTCCGGCGTACTTTTTGCTTTCACAGCCTGGTTAATGCCGCCAGCGATGCGTTCCCCCTCCATTCAAGTCATGGTCGTAACCTTTGCCATGTTATTCGCTGTGACCTCCCTGTGGGTTGGTGTTTTGCTGGCGCCAAGGATGTTCCAAAATGCGTTTGCCAAGCGAGTGATTTTGGTCGGCGTCATCAGCCCCTTTGGCATTCTTTTAATGATCGGCTGGGTAGGCCTACTGATCTGGTCAGGAAGCTACTCGATTCTTTACCTCGCACCCGTATCGGTCGCGATCGCGGCGATGGTAACTGCCCTGCGTCTGTTAAGCGTGTGGGTCTGTCAACGTCCTTCATTGAGGGAAAACGTGATTTCAAACGAAGTGGGAACGCTTCTCAAGTGACGAACTGAGGCTGGAAGAAAGGTGAAACAGAGGAGGGCAGGGGACCCAAATTTCAGAAAGGGCAGGTGAGCCTTTTTTGAGAATGGATAATCAAATTATCCCGCGCTTCATGCGGATTCACCTGATCCACAGGAACGCGACTAGATCTCATGCGAAACTCTCACTCATCCAAAAAAATTGGACTCTCATCACGCAGCGCTCGAAGGGCATCCCAATCTCCCGACGTGATCTGACCGTCCTCGATGAGAAGTCGCGATTGCGTCTTTCGCTCAATCGCACCCGCGTTATTGTTCCAGTACTCGATCAATTTCTCTTGGATAAGTTTCCTTTGCGACTCGCCGGCCAAGTGATCATAGTCTTTCAGTGGGAAATCAGTAATCGATCTCAATGACCTCGCCCCGATGTATCGGACCGCATCGTACGGATCATTAAGTAATTCAATGAGGTATCGGCTCATCCAGTCCGTGTCGGATACCGCTTGCGCCTCCGGCCAACCGAAATGCCAGGCAGTAAGCGCACGAATACTGGCGTCACCGGTGAGCGTCCAGAGTGCTCCAGCGGCAACCTTTTTCTGCGATGACTCGAGCTTGGGTGCTGGGATGCCCCAACCTTCTTGTAGTTGATCTGCGGTCCACTGCAGGGTTTGATCAAGGTGGCAAAGATTGCAGGCATTGGGCCGGCCGGCTTGGATATCATCACGCGCGACACTCGGTGAGGAAACCGTGTGACTCCGAATCGCTTTGAGCAATCCGTAGGTTGTATGTGGCATATGGCAGTTGTAGCAACGCGAGCCTGAGCTCGTCGCCATGTGGTGCGTATGTTGCGTTCCGTAGTCTGCACTCTCATGGCATTGTAGACAGGCTTGGTCGGATCTCATTTCGAGCGCCAACTGGTCGTCAGCCCATTCGTGCGGCGCACGTTGATCCTCCGCTTGCTGATGCATCGCATGGCATGAGAGGCATGACATCTCGCCTCGTTGATAACAGGGGGTTTCAACCAGTCCATTGAACTCCCTTCCTGAAACACGCACCATCCCATCAGGCCAAAAAGACGCATCAAAAAACTCCGTGGGTTCTTGATTACGCTTTCGTAATTCAGCGACGGAGCTGTCATTGACGCGATACAAGTGCCTTGAATCTTCTAATGCTTTCCCTGGGCGAAACGCGTGGCCGTCGTTACGGGTCTCCGCTGTCAGGTGAGTTGTAATGGAGTGGCAGTTGCCGCAGGTTTGCGAACTTGCTTGGTGTGATAGCGATTCAGGATTGATAATTGGGTCATGAGTTAAACTGGATGGACCACTTTTTTGCCGGTGAAAATCAATATGAGCTTCTCCCGGACCATGGCAAGCTTCGCATGAGATACCGAACTCGGCAACATAGGTATCGAACTTGAAATCTCGTGACAGCTTTTGCTTTGGGTGGGTGGTATGACATTGCAAACAGGTATTGTTCCAGCGTCCAGCTTCAATCCCAGGTTGCTCACCAGGTGGCTGCAAGAAACAACTATGTCGAGGAACCCACCGTTCAGCCTCCTTTAAATATACAAGTGGGAACTGCCCCAGCATTCGGCCCGAAGCGAGGGGGAACCAGTAAACCTGCATATGATGGGACCCAGTGGTCATCACAAGCGGAACGCGGGAGGTACCCGCCGAGGGTCCCGCAGAGGGCCCCCGATTTCCACTCAATACTCGTCCAGGAAGTTCTCCCCAGCAAACGCCTCCTTCCTCCAGTAGCCGGTAAGATCCTTCGCCTGTAGCGACAACCTGCCCGTCAAACTTACCCATCACGATTGATGGATCGGCAAGTTGAGTCATCGTGCGGTGGTAGGATTGGTGCCATGATTCATGGTTGCCCGGGTGACATTCCTTACAGGCATCACCCTGAACATAACCATCCGATGTACGCTGCACAGGTCGATACGGCTCGAAGGTAGCCTGAGTGACTTGGGGTTGCCCCGATTGAGAATTTCGCTCATTGGAATCAGAGGGCGGACGCTGGTTCAGGCTAGACTGGAGGTCCTGTTGAGGGTTCAACTCAGGTGCGAAGACTATCGGCCAAAAACCAATCACGGCGATAAAAACCAAGGGCGCTGATAGGCAAACGACCCAAAAGCCCCGATCCGATTTCTTCCAGATCACACCCACCAATAGCAGCAGGTAGATACAGGACAGTAGCAGCAGTGGCACCAACACGACGACCTCGTAACGGTATTGTTTTCATCACATTCCGAGCGATTCGATCATGAACTTTGGCTCAATCGTCGCTCGCCCTCCACCTCTGTATCGGAAGAGTTGCGATGAGTACTTAAGTGGTTGAGACGGCCAGCGCTTCCCTATTGTTCACACCGAACCCCCGAATGTTTGATCCCATCTCGGCGACCGAACACACAACCAATGCATAGTTCCGTGAAGTTTAATGCCTTTTAACAATCCACGAGAACATGTTTTGTGGAAATCAACGCCAGAGAGCCAGAATTCGCCCAACTACCAGTTTTGATGGAGCGTACGCCCCCCAGAACTACCAACTCAACGTCGCAACGCCCGGTGATCCGTGCTGGATTTCTGTCGGGGTCAACGGCTGAGGGCGACGATTGAAAGAGAAAAGAGGAAACGACGAGAAACCCAGAGGTACTACTCTGCGACCAAACCAAAGACCAAAAGCGACTGTGCTGTGATCAGAAAAAGTCAACAACACATCCTCTCTTGTGAGCAGCCTCTATCAAGCGAGTGCTGCGTGAATCAAATCATATTTATTGAGTTTCTTGTACAAAGCGGTCCGACTAATACCCAAGGTCTTAGCAGCCTCAGAGCGATTGTTCCTGCAGGATTTCAGCACCTCGACCAAAATCTGCTTTTCACCAATCGCACGAGCACTTCGCAGTGAACTTGCTCGACCCATCATCGATACTTCACGGCCGGAGGATAATTTCATTTCTGAAATTCGCCCAGGGGCTTCGTGTGCGATATTGCTCACACCTGCCCGATGAAGAGATGCCGGTGAGGTTTCGCGCGAGTCCTGCCCTCCCTGCACCGCTGCGGCCTTGGAAGTCACCCCGACTCCTCGCAAGTCCTTCGTTATCGAAAGCTTGACAGGTACAGCTTGCTCCTCGTGAAATGAATCCGCTCGTTGAATACCTAAAACAGTTTTGGGGAGGTCACCTAAGCGAATGAATTCACCAGAAGAGAATGTCATCGCCTGTTCCATGGCATTGCGAAGCTCTCTGATATTCCCAGGCCAGGAATGACTCAAAAGAACGTCCTTCACTTCGGGGGAAATCTTTCGCGCGACGGTTTGGTTGGACGCGGCAAATTCTTCTATGCATGCTTCGGCGATCTGCAGGATCTCCTCAGGACGTTCACGTAATGGCGGCACCTGTAAATCCACTACATTCAAGCGATAGTAGAGGTCAGATCGAAACTTTCCTTGCTGGACGAGGACGGAAAGATCCTGATTGGTGGCAACGATTAACCGACCCTGAAACTGCTGAGACTCGTTCGAACCAATGGGCTCGAAGATTCGGCTCTCAACGGTTCTGAGTAGCTTCGCCTGAGCCTCCAGGGAAAGCGTATCGACTTCGTCGAGTAACAGAGTCCCACCTTTGACAAACGAG
>CAXQOB010000174.1:0-34024 GCA_964225475.1 Candidatus Nitrosopumilus sp. | reverse complement strand
TCGACAACAAATTAAATCCAATTTTGGTTTGATTGAATTTTGTTACCGAAAACCCGGTAAGGAACCTCACTCCTTTTTGCATGAGATGACGCACAAGTTTTTCGCCGAACAGATAGGACAAAGGTTTAGTCGGAACCCAAAGATCCGATGACTCTCGATTCATCGCAAATCCATCCACGAATAGTTTTCGCAAAGCTTCGAAGGAAACATTCTCTGCTTCATCACCGAGTGCACTTAAACAAAAAACATTCCAAAACTTATTCAGTGACTCTTCGGATTGGCCATGCCGCCTCAACCACGCTCCCGCCGTGATCGTTGAAAATGTGTTATTTGTTTTGGTTCGCACCAAACGCAGCATTGCCAATTGAACTTCTCGTCTCTTAGAGGGAGCAAGAAACGGCAATCTCCATATCAGTGGCAGTTGGTGAAAAGGCGCTGGCAACCATTTCCAGGGCTTGATCTTATGAAGACCCGCTGAGAGATCAGCAAAAACCAGCGTGGAGGTAACGGCCCAATCCTTTTCCAAGTCGCATCGACGCAAGAAATCTAAAAAATTCACACAGCATCCCATGGTCACATGCTGGCAATAATCAATCGTTGCATCCATCTGTCGGTCATGAAACGACCCAACTCGACCTCCAACAAAGCGCCTTGCCTCAACGACAGTCACCTCCACCATTGGGCCGAAATGATTTACCAACATTTCGGCAGCGGAAAGCCCAGCCAATCCCCCGCCAACAATCACAACACTCCGACGAACATGCCCTAAGCCATCATGAGCGACTTGACCTGAAACTGAATTCATTACAAACCGGACTCCCGGCCAGATTGCATTTCAATCGGTGGTATCGGCAAACGTTGAAAAAGCGTTGGCACAAAGTGGTGGATCGCTATTTGACACTGTTGGCGAAACGAAAGCTTCACACGATCCGATACCACACGCATCGGATCCTCCGCAATTTGATCTAGCAAACTGCGATACGTTCGCCACATCATACTGAATATCTTGCGTCCATCCGGATGCAAGCTAGACCAAACCTGCCAACCTGATTCATACAACTGCTCCGCTCTTGCGACTTCATCCAATATCAGGCATCGAAGTCGATCATCACGGCGAGGCTTCAAAAGATCGTCTTCCGATAGGCCATGTAATTCATAGTGCTGACGAGGCAAATAAATCCGACCCCTCTCTGAATCCTCCACCACATCTCTCAGGATGTTGGTGAGCTGAAAAGCGATTCCGCAATCAATCGCTGATTGCAGCGGTAAATCACCATCAAATTCCCATATATGCAAGCAGGCTAGCCCGACTGCTGAGGCAACAAGGTAGCAGTAATGTTCCACCTGTTCGTAAGTATCAAATCGAGTTTTTTGCTGGTCAGCCATCACGCCATCAATGATCTCAAGAAAATACCGTGGCGGGATCGAAAACTGAGTCGCCGTATCTCTCAGGGCGGGGAAGATAACCCTCGCTCTTTCTGCCAACTCGGGATCAACCGTAGGATACTGAATGACTTCAATGGGTTTTTGGAATCCAGCGTCATGACTCTTATCCGATGCGAGAACCTCTTTCAGGTTCAGCTGTGTCACTTCCCTCCACCAACTTAAACGAGAAGTTCGGAGGTCAACATGATCATGAGAATCACCCAGATCGTCAGTTGTTCTAGCGAAAGCATAGAGCGAATACATTGATGATCGCTTTCTTTTTGGCAACAACCAAAATGCTCTCGAAAAATTACTACCGCTCTTGATCGCAATTTTTCGCGAAGCTCGATAGCTATCAGAAATGGTGATTTCTTTGGTCATCAACGCGCAGGTCGCAAGATGGATAAATTCAATACTACGAAAAGGTGATTGCAAAAGTTAGCAGACTGCAAACGCTGCAAGTCACCTTGAGCAAACCAGCTCTTATCAACAATTAAAGGCCGCTCGGCAAAGCAACCACAACTGTTTTGCTTTACTAACTTTGGGGCGGCCTGACATTACATTGTAATCCTGATTTTCAATTGCACGTATTGTCTCGAGTCCGCCGGCAACGAATAAACGAACCGTACGAGAAAACCAAGAAGGCACATGACTGGTCAACCCAAGTCCTTTTTCCAAGTAGGACTTGGCATCGTTGCAACGAAATCGCACCAATTCTCTCAGAGCTGCTTGCCCTTGATTATCATGTCGTGACTCGAGATTAACAGAAAATCTTTCTCTCTCATTAGCGGGCAAGTAGATTCGGCCGCGCCGATAGTCCTCCTCGATATCTTGTAAAAAATTAACCAGTTGTAACCCCGTGCAAATCGAGTCGGACAATTCGAGACTCTTCTCAGAAACCTCTCCGACCATATTCAGGAGAATTCGCCCAACTGGATTTGCGGAGCGTTCACAATATTGCAGAAGCTCAGATTCCGTTTCGTATTGGACTTTGAATTGATCTTGACGAAAAGCTCCCAACAGATCTCGAAAAGGCTGATCGCTCAGCCTAAATCTCTGGATAGTATCTGCGAGAGCAAAAAAAAGAAGACGCTCAGGTTTTGCATGCGTATTGGACTGTATCGCTATTTCCAAATCCTGCTCCATCGAGTCCAGTCCCATGAGTGCGTCGTCCGGTGATGCAGACTCATCAGCAAGGTCATCTGCTGTTCTGCAGAAGGCATAAATATCGAAAAATGCTTGGTGAAAACGTCTCGGCAAGAAGCAAGAGGTAATCACGAAGTTCTCATAATGCCCTTTTGCAAGGCGACGGTTCGCTAGACGCGAATCTCGAATGATTTCATCAGTCAACACAATACCCTCTTCTTTGCCCCGGTTGGACGTAGGCCCAAGGTCGCGGTTATGCTGAGACGCTGCTCCGAACACGCGGAAAACTGTCCTCTGCTATCCCCTGACGTTATTGTTGCTGATGCAAATTGCAACCTCACTTTTATAAACCCTGCATCCTATGAAGATTCTCCTTGCTTCTCCCCGTGGCTTTTGCGCGGGTGTAAACATGGCAATTCAATCGCTCGACCTAACTTTGCAGAAGTTTGGGCCGCCTGTCTACGTTTATCATGAAATCGTACATAACCAACACGTCGTCAATGAGTTTAAAACAAAAGGAGCTATTTTCGTCGACGAAATCGAAGAAATCCCAGACGGCTCCACGTTACTTTTCTCGGCTCACGGTGTCTCACCCGAGATTCGCGAGGCTGCAAACTCAAGAAATCTCCACGCTTTTGATGCAACGTGTCCTCTAGTTACAAAAGTTCACTTGGAGGCCATTAAATATGCAAAGGAAGGTTACACCATTTTATTGATTGGCCATGAAGGCCATGACGAAGTCATTGGTACTATGGGTGAAGCCCCAGAAGCAATCATCCTTGTGGAGGATGAAGATGCAGTCGAAGACATCCATATCCCAGAGGGCAGTAAACTCGCGTATCTAACCCAGACGACACTCAGCGTGGACGACGCCAATCGAATCATAAGAAAGCTACGCAAAAGATTTCCAACCATTGAAAGCCCTCCCAAGGAGGACATTTGTTACGCAACCCAAAATCGCCAAGAGGCCGTAAGAAAACTTAGTGATGGTGCGGACGCCGTGATCATTCTTGGTAGCCAAAACAGTAGCAACAGCCAAAGATTGCGGGAACTTGGTTCCGAGAATGGAACACCTGCTTACTTAGTAGATGGGCCAGAGGACTTAGATAAAAACTGTTTCTCTAATGAACAAACGGTGCTCATCTCTGCTGGAGCCAGTGCACCCGAATCCGTTGTGCAAGCAACCATCGACTGGCTAACACTTCATTTTGATGGGCATCTCGAGGAGCAAATGATTCGCGAAGAATCTGTACGGTTCCCGTTACCAAAAAAGTTGCGGGAGATACAATCCGATGACTAGGACCTTCAGCTCTCCAAGATGAACGAAGCTTTGAAAGCTGGAATCATGAATTCCGTCTAATACACTTTTTATTAAGCATACCCAGCGTGGAACCAAACTTCTTATCAATCGCCCCGTCTGTGATCGCCATTCTGCTGGCATTTCTCACTCGCGATGCAATCATCGCTTTGTTTTCCGGAGTTGTCACTGGAGGGCTTGTTTTAGCTCTTCAAAGTCAAAACATCGACGACGCCAATTTTGTTAAGCACTTGTTCTTGCCCGCTCTAGGCCAAGAATCTTATGCAAAAATCTTACTCACGTACCTCTGGTGTCTAGGAGGCCTGATGGGATTATGGGAGCGAACGGGCGCTGCCTTACATTTTGCCAGAATTGTTGGTGCTCGTATCGTCAAGGGCCCAAGGACTTCTCTTTTCTTTGCATGGCTCATGGGTTGTATTTTTCACCAAGGTGGCACGGTAAGTACCGTTCTGGCCGGTGCAACGGTGAAGCCACTTACGGATAAACACCGCGTATCGCATGAAGAAGTTGCATACGTTGTCGACTCGACAGCATCGCCAGTCTCGACTGTTCTACCGTTCAATGCTTGGCCTGGATTTATAGCAGCCTTAATTGTCGGAACTGTCATTCCCATTTTTAGTACCAACGAAGAAAGCTTGGCCTTCTTTTTTTCAAGTATTCGTTACAATTACTATGGCTTCTTCGCCCTCACGTTCACCCTTCTATTTTCACTTGGGATGCTTCCTTGGGTTGGACGTAAAATGTCGAAAGCACGTCATCGAGCAAGGTCAACAGGAAAGCTTGATAGAGATGGCGCAGCTCCAATGTTACCTTCAATGGAAGACAAGAAGGAACTCCTCACCGATCAAGCAATCTCCTACATTCCCAGCTTGCTGGATTTCCTTGTACCGCTTGGAGTGTTGCTCTCTCTGTCGATTTTCCCGCAAGTGGTCTACAACGTTAATTTGACAAACGAGGCATTCATGGCGAGTCTATTATCCGCGATGATAACCGCGTTTTTTCGTGGTATGGAAATCAAAACCATCATGGCTGGATTTATTGATGGCTGTAAAACGATGACCGTCGGAGCAATCATCTTGGGCCTCGCCGTGACAATTGGATATCTTTCCAAAGAACTGCATACTGCTGACTACCTTGTTTCCCTGATAGGGGAACAAATGCCGCCCATCCTTCTTCCAGCCATGCTAACCATTTTGTGCATGGTCATCGCCTTTTCTTGTGGCACGAGCTGGGGAACTTATGCTGTGGTTTTTCCAGTTGCAATGCCGCTCGCATGGTCTTTACAGGAAAACCCTGAATACGTTGCAGTATGCTTCGGAGCGGTTTTGGGTGGAGCTGTTTTCGGAGATCAGTGCTCACCGATTTCCGACACAACGATCCTCTCGTCCATGTTTTCAGGTTGCGACCTAATGGATCACGTCAGCACACAGTTACCTCTTGCTCTCGCGGCTGCAGGGCTTGGCGGTATCGCAAGCACATTTTCAGCGTGGCTGGTATTATAAAAATCCTACAAGCACAGTCGGCAAAATCATTACCGATCTAGAGGAAGAGTTGCGTCATCGGATACCACGTGAATTACTCGACAAAGACTCAATCGTTTCTCGAGATATCAAGGAAGCGAACGGATGTTGAACTGTTTGAACAGTGCATTCGTTTTCGGATCGTGACCTTGAATCATGATTGTACCAGCCTCAAGCCGTAACCCTCGACGTGGATTCTCATTGACCTCCCGGGTATCTGTCCAATCGCTAACTTGAATTCCATTAACCCAAGCGGACATTGACGGCCCCTCCACCTGAAGAATAACGGTGGCCCATTGATTGGTCTCTCCCGCTATCAGCCGGGCATCTTGTCGACGGAAGATACCGCCAGTTCCACAATCCTCAGGTAAAAGTGAGTTAGTCTCGGTTCCAAAGTTGCTCACTTGACACTCATAGCCCATCATTTTGTCGCCGGGTATGCAGCGAAAAAAGATACCTGAATTCATCTCAGGAGTTGGCAATTTGTATTGAGCAAGGAGAATAAAATCTCCGTACTGCTCGATCGTTTCCAGTTGACCGCTACCTCCCTGTACATGTAGCTCTCCAGCTTCATTCGTTGTAAAAGATGCATCCATTTCCGGATACTGCTTCCACTGCGCGAGATCACGATCCAATAGTGATGCCAAGCCGATAGGACGGAGCATTACTTTTCGAAATTCAACTCGCCCTTTGTTGTGCTGCAGACCGATTCTGCCACGACTCGGAGGGTTTGAATCTTGATAATCACACACCTCAACCCCATCCACTTCAACCTTGAGATTGTTGCGATCATGTTGCACTCGCATGACATGCCAACCCTTGGGATCGCCATCGATAGCAGCAATCGCTTTCTGGCGCTCGACCAAACTACCTGTCGGATAAGGATGACTAGGTGGAGCAATATTGATCTCGTAACAGGCAGAGGAAACGTCACCAGGTATCAATGAAGTACTAAGAAAAACACCGCTATTGGTTTCGTCCTCTGCTCGGTATTCCACAATAAGTTCATACTGCCCCCAGTTCATATTGCTACAGAGCAAACTCATCTCACCTTCATCGGCGACGATAACCCCATCCTCTACCCGGAAGTTTGCTTTCCCATCTGTTGTCCAACCGAACAACGTATTGCCGTCAAATAGATTAATCCATCCTTCACTCGATTTACTCTCATGAAGGCGTCGAGCCAACAATCCAATTCGATCGATCGATTCGACCTCGTCAGTGCTTTCTTTACCGAGATCAACGGAGTTGGCCGTTTTGGATGGAGCATTAACTGAAGCAGTCGTGGGTTCCGTTGATGGATTGGGAACTTTCGAATCCCCGCACCCGTTAAGGAACAGCACCACGAGGCAGCAAAGGAGCAATTTATTATGATTGAGAGAGAAAACCCTCGAGTTCAAGAAAGCAATTGATAAACACATGAAAGTTTTAACCATAGTGGTAGGTGGCGAAGTAATCAGCCCACGCTTCGCGAATCAATGATTCATGCTCTGCCGGTAGTTTATGTTGATTGGTTTTATAGGTGCGGTGCTCGTTCTCAACCCACGATTCAATCATCGGCTTGACACTATCAAAATCTCCTAATCGCAATTGACTATAAATCGACTGCAAAGTCTCTACGGGTGCTGCGGTGAGATCTTCATATCGAATATCAACGATTCGACTAGCGTCAATCGTTTTGCGTTGCTCGTGAAATGCGTCATACATTCGCCGAAGACAATTGACCACATAATCCTCTATCCCCTTATTTTTCGGTCGCTGAAGTGCTTGCACCTCATCAAGCCCACGCCACAATCGACAGGTCGAGGGGAAAATAGACCGTGGGTCTCGTGAAATGTGAATGAACTTAGCATCAGGAAACTCCTTCGCCAGCCAGCCGACGCGACCAGTGTGAGTAGGACTTTTGATGATCAATGGTCTTTGCGTTGACAAACTCACTGCGAGCAAAAAGCGTCTTAAAGCAGTGAGCCATTCCTGTATTGATTCTTCATCGACACCGTCAAAGTCCAGGTAGTTGACATCCACTGGTTCATCGTTCGGAAATGCCATACGTCGATAAGGAGAAGGCAACCCGAGGTTGAGCAATGCAAATTCATCTTCTTGAGGCCTATCCCAACCCGTTGCCATGTTATCGATCGGGCGTTTCCCTGGCAGCAACCAGCCACCGAACTTCCTGAAGAACCACTCTGAGAGCAGGAAATGATGAGGAGAGAAGCACTGGTAGGTGGAAGGACTGCTTAACCGTTCATCCTTCACCATCAATTCATGCAACAAAGTGGTCCCGCTTCGCCAATGCCCAACAATGAAAACCGGCGGGCCCTGCATTTCAGCAGATTCTAATTTCTTTGCGAAAATGATTTTATGCATTGCGGCCAGTACAGCATTAAACGGTGTCGTTGCTGTAACGCCAAAAGCAAGGGGGAACCGAGTGGGATGAATCCTAAAACCCGAGTTAGCAATAAGTTTGAACCAAGTTTTTGGGAGCATCCCATGCCAAAATCGCGGGGCATAAAAAGGGTAATTGTGAAAACCGCGATCTGACGACTTTCCAGAAACGGGCTTCGTACCCTGCGTCGATTGACTTCCACTTGATGATTCCAGCCCTTGGCTGTGAGCCTTCCCATATGACGAAGAATGATCTTGAGGATCAGAATCGCTTGCGTTGGGTGTTTCTTCCATCAATTCAAATCAAATGAAAATATTGGCGGTGGCAAGTCTTTTCGGAAAGATCAGGGATTTGTACCAGCACCGAACGCCAAACCACCCAAACAAGTAGACCGGTAAAGAACCGAACCCACACTGTAATTCACTGACGGCCATTGGTGCAGCAGGATATCTTGCTCAACTCGGCGGTATCCGGAAAATGAGAGGCAATTTTCGGAGCAAAATACGTTAAAACAGCGTTAATCGCTAAGAACCCCCAGAGAATAGATGCATGCCGAAGAGTCCCTCCCCCCCTAAAGAAGAACTATCGATCGCGGATCTTCAACGCCATATTCGAACAATGTACTACGAAAAAGACGTCCTCAGAGGCGTTGATGGCACCTTCATGTGGTTGATGGAGGAAATAGGAGAATTGGCTGCGGCCCTTCGAGGTGACGATCGAGAAAATTTAGCGGAAGAATTTGCCGACGTCATCGCTTGGCTTGCAACGATCGCGAATGTCGCACAAATCGATCTTAATGATGCTTTAATTGCGAAGTACGGAAATGGGTGCCCGGGCTGCTCACGACTAGAATGCGAATGTCCAAACTCAGAGAAACCTTGAATCTCATCAGTACAATAAAGCACACTTTGAATTCGAAATATCTGTCACCGAAATCTGGCATGTTCACCACAACGAAAAAGTATCAAGGTACCCTTCCTAATTGCAACCAAAACGGTCTTGCAATGGCACCTTTTTTTTGGGTGATGTTGGCTTTGATTCTCTTTTGGTCCCCGAATCAATTCACTCACTCACAAAACAACACGATAAGCAAAGCCAAATCGGTACCTAGCACACCAGACCCGCAGGTTTTGATTGGCCTCGAGGGCTTTTACCGCGTAGGGCACTGGACAGGAATTCGAAAAGCAGACGGCGAAATTCTGCGTTCGATTGAAACCCGTGATGGTGACGGGATTCAGGTCTCCTATCTTCAGCCTGCAGAGGCTAACGCCAATAGCTGGAGTTATGTGATACCTGGAAGTGAAGCGGCACCCCTGATCATCACACCCTCCAACTCAGATCGCATTGAGACCCGATTTCCCTCAAAAGATTCACCCTCACGTCGACAAGCAATGATCCCGCTCTCTATGCCGTGGATCGTAGCAATTGGCGATCCACTTGGTATCGATGAGCTGGGCTCAAATGAATTACTAAATCGTGATGGGTATATCGCGGTATCAAAGCCAGCTCATCACCAATCTCTTCCTGATTCCTCACTCGGTTATGACGGGGTTGATCTGCTCATCATTGGTCGCTCTGGAAAGGATCTAATTAACAACCTTTCACCGGAACAACAAAATGCGATTATCAAATGGGTCACATCTGGTGGTCATGTTCTTATCACACTAGGAGCATCAGCTCCTGAGCTATTCAAACAATCACCGTGGTTGCAAGAACTGTTACCGATCAGCGAATTCATAGTAGAGAAAATTGATCCATCTGCGATTGAGACTTTCACCTCTTCGCAAACCCCACTAAGACCTTTTGATGGCGTACGCCTGCCGAACGATTACGGCGAAACCCTTCTTTTGGGTCGAACCATGCAACGTAACAACACGCCAATCGCAATCCAATACAACCTTGGACTGGGCAGGGTAATCGCAGTTAGTGGTGATCTGGAAACCGCCGTTTTTGCCGACTGGCCGGAGCGAATGGATTTCCTAACCCAGATCACAGGAGATATTCTTCGAAAAGACTCGCAGATCATTGGCAAGAAAAATCGAGCCACTGCATATGACGATTTGGCTGGCCAATTACGAACAACTCTCGATCAATTTGATGTGAAGAATCGATATAGCTTCTCTCTTTTATCAATCATCGTACTCCTGTTCTTGGCTTTGATAGGCCCACTCGATTTTCTTCTCTTGAATCGTGTTCTAGGAAAACCCATTTTTGGATGGATCTCTTTCCCCTTTGCAGCGATCGGTATCAGTCTATTCCTAGCCTACGAATCACGCTCGCTGCCGATGAATTATTCTGCCGATAACACCGTTAACAATTTGGTGTCTGAGTCCGAATCTTCTGAGGCAAAAAAAATCACAACTGATGAAACAAAGCAGTTGAATCGGCTGGAAGTAGTCGACATTGACGCAACCGTTGACTCAGGGATCACTCGTTCCATCCATTACCTGTATTCTCATCGGGCTCTACAAGCAAATGTGACCATTACTCCATCCGATTCAATGATCGAACTCGCAGACTCAATTGAAAGCCAGATAACCGCACCTTTTGGTTACCCTGGCAAATCTTTTGGAGGCATTCAGCTGGGAGTGGAGGATAGTCGACTGCCACATTATTCAATTCAACTTGAAGATAACTTTTCTTCTGTGAGTATAGAAGCAATGCCTGTCGCTTCGCGAAGTAGCAAGGGCGTGAACTCTCTGATTGAGTTCAAACCAAAACTGTCAAATCGTGATGCCATTAGTAGGCGGCCAGGAAGCGAGCTCCTACAGGGAAAGTTAGTCAACCCATTGGATGTTGACATCCTCAACGGGATGCTTGTTTATCGAAACTGGACCTACATACTACCCACCCGCTTTCCTGCCGGCAGTGAAATAGAATCACTGGATTCACTGCGACAAAAAAACTTTCGATGGCAATTATCGAGACAGAAAGCACTGGAAAGTTCGAGTGAAACCAAACCATGGAATCCTGCTGACACCGTTTCCCTTGACCGAATTGGTGAAATGATCTTGTTTCACGAAGCTGCGGGAGGGATACGCTATACCAACCTAAACAACTCGGCATTGTCACAATTGGATCTCTCCCATGTCCTATCGAGTGATAGGTGCATTCTGTTTGGCCATCTAAAAGATCCGGCCACATCCATGCAACTCGGCGACACTGAAAACTCAAGCTTACGGGGTACGCGTCAAACCTTCCTACGGATAGTTCTGCCCGTCAGTAATGAGTTAAAGTCCCGTTAAAAAAAATAGATTCAAAACACGTCCTATCAGTACTTTAAAACCAAGGCACACCGTGATCAAAACAGTCGATCTAACGAAAAAATATGGCGATGCTTACGCCATTAAGAGCATCGATCTCAATTTGAACGCTGGTGACCTTTTCGGTTTTATTGGTCCCAATGGTGCTGGCAAAACCACCACCATGAGAATCATCGCGACGCTTCTTGAACCGACTTGGGGCGAAGCATATGTCTGCGACCACAGTGTTCACACAGCCCCAAAAGAGATTCGAAGACTCGTTGGTTACATGCCCGACTTCTTTGGAGTCTACGAAGATATGACGGTAGTTGAGTACCTTGAATTCTTTGCTGCATCTTACCGAATCAATGGTAACGCGAGACGCCAGAGAGTGAACGAGATGCTCGAAGTGGTCGACTTGGATTTTAAAAGAGATGCCTTTGCAAACACACTATCGCGGGGGCAAACTCAAAGATTAGGTTTGGCACGAACCCTGCTTCACGATCCACAGGTACTACTTCTAGATGAGCCTCTATCTGGACTAGATCCGCGGGCTCGAATCGAAATGAGAAACTTACTCCGCAAGCTTGGACAAATGGGCAAGACAATCATTGTCAGCAGTCACATTCTTCCCGAGCTTGCTGACGTCTGTAATAAAATTGGAATCATTGACAAAGGCGAGTTGAAACAAAATGCGACGAAAGCTGAGGTCATTCGAATGGTTCGAGAGCACTTGGTGCTTGTTATTGAGCCATTTGACAGTACTGACCTAGTAAAAATCAGCACCATACTCAGTCGACACCCTTCAGTTCAGGCGTGTGAACCGGGTGACAACTCTGTTCGTGTTGTAATGAAAGCGGAAATTGATGATTACGGCGATCTCCCCAAACTTCTCATTGAAAATGAAATACGATTGAAGAAGTTCAGCGAGGAGGAATTGGATCTGGAGAGCGCGTTCATGGCGTTAACGAAAGGCACCAGCAACCGAATGTAGAAACGCTCGTTGGAAACACCACTCGCTCACAACGGTTACCCGTGAGGTTATGACATGCGGGATAATTGATCAATTGAATTACCCACAACCTTGTTTAGGGAGAGAAACATTCAGGTCGTTCGAGCAGTAGTCTCAACTGTGTTTGATAACTTGATGATAAGCTGCTCTAAAAGAAATCGATCGAACCAATGTTTGCTATGAGTTCCCTTTAGCCTTAAGTCTGCGTCTAACAACCAAGCCAAAAGCTGCTTGGCACGGTCACGTCGTAAACCGCGAAGGTGAGATTTCGCTCGTTGCTCTTCATGTGGACGAAAGCCTGCGTTGGCCAAAGCATCTTCTTCTCGAATCTTTCGACCCATCCTCTCTCGATAATGAATCTCGGCAGAAGCCATTCCCAGACGCCGCAATGACCATGCAATTTGCGGTAACAAGGCAATTGGCGGTTGACCTCCGCTCATGAGTTTTTCGAGGTGCTTCAAGGCAACAGACGCTCTTCCCGAAGCGATGGCTTCATTAATCTCCCATACCGTCTTTCCCTGCCAGCCCGTCACTACCTCTCGAACAAGGGTCTCATCCACCATCCCCTCTGGCTCTCGGTACAGCGCCAACTTAGCGATCTCCGAATCAAGCATCCCTAACTCTTCACCCATTAATTCCACCAACGCGTCAGCAGCTCCGCTGGTCAATTTGACTTGATGTCTGGCAGCAAGAAACCCAACAATAAATTTCTGACGCGTGGATGCAGAGACCCCTCGTTTTTTGTCAACCGCACCATGACAGTTAATGAGTAATTGATTCTTATCAATCAATTTATAAAGTCGTGTATTCGAAGCCAGTGAATCTAGCTCTAAAACGAGTCGAGTAGCGGTTGAGGGATTAGAAAGGTATGACTCCAACTCTCCGCGATAGGTACTCACAAATGAATCCGCATCGCGAATAACAATTGTTTTTTTACCGTCACCAAAATCAAACAAGGATGCGGTTGAGAGTTCATCCCTCAAATCTGACCACTCAGTGGAATCTCCGTTCACCTGCATCAAATCGCCAGATGAGGTCAACCTCTGAATTACCCACGTCCTTAATGACGCATCTTGGCCATAAACAGCAATGACGTCCGGAACTTGGAATGTCGATTGTTCGAGAATCTTGAAGGCGTGAGTACTAGCCATTGCATCGGACTTACAATTCTTAGTTGGCACCCTGGCATATCCATCAACACGGTGTTTTCTCACCAAATGAAACAATGACCTTCGTGCATAATCATAAAGTAAGCCAGCATAAGCCAAGACAGGATAGTAAGCGAGCAGTCTGTCTGCGTCGGAGCTTGCAGAATCCCGTTTTCATACAAGCAAAAATACGCAATTTGCATTTCCCCCCAGCCCTAGCGAACGAACAGGAGGTGATAGATAGCCTTTAGGGGGAAGAAGAATCTGAATACTGTGGGATCAGATTACCCAGTGCTCAAAACTGATTGCGAGTGCGTTTTGCTGTCGTTCCTGACTGCTTCGACCGGATACTTTGTTCAGAAAGCGGTTGAAACCCACGGATTCTTGCTCTAGGTGCCAAGCCTTGAGTATCGATGGGTTGATCCAAGAGATAAACACCTCGGTTACCTGCTTCATCCGTCGCATCAATTCTCAGATAAAGCTGTCGAGGTAAGTTTGGATCTGCTGCCCAGATATACTGACCTTCATTGCGAAGGCCTCCCGCAATGGTCGTCCATGGACCATCCAAAGATTCGCTGAATGCAAGGGTAATCGGTCGCTCGGGAAGATTAGCATCTAAACATTTGTAACTAATTACCAGAGACCCGACTCGACTTCCCTCGCCGTACCGAGCACCTGTAATCTGGACCTGTGGCTTCTCCACATCAACCACAACGAAAATATCTGGTGCTTCACCTGCTTGTGGACGCGGGCTCGCTAATCCGTTTCGGCCAACAACACAAATCCTAAATCCAAATACGCCAATATCCTGAGTTTCGATATCAAACGGACTCTGACGATCTGGATCACTACCCCAAAGTTGCCAGGTTTTACCGCCGTCTGTTGTGCCGTAAAGTTCAATGGATTCCGCTCCCTGCAAACCAACTGCTTCTAACTCGTAATCGAGACTAAAACGTTTCCCTTTACTGAATCGCGTTGGGACTCGAGCAAGCATTGCGTCGAACTCCCGATCCACGGGCTGAGAATCTGATAGATCATTTCGTCGCGACCTATACAGGGGAATTGATTCTTCCTCGGACGGCAATTCGCTGCTCTCTGGTTTCTCTTGCTGATCACCCCTATCTTGCAGGAGTGGTATCACTTCCGAGCTCTCATTAATCGGTCGCATTGCTTGGGCTGGAGTCTCAGCACGTCGATCCGTTTTGGAAACATCATCACGATCAGAAGATCCAGCGGGGAGGCGATTTGCCGGTGCAGGAAGCGTCTCCGGTAAAAGCTCATTGCGGCTGCCAAGCCGAGAACCCTGAGTCGTTTTTGCAGGAACATCACTCGTGTCAACATTGCGATTTTGATTGGGTCCCTTAAGTTCGAAGCCATCTCCAATTTGCGAGGGCGAAGCGGGTGGGGGTAAAAGATCCTGCGGATTCCCAACCAGTTGTGCTGGAACGGGCGCAGAGAAAGAGGGTGCAGTAAAAGAGGAGTAAGCTTTGGGGTCTTCTGTTTTTTTTACCTGAGTCAAAGGTAACTGCGGTGGTGCTATACCAAAAAGTTTCTCGAACAAAGAGATTGGCCGAGCGGTCTGGTTACCGTACTGAGCGATTCTCAGTGTCTCGTAAGAATCGCTGGTCACCGAATTAGAATTACTGTCATTGATTTTCGGCACAATCAAATCAATCGCTCGTTCGCCCTCTGACAGCCCACCATCTGTGTTGAGCTTGACGTTGAGTTGTGAAGTGTCAGCTGAATCGCTGACATTTGCTGTGGTATCGCCAGGACGATTACCCTTCGAATTTGACTGAGCTGCTACAGAAGGAACACGATCACGGAATCCAGCCAGAAAACCCCCGACTGAGTGACGCAGAACGGCAGACTCTGAATCGACACCGGCATTATCAGATGCATCAATTCCTTGTGGATGCTGATCTGATGCCGCAAACGTCATCGACTTCTGATGATTTGAAGCTACCTCACGATTCATCTGGATTGAGGCGGCTACTTCTCTCTCCCCAGCAAGAAGCTGAGCATGAGTCATTTGCCGGGTCGCCCGTGAGGTGTTCCCCGCTTGATCGGTCGCTGTCAATTCGACTGAGAATGAAGCCCATTGAATCTTATTGTTTTTTGGAACAATGTAGAGACCAGTCTTACCAGTTGATGCTGTCTCAATCACCCTCCATCTCTGATCGTCGTTTGTCGTGTATCGGAGTTCTATCTCTTGGATAGCCGAGAAGTCCTCCACCGAGTAGCGAATTTCAACGCTCCCCTCAGCATTTGTTTCAGTATCCAAACGAATTGTTGGTGCTGTGGTATCAACAAGGATGCGAATCTGTGGGGTTAACGCCGGTTCATTCAACGCTGATACTGAGGGGCTGATGGTTCGTGTTGCAAAGAGGTAGCCTCCCTCAAGCTCTGCGAAGTAGTCAAATTTTGCGTGGCTTGGGTGGACTGGCTTCGATTCATGCAACACCCAATCCGTAGCATTAGGCGTCAGGACGTATAGCTTTACCTCAGTCGGATTCAAACCTTGCTTTTGAACGTTAAAGGGAATCGAAAAAGATTGAGATCTGAGGACGTACGTTGGGATTACTGATTTTTTTTCTTTTGATTGCAACAAATCTTGATCGTTGGCAGTGACAGAGCTCGCAGAAACCGTAGGCTTTTTATCACTCTGTACCTCGACAGAGACGGCAGTCTGCATCAGCATGACCGTTGCCGCTAAGGCTATCAAAGCGGTTTGAACCGCACGGTTGTTCCCTTGCATCATTCTGCCAGACAAGAAAAGGTGGAGCGAAAATAGACCGGTAAAAATCCAGTGCCACACCATCGCCTTCGGATTTTCGGTGTTTGGACGTTAAAAAAACTCGTTTGGATGCACCTTTCCGACAAATTTGAACCGTTTCATTAGCCTAATCGCGTTAAACCCCCAACATTCCTCTCAGATTCCACTCAATCCCGAATGACCAAGATCTGTTACCAATATGACGTGATTGTGATTGGAGCCGGACATGCGGGTACAGAAGCAGCTGCGGCAGCCTCCCGACTCGGTGCAAAAACGGCACTGCTCACAACTAACCTCGATACGGTTGGTCAAATGTCGTGTAATCCAGCCATCGGCGGGGTCGCGAAGGGGCAAATCGTGCGCGAAGTGGATGCCCTTGGCGGACTCATGGGACAAGCCATCGATGCAACTGGAATTCAGTTTCGGTTATTGAATCGGCGAAAGGGCCCCGCAATGCACAGTCCGCGGGCACAGGCTGATAAAAAAGCCTACCAGAACCATGTGAAGTTCGAGATTGAATCTCTTGCCAATTTGGATCTTCGACAAGAAACAGTCGATGATCTGCTTGTTGAAGATACCCAAACGGATCGCCGAATTGTGGGTGTCAAAGTCCGGGGCGGTGCCGAATACCTTGCGAGTACCGTCGTGCTTACGACCGGTACCTTCCTTCAAGCGATTATGCACACCGGTGAAGCAAAAACAGCTGGCGGAAGGGCAGGGGAGGGTACCTCTTCAGGGATCAGCGGTGCTCTGCAACGTCTGGGGATTGAGATCGATCGATTTAAAACGGGTACTCCACCTCGCCTCAACGCGAGAACGATCGACTACCAAGCCGTTGAGGAACAACCCGGTGACGACGAACCCCAACCTTTTTCGTTTCTCACTCATACACTCAAGCTGGAGCAGCTTCCCTGTCACATCACCTACACAAACGACAAGGTGCACGAATTGATTCGTGCCAACCTTGAACGCGCGCCGATGTACAGCGGACAAATCAACTCAAGAGGTCCTAGATACTGCCCCAGCATTGAAGATAAAGTTGTACGATTTGCAGAAAAAGACGGGCATCAACTCTTTCTCGAACCCGAGGGACATAAAACTCAAGAGGTTTACGTCAACGGAATCTCAACAAGCCTGCCGAGAGACGTTCAAGATGAAATGTTTCGCTTAATCCCGGGACTCGAGAAAGCATCAATTATGCGGTACGGCTATGCCGTCGAATACGATTTCTGCCCACCAACGCAACTCTGGTCACACCTTGAATCAAAAACCATCAGCGGATTATTTTTTGCGGGGCAAATCAATGGAACAACCGGATACGAAGAAGCTGCTGGGCAAGGCTTGATCGCTGGATTAAATGCGGCCAGAAAAATTCAACAACTCGACCCATGGGTACCCGCTAGGGATGAAGCTTACATAGGCGTTCTTTTAGACGACCTTGTGACCGCAGGCACGGATGAACCATATCGAATGTTCACGAGCCGCGCCGAGTATCGTCTTCTCCTGAGGCAAGATAATGCCGATCGGCGGTTAACCCCCATCGGTAACTCGCTTGGGTTGATCACCCAACAAAGAAAAGATCGGTTTGAAGAAAAACTACGGCAGATCGAACTGGCGATGAATATCCTGAAGAAAGCTCGAATCGAACAGACCGCCGGTGACGTTTATCTCCGTCGTCCTGAGGTTCAATGGGAAGAGATGTGTGAAAGAATTGAAGCTTTGCGGCCCATTGATCAAGAAGCCGCGCAGCAATGTCTCTACGATATTAAGTACGAA
Source organism: Candidatus Nitrosopumilus sp. (assembly GCA_964225475.1). Classification (GTDB taxonomy): domain Bacteria; phylum Planctomycetota; class Planctomycetia; order Pirellulales; family Pirellulaceae; genus Rubripirellula. The sequence goes on along the minus strand of CAXQOB010000174.1, from coordinate 16,275 downwards.
GGCTATGTGACTCGCCAAAGAATGGAAGTTGAAAAACAGCAGCGGCTATCCACAAAAAAAATCCCCAAGAACTTTGATTTTCATCAGATCATTCCTTTGCGATCTGAGGCAAAAGAAAAACTCAGCCGGGTTCGACCACAGAGTCTGGATCAAGCAAAACGTATCAGCGGCATCACTCCTGCAGATATTGCCTTGATTCTCGCGCACCTAGAGTCCCCATCGAAACAAAAACAAGCGAAATAGAACATTCACTCTACTCCGAGATCATCACTCAGTGCTGAGTTGCTAATCGGGGTATCAGCTGATCTCCAGCAATCCACTTGGGTGTAACTCAGCGGCGTCCAAACAGAAAAGGCAATCGTGCCAAACACATCTCCAATAAGGAGATGCAAATGATCCTGCTGTTCAGATAATAGATTTCATCGAACACACCGCTCGCCCATGATTGGTCGAAGAGCGATAGATTAGAAAAAGCACCCTGAAACCTCCTCGGAACTACCACGAGAGAAAAGTGGTATTCCAAGACTCACGCCATCTCACCATATCAAGCCACCGGCTCAACCACGCTGATCGGCCGAAATCGTGTTTTGCAACGGTACTTAAGACCGTTTTTCAGCGTCTATTACAGTGATATTCATCGCGAAATATAGCTTCAATGCTCCCTGGCCCTGCACACTTGATCTGCCACGCTGAAACAGGTTTTATCGTAAAAGTACGTGGTTTCAACGGATAGAAGCTCACGAGAGGCGCTGGTATTCCTTCCTAATTTCATTAATCCCCCGTTTTGATAAGCTACGTGCTTTCGATCAACCTTGACCCAGACGGGGGAATCGATAGAATTCGCGTTCGAGGTAATTTTGGCAAGCCAGAGAGGCTTGGAGTTTCTTACTGCCTGCGATCTTCACGCAACATGGGCGACGCCCGCGGACGTGGGGGATCAGGGGCTTTGCCAAACCAGAAGCCTCTCAAGCACGAGATTGGCAGACGTTAAAACTTAGTCCCGCATTTTTTTAACAGAAATCAATGCGGCACGGTTAGTAACGAAGCACATGGATGTTAGTTCGAGACTGCTAGCAAATGCTTGATCAGTGCAGCAAACGGGACGTAGTGAACGTTTGCTTTGTTCAGTGGGTACCGTGATGCAGGGAGGATGGTTTCTAAGATGACCACGAAAACGGTCTTTACGACGGGCGAAGCAGCCAAAATTTGCAAAGTTAGTCAACAAACCATTATCCGCTGTTTTGACAACGGGTCACTGAAGGGGTTTCGTGTACCGGGAAGCAAATTCCGGCGCATCCCTCGTGATCAGCTATTCCTCTTCATGAAGGACAACGGCATCCCTACCGATGCCCTAGAAAGCGGCAAGAAAAAACTGCTCATCGTTGATGATGATCAAGATCTAGTGGATCTGATGCAGGATGGCTTTGAGCGCGATGGTCGCTTCGATATTCGAACTGCAAACAACGGCTTTGATGCAGGAATGGGCGTGAAGGAATTTCGACCAGACCTTGTCGTACTGGACGTGATGCTTCCGGATATCAATGGTAAAGAGGTTTGCCAGCGAGTTCGGAATGACCCGTCGATGGATACTGTCAAAATACTATGCATTTCAGGGATGGTTGAACATAGTAAAGTCGATGGACTCAAGGCGGCTGGTGCTAATGATTTCATGCAAAAACCGTTTGCCATCGATGACTTGGTGGGGCGTGCATGCGATCTACTTGACATCGAACGGGGCGTGATGGGTTAGTGTGAGTTCTGTGAATTCACAACAACGATCGAGCCGAAAGAACAAGAAAAAAGAGGGTGCAAAATCCACACCCTCTCTCGATTGCACATTCACTGATTTCTCCCTACTACCATGCATTCGGCATGGTGAAATTCGCTGGTGGTTACCCTGCGATCCGCAAACTTCGCTGTTGCTAGCGGAACTCTTGATATCGTGCGACAGGACAAGCGTCCGCAGGGTGCCCAGCAGCCTGCATCGAAGATTGCGTGACGCTCTCCAAACGAGTCCACCTTTGTTTCTGTTTTGTGCGATTCAACTAACATCGCATCGCGAAGGTAAGTCTGAATACTGCCTCGATGACTTGGTCAATTGGCTCGAACTGCATTTCATGGAATGCTTAGATCATGGTGAATCGTATCTCGGCAGTCCGAATATCACGGAAGCAATGAAGAAAGATTGGGTTAAACTTTATCAGCAATTTCAACAGATTCCGATAAAGAAATGGCCGAAAAACGCGCCGCGATGGCTCGAACTTCATGGCTCCGACGTTCCAAAAAACCTCAAGAAGAACTGGGCCGGATTTGTGATTGATTCCGCCCCAACCACAGAATCAAGTGTGTCACCTGAAACATATCAAAACGGTGGTCATCCGTTCCTTGAGAAGCTCTCAAAACAGATTCACCAAGCGAATGATATTTCATTCAATTTTGAACAGCAACTCAAAAGCAGCAAGACAAAAGCGATCAAAGAATTAGCCTACGGCCTGAGTCACGAGATCAACAATCCACTAGCAAACATATCCGCCAGAGCACAGCAACTGCAAAGGGACGAGCAAGACGAACATCGCATCGCGAGCTTAAAACGCATCTCCGATCAAGTTTATCGCGCACACGAGATGATTGCGGATTTAATGTTCTATGCAAACCCGCCCGCAATAAAACTAGAGGATGTTGATCTCTGCCTGCTCCTACGCGACGTGGTCGATCGGTATCAAAATGAGGCCGAACGTAAGTCCATCGAAATCAGTATCGCTGTGACATCTGAAACGGACAATGCAAACGACAATTCAGTTGAACCCCATGTCGATATCAAATCCCAATTGACATCACTCGTGGCGAGTATAGATGGGTCAATGGTCGGAGAAGCTATTGGAGCTCTTCTCAGAAACTCAATCGAGGCAATATCCGATTGTGGGCGAATCCAAGTATCGATTACGAGAGCGAAAGAGTCCGTAGCAATCGAAGTGGCGGACAGTGGACCGGGGCTAAGCGAGAAAGCAAAGGAACACGCTTTTGATCCCTACTTCAGCGGTCGGGAAGCAGGTCGGGGACTGGGCCTGGGATTGTGTCGAGTTGCCCGGATCGCAGAGCTTCATGACGGAACCGTTGAAATTCGCAGCAACATCGTTGGATGCATCGTAAAAATGCTCCTGCCTCATTGAGACGAGGAGCAAGCTGCTATCGTGAAGCGGCTGAATTGCGGGCTGGTAGTAACAGTGATGATGGATGATAATTCGATGGAGATTTATCATCTGATTCTGGGGATACAATGAGCACGCTTGATTCGGCAACAGAAATACTGCGACTGCAAGCAAACGGGGAATTGAGTGCGGTCGAAATCGCCAAGCAGTCACTTGAGCGAATCGAAGCTTCGCAAAAAAGCATCAATGCATACACCCATATCAACCGTGAGGGTGCCATTCGAGCAGCTGAATTGGTTGATAAAAAAAGGATGTCAGGAGAACCTCTCGGTCGCCTGGCTGGTGTGCCTGTCGCAGTCAAAGATATTCTGTGCACTACTGACATGCCCACAACCTGCTCTTCCAAGATGCTCCAGAACTTCGTCGCACCATACGACGCAACCGTTATAGAAAAACTCAGAGCAGAAGACGCGATCCTTGTTGGAAAGACCAACATGGATGAATTCGCAATGGGCGGAAGCACGGAAACCAGCAATTTCGGTATCACTCGAAATCCTTGGAACCTTGAGAACACACCCGGTGGCAGTAGCGGTGGCGCCGCAGCATGTGTTTCAGCCGGCACGGTTCCGCTTAGCCTGGGAAGTGACACAGGTGGTTCGATCAGGCAACCCGCCGCATTCTGTGGGGTCACCGGACTCAAACCAACCTACGGGCGTGTTAGCCGCTATGGCCTAGTTGCATTCGCAAGCAGTTTGGATCAAGTGGGGCCGATTGCTTGGTCTGTCGAAGATATTGCGTTGCTGACAGAAGTGATCTCTGGCTTCGAATCTCGTGACTCAACATCACTGAATCATCCACAACCGAGCTTGGTCTCGGTGCTTCAATCAACGGATTTACGCGGAATCAAAATTGGGATCCTTGAAGACGCACTTGAACGTGACGGATTGGATCAATCGATTCAGAAAGCGGTCATTGATGCCGCCGAAGTATTCAAACAAGCCGGAGCAGAGATCGTAGAAATCAAGCTTCCTCACAGCGAGTACTACGTCCCCACCTACTACGTAATCGCCCCAAGCGAAGCAAGCAGTAATCTGTCTCGCTACGATGGCGCACACTATGGGCATCGGGCGCAAGACCTTAACCCGGAACAAGTCGCCAAGAATGGTCCGCTGGCAGCTACCTACTGCAGCAGTCGATCCGAGGGATTTGGAACAGAAGTAAAGCGACGAATAATGATTGGCACTTACGCTCTCAGTGAGGGATACTCAGATCAGTACTACAATCAGGCGTTAAAGGTGCGGCGCTTGATCAAGGGTGATTATGATGCGGCATTTCAGCAAGCAGACTTAATCCTGGGACCTACAACACCGACAACAGCATTTCCTCTCGGTGAACATTCAGACAATCCTCTGGAAATGTATCTTGTTGATCTCTTCACTGTGGGCGCAAATCTTTCAGGCATTCCTGCCATCTCTCTACCTGCGGGTCTATCCGAATCTGGCTTACCGATAGGCATTCAGTTGCAGGCACCCGCGTTACAGGAAGCACAACTTATTTTCGCGGGAGCTGCGTTCCAAGCCTCGACAAATCACCATAGACAGCGACCAGATCATTTCAGTTTTTGATCCCAAAAAAATCTTTTTACGACATTATGATTCAACCTGACGGCTACCCGATTGAGACAATCATCGGTCTCGAGGTACACGTACAATTGAAGACCCGCACGAAGCTTTTTTGTAGCTGCAGTGTGCAATTTGGCCAACCGCCAAACACTCAGGTCTGCCCGGTATGTCTCGGACACCCTGGGGCGTTGCCAGTTATCAATGATCATGCAATTGAGTTGGCATTGAAGGCAGGCTTAGCATTGAATTGCGTAATTCCTTCGATGACAAAGTGGGATCGTAAACAATACTTTTATCCGGACCTTCCAAAGGGCTACCAAATCAGCCAGTTTGATCTGCCAATTTGCGCTAAGGGCTACCTAGACATTTCAATTAATCCGGACTCGGTTGAATCTCGCAGAATTGGGATCACGCGTGCCCACTTGGAAGAAGATGCGGGCAAGAGCATGCACGACGAAGATGCCGGACAACACGACACTCGGATAGACCTAAATCGCTGTGGAACGCCTCTACTTGAAATTGTTAGCGAACCGGACCTTCGCTCCTCCCAAGAGGCAAAGGCATATTTGAATGAACTTAAACTCAGAATGACTCATTTGGGAATCTCAGACTGCGAAATGCAAGAGGGAAGCCTACGAGTGGATGCCAATGTCAACTTGCATATTTCAGTCAATGGTGAGTCGATTGCGACACCCATTGTCGAGATCAAAAACATGAACAGTTTCCGCGCTGTGGAACGGGCAATTGATCACGAAATTGACCGACAATACGACCTTTGGGAGGAAACCGGTAAAACGATTCAGGACGAGTCGAAAACAACCCGTGGTTGGGATGATCAAGCCGGACGCACCTTCCTGCAACGAGAAAAAGAAGAATCAGCAGACTATCGATACTTTCCTGATCCGGACCTGTTACCTGCAAGAATTCCAAGAGAACGAATCGATAGAATTCGGGAGAACCTAGGTGAAATGCCCGGCGAAATTCGGGAAAGAATGGAAGCCCAGTACGGAATCAAGCCCTATGATGCTGAAGTGATTGTCAACCAAGGCCGTGATTTCATTGAACTATACGAGCAAGTTGCAAGCATAAGTGGCGATGGAAAACGCGCGAGTGCATGGTTCCAGCAAGATATCCTTCGGACCATTAACGACCAGCAGATCTCCGTCGCGGAATTGCCTGTTAGCGGAGAACAATTAGGTTTGCTCTTGCAGAAAATTTCTCAGGGAGATCTAGATAACTCCAGGGCTCGCGATGTTTTCCACCGTATGCTTGAAAGTGAGGAGACCGTTGAAATAGCCATCAAAGCTCTTGGAATTTCATCGGTTGATTCTGGTGAACTTGAACAACTATGCCAAGAATTACTTGATCAAAATCCCCATGTGGTTGAGGATTATCGCAACGGGAAACAGCAAGCTATCGGTTCGCTGATTGGACAAGCCAAAAAACGCAACCCCAACGCGAATCCAAAGTTAGTTAGAGAAACCCTGCTGAACATTGTAGGGAAGATGTAATGAAGATTATCAATCGGTACTGACTTAGCATACACGTGTAACTGGGCCGACTAGCATTTAAAAAAACACGAAAGCGAAGCCGACACAGAAATGAATATGCTCAACCCGTAGATACTCAGAACGAGGCTGGCTCCAATGATTTGGTCGAAATGCGGTATCCGAAAATTAATTCGATGGGCTCGCGGTGATGCCTCCTTCGCCACCACCATGCTTTTAATCACGGGAGTCCTTCTCTGGATTCTGCTAACACCCATCTTGCCAAGCGTGGCGATCCATACCTTGCAACGCTTTCACCTGCGAACTAATTCCTTCGCAGCATGGGCTTTGCAATTTCCGATCCCGTCGATGTACAACTTCGCCAATGAGTATCAGATCGACGACTATCCCTCTGGCTTAGTCACTTTGGTTTTTGAAGAAGAGACACCCCGATTCCTGAACCATTTCCCCGCAAGATGCTTCACCTTCGCAGATGCTCGGGGACAGCAACTCAGAGAGGGACATCATAAGTGGGTGACTCTTGAAACCTCATACCGGGGTCAAAAACTGGTTTCAAAATTCCACCTGCAACCACAACCGGTACGCGCAGAGGAAACCCCAGCGAGGCGATATGAAGTCATTCGCACTCCCACACCGTAATGAGTTTTCACCACAGTGATGAGCAAAACTAACGTTGGATCAACGAACCTTCCATCACAAGCGCATGCAGATTCTATCTCCGCGCAAAGCGAGATCAATCGACAACGGGTTTTAACATGCTACAAACTTGTACAAGTGGGAATACTCATCTCACTTGTATGGAAGTGGTCGTTCTTCCTTTACGCAGACGCAGTTTATAATTCAATCGAGGTGGTTGATGATTTTTTTCCAAGCATCATGCGGTCACCTACAACACTTCGAGTTGCGCTCTTGGGAACTGTGGGCTTTGTGTTGCTTAATTTGATCACGCGATCGAATATGATGCAGAGAACTTGCAATGCTGTGATCCTGATAGCGCTCAGCATTCTTTGCACCCACCAAGGTAGTTATAACGATGTGACGTTTGTGACCGCTTGGTGGTGTTCCGTTTGGTCTTGGTGGTTGGGTAATCGTATCAACAAAGATGATCCGATAACTCTGTTAAAGAAGGCTGCTTTCCTCTCGCGATTAATCATTTCGCTAATCGTACTTGGTGGAGCCGTAGGCAAATGGACTCAGGAGTACTGGTCGGGGAGCGTGCTATTCGACATTTATTTCATCGATAGAGACTATTGGGTATTCAATTATCTCAGGGCGAACAGCAGCCTGGAGGAGCTAAATTGGATTGCAATGTGGTACAGCAGATTCGTCGTAGCATCAGAAACGATCGTTGGGCTCTGCCTCTGGATGCTTCCTAGTCGTCTATCAGCGACCATCGGAATCGCTTTCCTGGTCGGCATCGCGATCTCATCCAATCTCTTGCTTTTCTCCGTGCTTGCCAGTCTCATCACTTTGGCAGCCGTTGGGTATTTCACCCCATGCATGGAACCGTGTGGAACCAAAGGGTCAGACAATGAGCTGCAATAGCACTGCGACTCAATCACCGCACCGAATTTTTCCTATTACCAAGCACGAGAGATGAAAAGCCAAGGCAAGAGAAGGATCAGAACTCGCCTCAAAATCTGAATCGTGCTTTGCGTTACAGCACACCCTTCGTGCTTGGAATACTGCCCTGTCTGGGATCGCTCTCGATTGCCATTCGCACTGCGCGGGCGGTTGCCTTGAAAACACATTCTGCGATGTGATGGGCATTCCGGCCGTGATGAAGCATTACATGTAAATTGCAATTTGCATTCGAGGTGAATGATTGCCAAAAATGCTCGATCAATTCGGAATCAAACGTCCCAATCTTGTTTGCTGAAATGGGTGCTCGGTATTCAAATGCATACCTTCCGCCCATATCCACCGCGGATGTGACAAGACATTCATCCATAGGCAAAATACAATGCCCATAACGTCGCATACCACATCGATCACCCAGAGCCTGATTAATCGCGGAGCCTAATACAATTCCGATATCTTCGCTGGTGTGATGATCATCAACATGCAGATCACCTTTTGCCTCAACGGTAATGTCGATCATTGAGTGCTTTGCGAACAAATCGAGCATATGATCGAGAAAACCAATGCCGGAATTTCTAACCCCAGCTCCGCTGCCATCCAGATCAACGGAGAGCTTCACCTCGGTCTCACCCGTCTTCCTTTGAACCGCAGCTTGTCGCTTTCCGGGAGTCGCGTTTGTCATGAATGGTGCTCGTGTATGAAAGCTGCGGATAGGAGGTAGTGACTGGGTTTTCACCGACTTTAATTGAGATAACGGCGGAGCACCAACAACATGGCGTCGATTTGTTCGTCCGTACCGACGGAAATTCGGAGACCATCCCCGCAATCACCAAACTCCATATACCGGACGAGTATCTGCTGACTCCTTAAAAAGTCATAGATTTCACGATGACGTATCTTTTCATGTCTGCACCAAACGAAATTCGCATGAGACTGAGTTACTAAAAACCCCAGTTTCGTCAATTCTTCCGACATGCGTTTGCGGGTCGTAATAATTTTATTGCAATTATCGGCAAGCCAACCCGAGCACCTCATCGCGGCCGTAGCCGCCGCGATAGATATCGCATCACAGTTATAACTATCCTTGATCTTCATCAACTCAGAAACCACGTCAGGCTGAGCAATCAAAAATCCGAACCGTATTCCTGCCAGACCATACGATTTACTCAACGTACGAGTAACGAGAATGTTTTCATACTTGGGCACAAGATCAACACAATGATCCTCCGCGAAGTCCGCATAAGCTTCGTCAACTACCAACGGGCAGCATAATTGCCCAGAGAGCTCAACTATTCGCTCCTTGGAAATAATGGTGCCACTGGGACTGTTGGGATTTGGCAAAAGCGCCAATTTGAGTGATTCATCTTCTTTAGAAAATTGCTCGGTCAGTTGCCACTGCTCATCGAAATTAACCTGCTCCCATCGAGCTCCTTGTATGTCCGCCAAGGTTCGATACAGGATGTAAGACGGAAATGGCATGCGCAACTTTTCCCCTTCTCCAACAAAAGCGCGAACCAACAAAGTCAAGATTTCATCACTACCGTTACCTGCTAAAACCCATTCTGGACCGGGCAAATTGAGTGCCTCTGCAGTGGCTTGACGAAATGCATTGGCGGTTGGATCGGGATAGCGATTAAGAGGCCCGTTAGCAGCATCCTTAATCGCTTGCACGACCTCCGGAGGCGGAGGGTAAGGATTCTCATTCGTGTTTAATTTGATCGCTTTACCTGGTGGTGGTTGCTCTCCGGGAACGTAACCCGAGAGTGATGCCACGGCGCGACGATACATTGAGGGATTTACCATTTTTGAGTCAACTCTAAGCTTTCAGCGATTCAATAATTGACCAAACAAGAAATAAATATTTGCAATGCCAGCGGGTAAAAGTGCCCAATTCACACATCATCACAACGTATGGATACACTTCTGGCGTGCGCAGTCAGACCTTCCTTTGACGCCAAATGAATCACATCATCGGAAATATCCTTCAGAGATTTCTGATCAAACTGAGTAACGCTGCCACTTCGTAAAAAACTATTGCTCGATAAACCAGCAGCCCAACAACACGTACCACCCGTTGGTAAAACATGGCTGGGACCCGCAGCGTAGTCTCCGAGCGCGACAGGAGTGTAATTACCAAGGAACGCTGCTCCACTATTGCGTATTTGAGCAATTAATTGGCTGGGGTCCTCTGTCTGTATATGTAAATGTTCCGGAGCAAATTGGTCGGTTAATTCACAAGCCTGTGAGTCATCCTTAACGAGAATCAGTGCCCCAAACGCTTCGAGGCTGTCCAGAGTCAATTCGTGACGATCGAGCTCATGAAGTTGAGACTTCAATTCTTGCTCAACCTCCACAATCAAATCTTCTTCCCAAGTGATCAGGATAGCAGAGCCTGGGGAATGTTCAGCTTGTGCGAGTAAGTCAGCGGCAACAAAATCGGCTCGCGCTGTCTTGTCAGCAATCACAATCACTTCGCTAGGCCCAGCAAACGAATCGATGTCAACTGTACCGAAGACATGCTTTTTTGCTAGCGCAACAAATAAATTACCGGGACCCACAATTTTATCGACCGGAGCGATCTCTTGACTTCCGTAAGCCAATCCCGCTACCGCCTGAGCTCCACCAATTCGATAAATTTCCTGCACCCCCAACTCATGACAAGTAGCAAGCATATCGACGTTGTTTGCTCCAAACGGTGTTGGCGGTGCCACCAATGCAATCTCCTCAACTCCGGCAACCTGAGCAGGCACAACCGTCATGAGCACCGTCGACGGGTAGGCAGCAGCGCCGCCGGGCACGCAAACACCAATTCGGCGAATCGGAACATAGCGTTGTAAGAGCTCAATACCGGGACCGGGCACTACCTTGACATCTTGGTGCAATATTTCCTGTTGGAATCGAGTGATATTATCTCGAATCCTACGAACCGATTCCAAAAGTTGAGGATCCGCTTTGGCATGCGCCTCTGCTAATTCAGACTCGGTCACACGAAGCTGCTGAGATGTTAATTTGACTTTGTCCAGAGATTCGGTGTACCGGAGTAAGGCCGGCGTACCTTCTTTTTGAACGTCGGAGCAAATCGTCTGCACGACCTCAATCGGCGATAACGCCTTGCCAAAAACTTCCTCGGTCAGCGCCTTTCCTCTAGGACTAACAATGTCGCCGCGCGGACTCAGCTTATCCCGAAGCTCACTCAGGACGACGGAGGATCCTTGTCGCGCGTCAACTCGTTGAATCTTGATAGCCTCGGTCATGATTTGTTTAATACTGAAGAACTAAAATGTCGTATTGAAAGTTACAATTATTTGCATCTGCTTTTGTGACTACCATGTTTGGATAGGCATCAAACGCTAATCATACGCCCTAGCTGGGTTTATGTTTACCCGCGATTTTGCACGAAAAAACAACCTCCCCTGCTTTTAGCATCAAAGAATCGACTAGGTTTTTCGATACAGGCACTGGGAAGTTCGACGCTCCGATTAGAAAAGACCAGTAAACCATGGACACAAACCCTGAAATAATTGATTTACGCAGTGACACGGTCACAAAACCCACTGCGGGTATGCGGCAAGCGATGGCGGAAGCAGAAGTCGGGGATGACGTCATTGACATTGACCCGACCCTCAACCAGCTTGAACTCTACACAGCAGAGCTACTAGGTAAAGAAGCTGCCATTTTTATGCCTACGGGAACCATGTCGAATCAAATTGCAATTCGACTTCACTGTGGTCGAGGAACCGAATTCATCTGCGAAGCGGACTGCCACATTCATCACTACGAACAGGGTGCCTATGCACAACTTTCTGGTCTGGTCGCTAAAACCATTTCGGGGCAGGGCGGGGCACTCCAAGTTTCAGATGTCGAAGATTCGCTGAGCCCAGACAATGAACACTTTCTGCGAACAACCATGCTCTGCCTCGAAAATACTCACAATCGCTGGGGTGGCCGCATTCAGCCTCATGAACATGTCAAGGACCTCTGCGACTGGGCTCATGAAAACGACCTCTCGACCCACTTGGACGGAGCACGCCTCTGGAATGCTGCCTCCGCGTCCAAGACTTCTCCGCAGTCTTTGTGCGAGCCTTTTGATTCAGTGAGCGTTTGTTTCAGCAAAGGACTAGGTGCCCCCATTGGTTCGGCCTTAGTTGGCTCAAAAGCATTTATCGCTGAAGCCAGACGCGCTCGCAAGTTATTTGGTGGCGGCATGCGACAGGCCGGTGTTTTAGGTGCTGCCGCGCTCTATGCTCTGAAATACCAACAGCAGCGTATTGCCGAAGATCATTACCATGCGAACGAAATTGGCAAAGCATGTGGAAAAAGCACTTCACTCTCCGTTCGTGAGAACCGAATTGATACCAACATCGTTCTTTGTGATGTTGCTCCCGAATATGGTACCGCGAATCAGCTCATTGAACATCTAAGCAAGAACGGACTAGAGTGCCTGGCAACGGGCAAACAGTCGATTCGAATGGTGACCCATTTGGATGTAAACACAGAACAAATTGATCAGGCGTGCGCCATCCTCTCATCGCTATGATTTTCTACTAATACATTGATATTAAATCCAACTGGACTGTCAGGAATGAAAACTGCATGAAAAAACACTCTACAGTTTTCTTGAGTGGCTTTGTTGCAATCATCGCAATTACGTTACGGGCACCCTCGTGCTATGAGAGCTTCTGGTTAGATGAACTCCACTCAGCGTGGTGTGCTTGGGATACATTGGCTGATGTTGGGGGTCGTGCCAACGCTGGTCACCAAACACCCATCTATTTCTTGGGACTCTGGTTCTGGAAACTAATCTTTGGCGAAAGTGAATTTGCTTTGCGCATGAGTAGCGTAATTGCAGTATCAATCGCATGCGGCTTGCTCACCTTTATTATTTCAAAGTCCTTCCGCAGCCATTTTGCGGGGATCACTGCCGGAATGATTCTCGCCATCGAAGAGAACTCCTTATTCTTTGGGACAGAATTACGCCCCTATGCGTTGATCATCTTATTATCAACGATCGCCGTACTCTGTTTTCTGAGCCTTCTGCGAGAACGCAATCTGAATTCTAAACGCCGCACATGGATTTTGTTGCTTAGCACCGTTCTGCTTGCCATGATCATTCAGCCGACTTCTGTCGGTGTATTGGCACCACTTCCGCTCATGCTAGGAATTAAGAGAAGGTTTCTCCATGCCGAGAAAAATGAACATCCACGTAAGAGGCCAATGATCTACCTTCTCGTTGCAATACTCACATTCCTAGCTGTCCTTACACTGAAATCAAGCATCATTGAATCTTGGCAGAACCGCGATCTCTGGATTGCATTCGGCAAGTCAAACTCCTTTGCGCAGTTGATGGCAGCATGGAATTGGAAATGGTTATGGCTAGCCCCTGCGTTGATCTTCAGCGTTCTTCTAATCCTCAATGGATGGGAATTATCTTGGCAACAGCATCAGATCACCATTCAAATTGCCATAACGCTGGCCAGCATTTGCGTTTTAACCACACTACTGTATTGGCTTCTCGCTTACCCACCCGTGGCTCCCGTGTGGCACCGACGCTACTTCATTGGACTACTGCCCGTCTTTGCATGTTTGGGTTCAATCCCAATCATCTTTGCACAACAGATTCAAACGAATGGAAAACAACGGCAATCGATTCACCGGATTTTCTTCAACCCAGGCATTTGGAGCGGCTTTTTGGTGATTGCACTGGCTTGGGATCAAAACCTGCTGCACACACTAACTGATTACCCAGTTGCCTACGCTCGGCGGGGCGAGAAGTGGCGTGAAGCGGTTGAACACATCAATCAGCTTGCTAGCGTGGAGGACACGATCTGGATCTCACCAGGGCTGATTGAAGAAAAACTCCTGGAGCAAAATCTTTCAGTGAACCTTAATCAACCCAACGGTCGTCAGCCTGACTCGCTGACAAGGCTGGAGGACTTCTTAAAATATCCTGTCCACGGTCCCTATCGTCTTCGTTTTCCTGTTCAACTGTGGAAAGGCAAGAGGGCATCCCAAATGGGGGAACCCGGACGTGATATCTTACTGGTACGAGTTCCCGCCTCGCGATTACACCAGTCACTTAAAAGCGCCAGCGAAGTTACTTCGTTCGGTGGGCTTTGCGTCTTGATCTTGAACAAAGCGGAATAATTGACCGATAGGTTTGTAAATCATCCCCTCCTAGCGATGGAGCGCTGGTACGAGAAGGAATGGTGATCCGTTTAAATGTCGTGATTTAATCCATTGGAAAAATCGACGCGGTGAATCTCTGTTTCTTGTCAACGGTCTAACATGGAGTCAATAGGCAAAAAGGTGTCGAGATATGAATACTGTACGAGCACTCATTCTGACCATTATGGTTTCCACCCCGCTCTTGGAAATCGACGCCGAAGAATCACCGGAGGAACGGGGATATCGAGTACTCACCGAATTACCCGTTCTCGCCAGCGATTTTGATCAATCAACCTTCGAACAAATCTGGAAATCCTGGCCGGAGGACCTTCGGGAAAAAGCATCCACAATGAGCTTGGATGAAACCCGCGCACTTGCTTTCGAGCGATATGGCCTGACCGCGCGTCCCAACGACAACTCTGCAAAGCCGCTCCAGTATGTTGTGTCGGAAAATGGCAAATGGGTGATGAATTGCTTCGCGTGTCATGGTGGAACCATCTATGGAAAGCCATTTCCGGGCGCACCAAATAATCGCATTGCCCTTCAGACGCTAACAGAAGAGATTCGTGCAACCAAGTTTCGGGTGGGTGCACCTCTCTCGAGGATGGATCTGGGATCTCTGATCATTCCTTTGGGTTCAACCCATGGAACGACCAATGCGGTAGTCTTCGGAATGGGATTAATGCATCAGCGTGACGAGCAGTTGAATTACGTACCCGCCCCACCCAAACGCTTTGAACACCATGACATGGATGCTCCACCTTGGTGGTACTTCTACAAGCGGGAGCAGCTTTACATCGATGGATTCGCCGAAAAGGGCCATCGCGGATTGATGCAGTTTATGCTCATACCGGAAAATGGTCCCGATTTTTTCGAAAACCATGAAGAGGATTTTCGAAGTGTTTACGCCTACCTCACCTCGTTGCGCCCGCCAAAGTACGATTTGAAGATTGATTCGGGCTTAGCAGAAATTGGTCGTTCTGTCTTTGAAACCACGTGCTCTGAATGTCATGGAACTTACGGTAAGAATTGGACTTATCCCAATCGTCGTATTCCGCTTGAGGAGATCAAAACAGACCCTGTCAGACTCACTGCGCTGAGTACTGAGGGTAGAAGGAAGTACTCTCGAAGCTGGTTTGCACACTTTGGTGAAAAGGATCAACAGACGACTGTCGTGGACCCTGATGGATATGTGGCGCCACCGCTCGACGGCGTCTGGGCGTCGGCTCCTTATTTTCACAACGGAAGTGTACCGACACTTTGGGGTGTGTTGAGACCGCAAGATCGGCCAGGTGTGTGGCGGCGAACATCGATGGAAATTGATTCTACGAAAGTTGGTCTTCAGGTTTCTGTTTACTCGGCAGTCCCGAAGAGCATTGACGACCCTGCGAAAAAACGGAGCTTCTTCGACACCGAATCTCATGGAAAAAGCAACAAAGGTCATGACTTTGGTGAGCAGTTGTCCGACCAAGAGGTCCTTGCCCTCCTCGAGTACCTAAAGACGATCTGACCGCTCTGGTCAGCTACTTTGTGTTCCCGAGTGATGGTGATCAACGCCCTCTACTCCTGAGAGAGCCAAGATTTCCAACTTTACCTCGCGGATTAAATCACTTATCGGTCTCTGGCGTATCCTGCGACTCCATTCTTGAGTTCAGGTAGATTCGAATACCTGCGAGGCGCCACATAAAAAATGCAGTTCCTATGGCCATCAACCCGCTGCACAAATAGAAAATCTTTTGTGGCTGTTCACCGAAAGAGTCCCTGATTAACCAATACAAGATTGCAGCCAAGGTCATGAAGGCGAAGGAGACAGCATTTGCAGTTCCAAGGTACTGCCCTCTCTCAGCATCGGGAGATAACCCTTGAAGCGAAGCCTGCAGAGGTACGATATAGAATCCTGCAAAAAAACCTGCACCTAAAATGAACCAGGCAACATTACTAAACGCGATCCTCGCTGAACCATCACCGTCGGCAAGAGCAGGTGGTACAAACGCCAACAAAAAGAAAAACAATGTTAGACCGATGGCGCCGATGGGGATTAATCTCGGTTCAATGTGACGACCCGACACAAAACCTGCAACACCACAACCGACACCAATCGCGATCCCCAAGACCCCCATCAGAACACTTGCCTCTGCTCGAGAAATCTCCAGGACCGTCGTGTACTCCGGTACGATGAAGAGAGCGATCCCTGCAAGTAGATAAAAGTAACACCATGCCAAAATGATCATCAACAAAGGTGTCTTTGCC
>CAXQOB010000173.1:0-20054 GCA_964225475.1 Candidatus Nitrosopumilus sp. | reverse complement strand
AACGCTTCGAGTCACCTAGCTCTATTTGGACTTGGATAGCTTGGAAACAACAATCAGCGTTAAAAACGCGAGCGGAATGGTCACAATTCCCGGCTGACTGAATGGAGCCCAAGCATCCTCGGGATTCAACCCGTAGACGGATTTATAGGTGTCAGCAGAAAGAAGAATCCAGCCGAGTGAGCTGATCATTCCCACAAGAACACTTGCAACAATTCCTTGACGTGTTGTTCCCTTCCAGAACAATAGCATCACCAGAGCAGGCAGGTTAGCACTTGCCGCGATACTAAAGGCCCACCCGACCAGGTACCCGACGTTGAGTTCTTTGAACATGATACCAAGGACGATCGCAATCAACCCAACGATGACGGCCGCTATCTTGGCAACTCGAACCTGATTGTCACTGCTCATCTTGATGCCAAAAACACCGGAGAGCAGGTCATGCGCGACCGCTCCACTGCTCGCGAGAATCAATCCACTCACGGTCCCGAGGACAGTCGTAAACGCAATCGCGGAGATCACGGCAAAAAGCAAGGGGCTGATACTTCGAGCCAACAACGGCGCGGCCATATTGCTATCCGTTAGATCCAAGGACCCACTGGTCATCGCACCTAATCCCAAATAGAGGGTCAGGACGTAAAAGAATCCAATGGTTGCAATCCCCACAATGGTACTCTTGCGGGCTGCAGCACCGTCCTTGACGGTGTAGTATCGAATCAGAATGTGAGGTAGTGATGCCGTTCCACAAAAAAGAGCCAACATCAACGACAAGAAGTTCAGCCGGTCCTTTGCCTCACCACCCCGAATTCCTGCAAATTTCGGGTGCTCACCTGGCCTCAGGACTCGGCTACCTTCCGTTGGCTTCTGGTAATGAACCGTGGTTTTAGAACCATCCGAGTGGGCGATATCTTGCTTCCGCCACAACATGACTTCGCTCTCAGAGAGCGTTGTGAAGTAACTGATCGGCCCTAACGGCCCGCTCGATGATTGCCCATCGGGTAATTTGGACAAACGACCAACAGGAAGCAGGTTTTTTTCGCCATCCCCTGTTCCACGAGGCGCACCATCGATCTGAATCTCACCCCCGGCAGTCGTGATCGCTTGCCCTTGCCGAAGCAACACTTTCGCTCCCGCCTCATCAACTGGCTCCACATGATAAAGGTCAAAGCCAATGCCATCTGAAGATTTTAGACGCACAAACGGTTGATCTTCCCATCCGTCGTCTGCTGTCAGGATCGGCCTTCCATCAATGGCCCCTGACTTCAACACAGACGCCTCGAGTGGCCCCAGAGTTCGGAAGGTTTCTTGATCAACCGTAAAACCTTTCTGAAGCACCATCATGACGAGAATGGCGCTAAAGACCACCAAGAGGGATCCCTTAAAGAACTGAACCCAAGTGGTAGAAACCATACCGGCTGTCACCACAATCGTGATAACCACCACCCCTACCAACACGACACCAACCCAGTGCGGGTATCCAAGTAGCGGCTGAATCAATGAACCAGCACCAACCATCTGCGGGATCAGATAGAACACACTCACAACAAGGGTGCTGATACCTGCTGCTGCCTTGATTCCGCGAGAGTCGAAGTTCGCATCCAACGCATCGGCGAAGGTGAACCGACCCAATCGCTTCATTGGCTCCGCAATGACAAACAACGCGACAATCCAACCAGCTAGAAAGCCAATTGAATAGAGGAAGCCGTCGTAGCCGTAAGTCGCAATCATGCCGCAGATTCCTAAGAAGGAAGCCGCGGAAAGGTAGTCTCCTGCAAAAGCAACACCGTTAACAAACCAAGGGATCTGGCCATGAGCGGCAAAGTAACCTTCGGATGATGTCGCACGACGCCCGAGGTAGAAACTTAGCGCGACGGTACCCACCACAAACAAAAGAAAGATGATAATCGCCATCGATGCTGGTTCGTAAATCATGCTTCACCCTCCTTCGACTCACGGCCTTCCTGATCTGAGGACCCGCCTTCCGTCGAGCCATCCTGACTCTCTGCTGAAGCTGCAGCGCCGACCTCCACGATCGGCTCGGTGCGACACATCACTCCATAGATAAGTGAAAGGATGAACGCCATTTTGATCAAAGCGAATCCGTAAACAACGGCGAGGTTCAATCCAAAAAGGACTCTCGCTTCCATGACATCCGCTTTAAAAGCATTGCCAAGTACGAAACCTAAATACATCAACAAATAGATCACAAAAAGAATCAGCCCCAACTTGGTGTTGTACTGACGCTCTGGTGAAATGGTCTCAGATTCTTTCATCAGGTTTTTCTGGTGGTGAGAGCGGTCACGAGATCAGGACGCCGACGGTTCGCAGACGAAGTCGGTATCAACGCAGGTGCACGGTTATAGACGAGATCGGCAGTTCGTGGGGATCAACAAGCCATTTTTTTCACGGCATCCGGTAAAACGGGACCATTCAAAGCGCTCACTCAACCCAATCAACCAATAATCGTTAACGCACCAAAAGACTCCATGACGGGCAAATCCCGAACCAAGCCGCTCAGGTCATGGAAGCCCACTACCGCTGCAAGCACGCTTGAGAGTCAGTGACCAGATGACGCTTGCGACCCGCACGATTGGGCTGAACCGTCGTCTGAAATCATTTTTTACAGCTCGAGCATAGACAAAGTGGGTTAAATTCATCGGGAAGCCTACAATGGAGTCGTCGCGATTTTTCAGCATCGGTAATCTGGAACTTCCCTCAACACTGCCTTCAACCCCTTCGTCAATCTGTCACCATGCAACGCTCTATCTCTTTTGTCATTCCGGCGATGGACGAGGAATTGTCTCTCGAGGCATTGCATTCGAGGATCTTGGAAACCTGCGAGTCCCAATCACTTGATGCGCAGATCATCTTTGTTGACGACGGTTCGAGCGACAGCTCCTGGGCGGTCATGCAGAAATTGACGGATCAGCACGCCAACACTGAGGCGATTCGTTTCCGACGCAACTTTGGCAAGGCGGCCGCACTTGCAGCTGGATTTGAAAGTTGCAAAGGTGAAATTGTCTTCACCATGGATGCTGACCTGCAGGACGACCCCAAAGAGATACCTCGATTTATTGAAAAACTTGACTCGGGTTTCGATGTTGTCAGCGGCTGGAAACGAGTGAGGCATGATCCGTGGCACAAAGTCCTCCCGAGCCGAGTCTTTAACTGGCTGGTGAGTCGCCTGACAGGAGTACAGCTTCACGATCACAATTGCGGTTTTAAATCCTACCGGCGAGAGATTTTCAGCGAAGTCGAATTGTATGGAGAGCGGCATCGCTTTATACCCGTCCTCGCGGCTGCACACGGCTGGAAAGTCGGAGAAATTGAAGTAGAACACCACGCGAGAGAGCATGGGCGTTCCAAGTACGGCGTCTCGCGTTTGCTGAAAGGTTTTCTCGATCTAATCACGATCTACTTCCTCACCAGCTTCTCTTCTCGCCCGCTGCACTTAATTGGTGGGTTCGGCATGCTATTCTTCGGCCTTGGCGGAATCGGGATCACTTACCTCTCCGCAATGTGGTGTATCTCGCGTCTTTGGATAGGCATGGAAGAATTGCACCTTCATGAAACCGCGATCTTCTATTACTGCATCCTGACCCTGCTGCTGGGCGCTCAGTTTTTACTTGCAGGATTACTTGCAGAGCTTTTCGTTTCTCGAACGCGATCAGTGGAAAAGGGCTATAGCGTTTCCGAACGGACCGAACCAGTTAGCAAAGGAAGCGATCATGATGAAGATTGAATCCTCTGGTAACGGCGATCAGGATGAAAGAGTCTCGACGAAGGACTGGTCGATCTACCACCTAATGATCGCCTTAGCTCTCGCTCTGACTGCAGGAAGAATTTCGGTCGTTACGAGTCGCGAGGGCGACACCGCTTTCCTCAGCGCTAATGACCGCAGTCGATGGGCGACAGTCGCTTCGCTCGTGGAACGAGGAACCTATGAAATCGATCAGCAGATTTCGATCACTAACCCGATTCACCGAAATCGCCGACCTTGGAATTCGATCGACAAAGTCAAGCACCTTGGAAAGGATGGAAAACAACACTTTTACAGCAGTAAGCCACCACTGTTGGCAACGGTCGTTGCTGCAATCTACTGGACCGTTTATCAAGTCACAGGTATGACGCTGACGCAACAACCACTTTATGTTCCAAGATTGATCCTTATTCTCTTCAATTTGCCACTGCTGGCTGCATTCTTTTACTCCACCATCGCAACCATTCATCGACGGCTGACGTCCTCTTGGGCACGCCAGGTTGCGGCCGCAAGTGTCTGTTTTGCGACGATGGTTCTGCCGTTCAGTATTTCTCTCAACAACCACCTACCAGCTTGCACCGCGACGGCGATTGTGATGTGGATTTTCCTCCGCGGCAAGAACAACCAAGTCTTGAAGCAGGTGTCAAATTCACAAATTCCAGCAGAACCCCCGACAGATCAGCAACTCGAATCAAAGCAGGAGGTAAACGGTGGCAAAGCTCAGGGAACCGAGGGGAGAGAATTCGTAGGCATCAAAAGCCATCTTTCCTCAGGGCAAGCCTTCATTGCTGGAACGGCGGCGACCCTTGCCGCTGCGAACGAGCTACCTGCGTTGTCCATGACCGCCCTTTGGGCGTTGCTTTTCTTTCTGAAAGATCGAACCACCCTACTCCCCTTCGCATGTGGTGGACTTTTAGTTGCGTCCGCTTTCTTCGGCACCAATTGGGCTGCACACCAAAGCCTCCGTCCACCCTACGCGCACCGAGGAAATGGTGAATTACTTTCAAGTTTCCAATCAGAGGTGACTGAACCAAACATCGAATTGCAAAAAATGATTGCCAACCAACTTGAATCGATCGGCCATATGGAGAGGGATGAGACCTCCGGTATGAAAGCCGTGGTGATTTCCGAATCCGACGAGCCGCAACGCTGGACTGTCAATCTAGGCGAAATTCAATACGGGCTACTTCGCGAAGAATCAGGCTGGGCAATCCATCGATGGGATGATTGGTATGAATACGAAGGCACTTACTGGAAAGATGGTGCGAGACAGGGAGTTGATAAAGGTGAAGCCAATAAAACCACCTACCTGATGCATCTGACCATCGGGCACCACGGTATTTTTTCACTCACTCCCATCTGGATCCTGATTCCATTGGGTTGGCTACTTGGCCTCGCCAATCGAAATTGGACCGAGCGAACTTTTCACCTGGCGGTTATCGTTGCCACCACGGTTTGCTTTCTCTTCTACTTGAATCGCCCATTGATTGACCGAAATTACGGTGGCGTGAGCGTTTGCTTTCGCTGGATGCTTTGGTTTGCGCCCTTGTGGCTAGCTTCAATTTCGCCAGCTCTTGATCGGCTAGGCAGATGGAGGATTGGCCGATTTGCATCACTAACCTTGCTAGCATTCAGCTTTTTCTCTGTCGCAACGGCACTTCAGACACCATGGCAATCACCTTGGCTTTATCGATTCTGGCTTTTTTTGGGCTGGATTGAGCCGTAAACAGACGGCTAGACTTGGTTCAAACGGTTGCGAGGATCGGCAACCAACGAAACCAATCATGGAAGGCTTGCGATTTGAGCGGCAAGACGCCCGAATCTGATGCGCACCGACCGAGACGTATGTCTCGGTTTCTGCAACTTGCGCTGACCCTCTGCGTTCTCTATTTCGTCATCCAAGCATTTGCTCCTCAGACCATTGGCGAGACGGCTCGTCGCAAGCTACAAAACGACCTGCAACTTCATTACGCAGGTTACGAGGTATCGGTTGGCCGAGGGCATTATGACTCGCGAGTTGGCTTAGCGTTTGACGACATTCGAATCACTCAATCCAATTCCTCTCCTCCTGAATTGAAGGCAGGCTTAGCAAGCCCCAAGCCTCGGAAGACAAACCGAGAAATCGTCCACATTGATCGACTCACCGTCATGGCTGAAATCGATCCGGAACAGCTTCTACACCAAAATCTACCACTCGATACAAACGCGATCGTTCTGGATGGTTTGACGGTGAACACATGGCTTCTGGATGATGATCAATTATCAATCACAAAGCTTTTGCCACTCCCAAAATTTGGACCTGACGCGCCGAAGATGATTGTTCGTAAGACACGAGTCAATCTGTTCGGTGACCCGAATTCCAATCGTCCGATCATCTTTGATCTGGATGATATTGCCATCAACAACCAACGCCAAACGGATGGCACCCTTCACCGTACCATTAACGTGAGAGGTGATTCAGCAGTCGCAGATCAGGTAACGGCAAAGGTTGTGACCAATGGCACTGGCATCAGTATCCGGAGTGCAATCAATGGCATTCAAATTGATCGTTCGACCCTCGACCGACTGCCAGAAAAGATTCGCCTAGCATTGGGGGAGGTTCGAGATTTCAAGTGTCAATGTGATCTCGCCATCTCAGCTTCGAGCTCAGGAAAAGCACCTTGGAATTACGAATTTCGCACAACGGTACATGATGGACGAATTGACCATCCGACTCTACCACGAACCCTTAGTGACCTCCGCGGTGTATTTAGCATCACCCCCTCAGGTCTTCAGGTTGAGGCATCACAGGCAAATCTTGGCGAGGCAATCCTACGACTCACTGGCACACTTGATGGATATCAGTGGCCCTGCAGAGCTGACCTGAAGATTTCTGCACGCGGGCTGCTACTGGATGAGCAACTTGCATTGACCCTACCCAAGGATGCGAAAATCATTTGGGACCGAGTATTACCTAGTGGTCACATCGACTTTGATGCGCATCTAAAACATGACGAAAATGGCTGGGATCCCAATGGAACCATCACTTGCAAAGGCGTGGATGTTCGATACGAAAGGTTCCCTTACCCCGTCGAAAGCGTCGTGGGTCGAATTGAGGTCGCGTCTAACAGCATCTCTGCGGACACGTTGACGGGTCGAGTTGGAGACAATCGTCTTCAGTGCGCCTTGCAGATTCCAATCCGAAGGACACCGAATTCGAAACTCTCGTTCGTCATGGCAACCGATGGGCCTATCCCCATCGACCAAACCTTGATCTCATCCTTGACCCCAAGGGGCCAACCTACCTCCAAACTTGAGTCATTCGTTCGATCGCTTCAGCCGCGAGGCGCGATGCAGGTGACATCGGTATCCATCGAGATGGATGCAGCGAAAAAACTCTCCAAGAGAATTGACCTACGCGTGATGGATAGCCACATGCGTTATGAGAAGTTCCCCTATCCACTGTACAATGTGTCGGGAACGATTTTGGTTGATGACGATCTTGTCACCCTGGCGGGCCTGCGAGCCAACAACGCCAATGCGGGAACGATCCGATGTGATGGCATGTACAAAATGCCAAAACGTGCAGACGACGGCCTACCGCTTGCGCCTTCCGAGCTGGTGTTGCAATTTAACGCGAACGACGTCCAGATGGATGAGTCATTACGCACCTCGTTGCCGTCAGCAAGCCAACAAGTCTGGGACTCTCTTGCCCCGAGCGGAACGCTCGACGAGATCAGTGTTGGCCTCAGCCAAATTGGTGAAGGATCGCCGCTACAAATCGATCTTCTTGCCACACAGCGTGACAATCCACAGATCGCCAGCCAAACCCTAAGCCTGCGTCCCCGAAGTCTTCCTTATCGCCTTGATGTAACGGGGGGTTCGGTAAGATTCGATGGCAAAACGGTCACGATTGAATCGATTCGCGGAAGACATGATGCATCGAGTTTTTCCGCCGATGGGTTTTGCGTCGAAAATAATGTTGGTCGTTGGGAACTGTTTCTGAATCTTCATAGTGGTTGCCGATTACATCCCGACGCAGAGTTGATTGCAGCTCTTCCTGAACAGATGCAGGCTGCGATGCGAGCATTACAATTAAAGGGTCCTCTGAATATTCGGGGGCAGACTCGCATTGCGATGCCAGATGCCACACACCCAGAACCCACGTTAGGCTGGGATTTAACCCTTCAGCTGGAGGGTAATCGAATTGCTGACGTGGGACCGGTCCATTCGCTTCGAGGTGAGATTTCCATCAAGGGGGTGAGAGACGAATCCGCCATCAGAGCCTTTGGTGAAGTGAGGATTGACTCGATGCATATCAATGAGATCCAGATCACTGGTATCCGAGGCCCATTCTCGATCGAAGATGACCTTCTTTCCCTTGGCAGTTTGTCGCGCTCACCAAACGCTTCTCAATCCCAACAACCTTTGGCAGCAATTCGCGGGAACCTATTCGATGGGTTGATTGACTTGGATGGCAATGTGGTCCTCTCGAACGGGAATTTTGATGTCGACCTCAATACGTACTACGCACAATTACCAACACTTCTTGCCGACTTTGGACACTCTGAACAAAATCTGACGGGAACGCTCAACGGCCAAACGCACCTGCAAGGCAATCTTGGAGCTTTGGACCTCTTACGAGGCACTGGCACCGCTCGAGTCAGTGGCGCGAACATCTATCAATTACCAATGATCGTCCAGATCCTAAACCTCCTACGTCTCGAGGCGACCGAGGATGTTGCATTCACCGATGGACAGATCCGATTCTCTCTCTACGGTGACGCGTTCACTTTCCACGACCTGCAAATGTGGGGTGACCTCGTTGCCCTGCAGGGCGGTGGAACGTTAAACCGAAGACGAGAACTTGACTTGACCTTCAACACTAGGGTCAGTCCGCAGAACACCTTCACACAATTGATACGACCGCTCGGCGCAACGCGATACACACTTTGGACCATCAATGTTCGTGGTCCATTGAATTCACCACAGATCGAACGAAAAGCGCTCGAGCGCGTGAGCGAAACTCTCGAATGGCTGCTACCCGGAGTTACGGAAACCGAACGACGGTAGCGATCCTACGCGTTGACAACCTGCAACTGAGATCAACCAAAAGGATCCCATGCAAATTCCACCCAATGCGGCCAATGCCATCTCGGCCATCCCACACACCGCTGCCACTAGCGGTCGATCGACCCAGTCCCTCCATGACGCCAACAGTTCCTTACTGGCCAACAAGAAACTGCAACCTCTAGACGGCATTCCCGATGAAATCTCGGCCGGTGCTGAAATTGGAGAGAGAAATCCGGATGGTCGAAAACCAGCCGATCATTTTGAAAAATCAGAGACACAAGCCAGCGACTCCTCCAATCAATCTTCAGAAGTTTCAATTCCTAAGGAATCCAGGTTCAACGCGGCACCTG
This sequence comes from Candidatus Nitrosopumilus sp., assembly GCA_964225475.1. Classification (GTDB taxonomy): domain Bacteria; phylum Planctomycetota; class Planctomycetia; order Pirellulales; family Pirellulaceae; genus Rubripirellula. Next base: position 10,895 of record CAXQOB010000173.1, on the reverse strand, counting down.
GCCAGAATGCAAGACTGACGGATCACGGACGGTCCATAAAGAAGCACGATCCAGCAGCCTCCGCCCCGAACCAATCTACTTCTGGGATCGGCATCTCGCTCGATTATCAAATCTGAACTTCAAGATACTTTCACTTTACGTCAGCCAAAATCGACACCCCAAGGGTAAACGCTACCGATACCGGCGACCAATGTCATACCGCAAAGCAATGTGTATTTAAAGCAACCAAGTTTTGCCTCGATACAATCATGTCGTTGACGCCAAGAATTCACGCCTGCTTTTGATATCGCTTTAGTTTCCGGTCGAGGGTGCTTCGCTCAATCCCCAAAATGGCCGCAGCGCGACTCTTATTCCCATCGGTTAATTGAAGCACCCGATAGATATGCCTTTTCTCCAGATCAGCGAGGCTGATCTCAGGTGTCTCAGCATCTGGAAGACTTTCACCCGCTTGACTCTCGGTGGGTGACAACGAGAGATCAGAGGCTTCGATGCTGTCCTTCGTATTCAGGACCACGGCGCGTTCAATCACATTTCGCAACTCGCGAACATTCCCCGGCCATTGGTAGCCCATCAACTTGCGTTTGGCCTCATCGCTAAATCCAGCAATTTTCCGTCCCATTTGATGATTGAGTTGCTGCAAAAAATGCTCAGCAATGACCAAACAATCTTTACCGCGTTGACGAAGCGGTGGGATCAGCAACTCAACAACGTGCAGTCGATAATAAAGATCCTGCCGAAAGCGTTTCTCTTCTACCATTTGACGCAAATCACGATTGGTTGCAGCAACAACCCGGACATTGGCACGAATTGCCTCTTGGCCACCAACACGTTCAAACGAATGCCCCTCAAGAACCCTTAAAAATTTCGCTTGGATCTCAACATCCATTTCGCCAATTTCGTCAAGCATGAGAGTACCACCATCGGCAAGCTCAAATTTCCCAAACTTGCGTTCAGTTGCACCAGTGAACGCACCTTTCTCATGACCAAACAACTCGCTTTCCAATAAAGTGGGTGAGAGCGCTGCACAATTCAAACAGATCAACGGCCCTCCTGCTCGATCACTTGCATGGTGAAGTGCAGCAGCGACCAACTCTTTACCGACTCCAGACTCACCGCGAATCAAGACGGTAGCTGAGGTTGGGGCGGCAAGGCCGATCTTCTCTACTAATTCTTGCATCGAATCGCTGTTGCCAAGAATTCGAACCTTATCACCGAGGCGACGCTGAAGTTCTTTGACCTGCTGCCTCGTTTTCCTCAGTGACTTCGCCAGTCTTCGTCGATCATTTAGGTTAGCAAGCGATGCGGTTAGTATTTCCCCCGCAGCCACTACATATTCAAGGTCACTTGTTTGAAGAGGAATGGTTCCTGCAGCGGTGGTCAGATGAATCATGCCACGATGTGTGCCGTTTCGATCACGCAGTGGCGCAAGAATCACACTCTCAACATCAATCTCGCCCTGAGTGTTCTCGGTTGCCATCTCGGGATCACCAAGAATGTTGCGAGCAAGAATTGCCTCAGAATCAGCAGTACAAATAGAAGCAGTTAACGACTCGGGAGGTCTGCGATAGCTCCTGTTGCTATTTTGCCGTGTAGCAACCAGGGCAATCTCATCGTCGCTCTCCGTCGAGCGACTGGCTCGGGCAAGGTAAAGTCCAGCACTATCAAACTGAACACACTCGGTAAGGTCATCAAGAACGATCTCGATCGCTTTTGCGGCGTCATCGGATCGCGCGAGCTGAAATGCCAACTGCAATAAGCGATGAGACTCATCGATCGGCTCTGCTTTCTCATCACGGCTCGCGTGAACCGTTTTACTCGTCGAAAGCCCTGAGAGTGAACCCAGACCACCATCGCGGGCGAGGTAGGGACTGAATCTTCGACGATCCGTGATTGTCCCAGCCTCAATTTCGACCGTCATCTGGTCTTCTGAGTTATGAGAATCTCCGGACGCAGCGGAAACATTATGGCTGAGGCCAGGTATCTGGAGTGAAAAAGTGATTTCGCATCCCCCAACCCGTATGGTGTCCTGATTATTTAATTGACACTCACCCTCGATGGGTTCGCAATTGAGGAAGGTTCCGTTGACGCTCCCCAAATCACAGAGGTACCACGAGTCCTCCCGCCAGATCACTTTCGCGTGATGGCGACTGGCCTGCTGGTCCCGTATCACAATTTGATTGGAGGAAGCTCGCCCAATAATCGCCTCTGCCGGGGGGGAAACCCGAAAGACATCGCTCCAACGACCGGCGGCACGCAAGACGAGGTAAGCACTTTTCGAAGCAGATTGCATTTCGGAAGATTGGGATTCGTTATTTGGGGGAAGAGCATTCAACGAAAAGAGCCCCAAACGAGCGTAATAATGGGTCCGGGAATAATGAGTCTGGGAAGGACGAGCATTCGCGATCACAAACTTCCCGCCGTTGCCGAAACGGATGCACTCAACGGATCGGTGAGCTGAAAATGTCCGTAAACAGCGACAAAAACTACCTTTTTCCAATGCCGATGGTAGGAGATGAACCCCACGAACTCAAGCAGATTCTGGTCGAACACACCCCGCACTGCCTGTCAAAGCCAACGTACTAGATGCTTTTTTCAAATAAAAGCCAAACGCGTCTGATTCCCTTAAACCCATAAAAAAACGGTAAAAAACAAGCTAAATGCAGATCCCCCCCGCGTTTGATCCATGCTTCGATACCGAGACGGAAGCGAAAAACTGAGGCGATCTCGACCGATAATCATCCGGCTACACCGTGAAATACTGTTAATTCCAACTTTTCTGCTGTTTGCGAGTTTTTCAACCTAAGATTTCCCTAGCCGTAGAGGAAGCATAGACGCTAGAAAGATTCTGTTGCCTTAGATTGCGGCGATAACTATTCTACGAGCGACCGGTTTTTCCCTCGAATTTTTGGAAATGCTGGTCACAATAAGAAGATTGTCAGCATAAATTCCCTTCGTCATCGGCACGTTCAGTTGCCGGAGACTCGCTTCGGAGATCCATTGTGATCCATTCGGACTTAAAACGCTTTTCGATCATAACCTCATCCCTGACCATTGGGGTACTTTCCCTAGCCACAGTGCTGAACGCAGGCCTTGGCGGTGGTGGTTTCCAACAGGGTGGACGCAGCGTTGGTGGTGTGGTGATTGACGCAACCGGAATGGTCCGGGCTGCGACGGTCGAAGACCAGCAAGAGCTCGCCAATGAAATCAAGAACCTCAACCGGATTCCGCAGGGTGACCTTCGGGAAGCAACGGACATGCGAATGGTTTCGCTGAAGGGTTTACAAGCTGCAATCACTGAAAGTCATGCCGCCGGGAAAGAGATTCCCGCCGAAGTGGAATACATGGCTGGCCTTCAACGAATCGAATACGTGTTCGTCGACCAAGCCAACAACGATGTGGTCCTCGCAGGACCGGCTGAGCCGTGGGAAATGCGAGAAGACGGATTTGTTGTCGGAGCGTTAACAGGTGGTGCGACGATGCGTCTTGCCGACCTCACCGTTGCTTTGCGAAGCGTTGAAGAAGCTCGCAAAGAGGGTATCACTTGCTCAATCGAACCAACTGACGAGGGCCGTCTCCGTCTGCAGCAACTCCTCAGCCGTGTGAAGCTTCGTCCCGGTCAGAGCCCTGTTGCACTGGAGGCTTCCATGCGAGAAGCGTTTGGTCCGCAAATGATCTACCTCTCGGGCGTTCCAAGTGACAGTCGTTTTGCAAGAACACTCGTCGCAGCTGATTTTGAGATGAAACGTGTCGCCATGGGCTTGACGGAATCACCAGTTTCGGCCCTTCCCAGCTATCTGGAAATGTCACGAAACAGTCGGCAGACCAAAAACCAAAATCCACGTTGGTGGATGGCATGCAGTTACGATTCGCTGGGCAAAAGTGAGGATGGGCTTGCTTGGAAACTTTCCGGGCAAGGCGTACAAACCAAAACAGAACAGGACATCGTCAACGGAGACGGTTCAGTCCGACGTGGCGGCGTTGATAAAATGGCCAAGGCATGGGCTGACAAAATGACTCAGTCCTACGATGATCTCTCGAAAAAGATGCCGGTCTTCTCTGAACTACAGAACATGATGGATCTTACGGTCGTCGCAACGCTAATCGTTCAGGAAAGACTTGCAGAGAAAGCAGGGTTGAATCTTTCGGTCATCGGAACGTCGAGTGACGCACTCCAGCTGGCCTCTTACACAACTCCGAAAGCAGTCGAACCTCACTGCAGCTTCATTCGTGGCCGAGCTGGCTGGGTTGTGACTGCATCGGGCGGTGTGGACATCAACGGATTCGAAGTGGTTCAAAATCAAGTGACTGACAATAGCAGTGAGAAGGTTCGGAAGGACGCACTGGCTGCCGCCACAAATAATCGCTGGTGGTGGAATCAGTAAACGACTGGACACGGTCAATATTACGCTGGCCCACTTGATTCGGGCGATCTCAGATGCACCCGTGCGGGATTCAAACGTTTCAAGATGAAATTGCATGCGACTGGCTCGAGGATCTATTCGATTCAGACCCAGTCGCTTTTCTTGCGCAGAGCCTGGATTTGGATGATGCAGGTCAGCTCGATTACTTAGCGTGCATCGGCGTTCTCTGCTCCTCGGAGGTCATTCACGCCTGGAATGATCAAGATCACCACCCTTTGCCACAAGCACTTGAGGATTGGCTGCAAAAGAATCAGTACCTCGATTTGTCGAGCTTCACTCTCGCAGCGATTCGTGGCATGCGACAGATCCTCGCTCCCAACTCTGAATTGATGGAACGCTGGAATGATCACGAAGAATGGGGAAGCCAATTTAGGATTCGCATCAGAGGATTACTGACAGCACTCGAAGATGATTTCCTTCGTATCGGTCGATCCAAGTGGACCTAGGTGGCTCAAGTCAGTTTTGCGCGGGTGCAAGTGTTAAACTGCGTTTCTGATGAAATTCAAACTGTCTTACTGCCTGATCCCTCAAGAAACACTAAGATGTCTCAAAGCGGGAATCCACCACCGGAATAATGAGACGATTCAATAGGCGATCAAAAACACTTGTTTGAGGTAGCCTCATTCGCTAATCACCAGTCTTAGGTACCCCATCGGCCTCCCCGCTTCAAACCGATTCTATAAGCTTCCCACAACGCCAATTCGTGATGGCCTCAGACACACCAAACGATCAAACTGAAACCGATAACCAGTCATCGGCAACGACACTGCACGCTACACCACAGCAAGCAGAACAATGGGTCATGCCCTCAGCCGACAGTGAAGAGACCACTGCTGGAGAGGGCAAATGGAAGGAAAACCACGGCAATCTATTACTCGCTGTGTTCATCGTGATCGTGATCATGGGGTTTGCGATCATCTGGTACCAACAGACTCGCTTTGTTCCACCGAGTTTCCCAGAAGGAGATCTGATTCAAACCAACGAAGTCCAACAAAGCGTTCTCGAGCAGAATAACGCGATTGTCATCAGGATTGCTGGAGCGCCCAATAATCGAGGCAGTATCAAAGCAGCTATTCATGCGAATTCCACGACGTTCCAAAGTGAAAACCAAGCGTTGTTTGCAGAATCGTTAACCATACAAAATGGGGAAGTACTTTGGTTGGTGCCCTTGGATATTCTACCGGAGCAGTTTGCGGTGGCCGCTTACCACGATGAAAATGAGGATCAGGAATTGACCCTTAATCGGTTCGGTATCCCCACAGAACGGTACGGATTCACGCGAGAAGCAAGGGGACTCACTGGGCCACCCCGATTTGAAGATGCAGTAATCTCTCGACCAGAAGCCGGCGGCCTTGTTTTTGTTTTCCTGCGTTAGAGTTCTCAGATCGACTCCGTCAAAAACCGCAAGCGACTAGAACTTATATAGAAGCAATAGCGAGTAATACAAATCGTTTCGCCTAGCGCCCTGAGGCGTGCTGTCGTATCGATTGTTGACCGATAACTTGAGACTCATTTGGTCAGCTTGATCTAACACGGTTTCCCAAGAGAGGTCAGCGACGATCCGATAATTACCGAAGTCCTCCCAGGCAGGGAAGTACTCGAGTTTCTGCTTCGTCTTTTGCTTTGAGGTCCAATTTCGCTCTGATTCGAAACCAAAGACAGCCTCGGGAAGCCATTGATCGTTTGGCGCTCCGATCTCTCTCGAAGCACCCGCTCCAAAACGTGTAACGAAGGTAAAATCATCCCGACGAAGCCAGTGGTAACCGTAACCACCATTGAGATTAAGTCGTAGATCAAACGCTTTGAAACGATCCCACTCCGCGCCAAACTTACCAAATGCGGAGTGTGGTGTCCCATTGAAAACTCGATCGAAATCACTGGTGATTCGACCATTATCCTCGGTCGTCGTGCTGCGATTTCTGACTTGGCGATAATCAAAGTCCAAATCAACATCAAAATACTTTGTCGATCGAGTGCTCTCAAATCCCGTATGAATACCGAGTGTGTTTGCATTACCGGAGCTGCCATCAAGCCCTAGTTCAGCCTGGGAATCCCAAGCATCAAGCCAATTCGGACGAAATCGGCGATGTTCAAAAAAAGCGATCATGGCTGATTGCCAATTGACATCGGTCGACACAACATCGACTTGCACTCCTGACTCCCCACTCTGTGAAAAAGCAGCATCAGCCACCACTAAGTCCGGAGATTCAAAACCGGTTGTATTTGGTGAAGCAACCACCGATTGCGAATCCTCGATGAGACCAAGATTCACTCCGCCAAAGGCGTTCCCATCTGGCAGATCAGTTTTAACCTCAGTCTCCTCAGGAATTCTCAAAGCAGTTCCGTGAAGATCCCGGTACCGAGTGTCAACTCTCTCCTGCTCGCTGAATGAAGCTGCTTGTTCTTTCATTACGCTATCAGAAGCGACAAGCTCAGCACCATTGGATTGAACCATCTCGGGCAGTGAGAAGTCCTGATTTGAATCAAACAATTCTGGGATTGGCCGGCTAGCTAAACCCGAAATATCGTACTGCCCATCAGTGGCAATGCCTTCATTTGACGCAATACCTGTGCCTACGGATAACCCACCTAATCCGCTCGGGGTCACTTCATGGGTGTTATTTCGAGTAAGTTGAGGAGCAGTTGCTATCTCTGTCCGGTAGCCTGAACCGGTCCATCGTGAAACCCCGGATCGCCAGCTTGCATCACCGGCCTGCTGCGCACGGATCTCACCCCCCAAATCCATAATCAATAGGATCAGGCCGCATAGCCTCAACGGTAAATGTAAGCGTAAGACCATGAATCCGACGAATTTGTTTCACATTCGTCGTGGTTGAGAAAAAAGACAGATTTTCGGTACCTTGTCGGTACCAAAAGTCGCATTTCGTCGTCAACCTCTTGTCACCGATCAAATTGGCAGATGCTCATCCATCTACGTGTTTGAGCAATCAAAATCTTGCAGACCGATGATTCAGCATCTCGCATACTTCGCCAGATGATAGACGGTGTCTCGGATCGTCATGACAAACAAAACCAAAGACGATTTGGAGCACCGACAAAATAACTAATCCGTCCCTAATGCGGACCGAAGCGTCTCGAGGGATTTGGGAATATTTTCGTAGGGGTCAACATCTTCATATTCGAGGATCACATAACCCTGATAGGACGCTCTTTTCAAGATATCTGCAACTCTCTGAAGATCAGCAGGATAATGTTGTCCATCTGGTCTCTTCATATTGACTTTAACTTGAACATTGATTGCATGGGGAGCGCACTTCTCAAGGTCCGCATAAGGATCGTTCGACAAGAAGTTACCTGTGTCCAAATTAATCCCCACCCATGGATTCTTCACGCGATCCATGATTTCGAGCATTTGATCACTCGTCAAATTCCCGTGGTTCTCAATGCCGATAAAAACACCTTTTTTGGCAGCAAGCTCTGCACATCTCTCAATCGCATCGCATGCCTCCTTCATCCGCTTTACATCATGCTGTAATTGCTTCCCGGTACCAGCAAAGAAGCGAATGTGTGGTGCGCCGAGCAAACTCGCACGCTCGATCCAAACCAGCGCTTTTTCGATTTCCTCCTCTAATTTTGGCCCTGCCCCAATGGTGAAATTGTTTCCGATTGCGGTTCCTGAAATCGCAATTCCTCTGACGAATGCGTAACGCCTTAAATCGAGAAACGTTGAGTCATCAATTGCAGGATCAAAAAAGTAACTCGTCAACTCGGCTGCATCTAAACCTTGGTCAACGCAATAATCAATGAAACCATACATATCGAGAGATTCACCATCTTCTGCTGGCTTCTGTTTTTTCCCTCGCGAAAATGAAAAATACTTCCGTAATGAATATGCTGCTAAACCAACTTGGAATCTGGGAGGCCCCTTACGCTGAAACGAATCGCGCGCCGAGACACTGATCGAGTTCACAGCCAAAGAAGTAGATGCAAGTTGCAAAAAATGTCGTCGTCTCATTATTTCCCCAGTCGTTGTGCATTCCTGTTTTCCTGACCCGGAAAAGAAAGATAACGAATCAGAACACCCCATGCCATCATGCTGGGGAATAAGAAAAAGACGTTTAACGCGACAGTTCAATGGAATGATCCAAATAAAACCTGCTCAACTTCAGCCTAAAAAACGGAGTTCAGCCTGCACCACGGTGTGAAGCAAAAAAGGAAAGACAAAAGAAACTCTCTGATGATGTGGTTCGCGTGAGTTTCCCTGCCACCTACACTGATGCAGACAGATCCACAGTAACGATAAGATCGTGCGCGGCGATCCTCACAAGCCAAAGCCAGATTCAATAGAACCCTACCTCCCGACGGCGATTCCATGAACCAATTGAGCGATAATCGCCAATCGATCACTTATCGCGCCCGCAAAGCATTAGATGCATTACGCAAAGAACTGCTTGATCAAAGAACGGATCAGGGATTTTGGAATGGTGAATTATCGCCGTCTTCCCTCAGCACCGCGACGGCAATCAGCGCGATATCAGCAAATCTTCTACACGCGAATGAAACTCAAACGATTTCCTCGCAAACGCCACAACAAGCAGTCTCTCATGGCAACGCTGAAGATTCCCTTAATCCTTCCTACCCGATCGATCATGAGCACCTAGCTCGAGCCATCACGCAAGGGCTACTGGCTCTTGAGTGCCAACAAAACACAGATGGTGGCTTTGGCGATACAGATCGAAGTCACTCAAATATCGCCACGAGCTATCTGGTACTGGCTGCCTCTACCCTGGCAAGGAAGGCAATTGGCCAATCCTTACCGGAGCAGCAAATCCTTTCACTAACCCGCTACATTGAAAAAACAGGTTCTTTTGAGGCACTGAAAAAGCGATACGGCAAAGACAAAACATTTGTAGTGCCCATTCTCACCAATTTGGCAATCGCTGGAATCGTTCCATGGAAAGATGTTCCTGCTCTACCGTTTGAAGCCGCGGCCTTTCCTCAGTCAATGTACCGACTGCTTCGAATGCCGGTTGTCAGTTATGCGATTCCGGCTTTGGTGGCGATCGGACAAGCGAGGCACTTTCATGGCCCCAAGACTTTTCAACCACTTCGGCTGCTTCGTTCGGCAATGATTGGCCGAACCTTGAAAGTACTGGAAACGATGCAACCGCAGAGTGGTGGCTATCTCGAGGCTACACCTCTAACCGCATTTGTGGTCATGAGTCTTGCAGCAACCGGTCGATCTCATCACCAAGTTTCTATGAATGGCCTCCGATTCCTTCTTGATTCCATGAGCCCAGAAGGCCTCTGGCCAATTGATACAAATCTGGCAACGTGGGTCACATCGCTTTCTATTCACGCATTGGCATGTGACCCAAAGGACGACGGTGACTGGTGTAGCGAATCCTTGTTGCAGTGGCACCTTAACTGCCAACACTTAAAGCGGCACCCATTCACCGGCGCTGAGCCAGGTGGCTGGGGCTGGAGTGATCTCAGTGGAGCGGTCCCTGATAGCGACGACACTCCCGCTGCAATTATTGCTTTACGGGAAGTGAGCCGCTGGCGACCTGAAAGCGGGAACACAATCGAGCAGTCAATTGAAAAAGGAGTGAACTGGCTAAGCCGTTTACAAAATCGCAATGGTGGATGGCCGACATTCTGTCGAGGCTGGGGAAAACTGCCCTTTGATCGGAGCAGCAATGACTTAACCGCCCATACGCTGCGCGCTATCGGTGCGGCTTCCGAACTCGGGATCGAGGGAATTTCTCTAAAACAACTCCACAACGCCAAGAGCTTTCTCATTCGAAACCAGCAAGCGGACGGCTCGTGGCTTCCTCTCTGGTTCGGTAATCAAGATCGAGAGGACGAGAGTAACCCGATCTATGGAACATCAAAAGTCTTGGTGGCAGCCGTTCATTGTCTTGACTCAAAGACCATTGACCGAGGAATCAATTACCTACGATCGCAACAAAATCGGGACGGTGGCTGGGGGGGTGGACCATCAATGACGAAGTGGCTTGAAAAATCAGGTTATGGTATTGAAAGTCGCGAAGCAGATTCAAACGGCCAACACGTGCTCATCACGAGTAGTATTGAGGAAACGGCTCTGGCTGTTGACGCACTGATCACCGCTGCAAAACACAAACCCCCTTGCCGTTTCAACCCTCAGGTACCCTCATCGAATGGAATGCGAGGCGGCCATGCAAGCACCCCGTTCGCCCCCCCCATAGTCCCGAACACGGGGGGAAATGGCGTTAAAGTTTCCGCAGAAACCACAGAAATTGGAGCAATGCGTACTATTACCGGGGAATCCGAAGGTTTGATAGGCTCAGACGCTGGGAAGGATGCCCTCGGCGAGTCTATAATTCGGGGCATTGAGTTTTTAATCGACGGATTAGAGAAAAACCGGCACCGGATTTCTTGGCCCATCGGATTTTATTTTGCGAAACTCTGGTATCACGAAAAACTTTACCCCCCCATTTTCACGGCGGTAGCTCTAGGCAAATTCCTTCG
>CAXQOB010000172.1:0-23892 GCA_964225475.1 Candidatus Nitrosopumilus sp. | reverse complement strand
TGGTCTTTGCAAGCGACCTTTATGCATCTCTGGCCTATTTCGCTGTGGATTTCACACGATCGACAGATGATGGTACCAAAGCTACGCAGGAATCGGCAGCGTTGTGTCATGGCTTTAGAAAGAAAGTGCTTTGAATCCTCTGTATTTAAAAACTGGTGTTTCTGGTGCGACGCATTGGGGTTTGATTCGGGTAACGCGTGTTCGTAATAATGGATGATAGATCACCAGCACCAGCTTGAACCAATTGCTTGGAGCTTTACCGTCGAGGTTTAATGCAAGCGGTTAAAAGAGTCTAAGAGGGTAGATTGGCCGTAGCATTTTTTTGCCAAATGATTGTTAACTGACTTTTCGATTTTTATACTGACATTCATACGATGAAATCAGATCAAGTGAATCCTGATAGTGCGGAGTTCGATCAGGAGAGATCTGATTTCTCTGACATTTCACTTGAAGGCACGCAGCGGCAAACCAGCGATGAGCTGTCGTTTAGTCAGCAGATGTCAATGCAGGCCACGACTCCACCGTCCAATGTGCCTGGTTATCGATTGACGCGATTTCTTGGTGCAGGAGCTTTTGGGCAGGTTTGGGTTGGGCGTGATCTAAATACTGGACGAGATGTTGCGGTGAAGTTCTACCTGCACCGTGGCGGGGTCAACTGGTCATTGCTAAGCCGTGAAGTTAAGAATCTCGTGCAGCTCTCTGCTGATCGATACGTAGTACAGGTCCTTGAAGTTGGATGGGATGCGGAGCCACCGTATTACGTGATGGAACTCATTCCAGGTGGATCCTTGGAAGATCGACTGCAATCGAGGACTCGTTTGTCGGTTGAGGAGTCAGTCGCACTGTTCCAAAAAATATGTATTGGACTGAACCGGTGTCATGCCAAAGGTGTGTTGCATTGTGACCTCAAGCCGGCGAATCTATTACTTGGTGACGATAGCGAGCCGCGAATAGCGGATTTTGGACAGAGCCGTCTTTCAGGGGATCAAACACCCGCCTTGGGCACACTGTTTTATATGGCACCGGAGCAAGCAGACATTCATGCGTCTCCAGATGCGAGTTGGGACGTTTATGCAGTTGGTGCGATTCTTTACCGTCTTCTAACCGGCCAGCCGCCTCACCGGGACCGTGAGAGTCTTGATCATCTTGATACGGCAACTTCTCTTGAAGAGCGTTTGAAAGCCTATCGACAGATGATTCTCAGCCGAGGCACCCCTGCTCCACTGACAGAACGTGAGGGTGTGGATCGCCCACTTGCTCGCATTGTGTCTCGTTGCTTATCTCCTCATCCGGAAGATCGTTTTGAAAATGTTCAGCAGATCCTGCAGGAACTCGGACGACGGGAATCGTTTCGAAGTCGTCGCCCGTTAATGTTAATGGGCGTTGTTGGCCCATTGTTAATTCTTATCGCCACGAGCATTTTTGCTGCCCGAACGATTCGGCAGGCAAGCCAAAGCACAGTGAATGCGTTACGAAAGGAAGCGTTTGGCAGCAATGAACTTGCCGTAGCCTTCGCTGCAAAAACCCTTGAAGGGGAAATCGATCGTTATTATCGATTAGCGGAGGATGAGTCCGGCGACGACCAATTCCGTCAGTCCTTGCAGCGATGTTTGCAGGATCCTGAGTTGATTGATGTGATGCGTGAGATTAATTCCATGGGTACGTCTTCGATTACGCATGGATCTACTGCCCCACGAACTCGTTTGCTTGGTCTGCGATCTCATAAGGAACTGAAATCGTTCTTGTCATCGCGACTCTCTTTGTATGGACCCATAAGCGGGCAAAATCTTGCATCGATGTTCGTCACGGATCGTGAGGGAACGATCATCGCCATTGCTTATGACTCACCTGTTTCGGAGGCTCAGGATAGCAGTGGGCGGAATTATTGTTATCGAACTTACTTTCATGGAGGCCGAAGAGACCTCTCCAAAGAAACCACCCAAATTGGGTCGGTGGAACCGATCAAAGGCACACGGATGTCTGCGGCATTCTCGAGTACGGCGACACAGTTATGGAAGGTTGCGGTAAGCACGCCAATTTATCTTTCTGATTCTTCGAGTGACCCAGATGCCATGTTTGTTGTCACAGTGAATCTTGGGGATTTTGACCTGCTTCAAAGTCAGTATGGAAATAATCAAGTCGCTGTTCTTGTGGAGGCAAGGCCCGGGCCAACACGTGGGACCATTTTGCAGCATCCCATGATTGAATCTCGTAGGCGACGTGGTGCTGATATGGCGGGCGAGCGATATCAAATTCCAGCAGATTTAATGTCGCGATTAATTGGTGGTGTCGACGTGGACTATCTTGATCCCTTGGCCGATGCGGAGGGAGGTAAGCAGTACGAAGGTCAGTGGATTGCGGCAATGCAACCAGTCTCCTTGCCAGAGAGCCGAATGTTGAAGGCAGAAATTAGTGAGTTGCCAGATGCTGTGAATTTGGACTCGACTCAGAGTGAGCTCACAGAGGGCAGCGAGGTTGAGGAAACGGATCTGCTCGTATTAGTTCAGTACCGGCTCCAAAAAGTCATTTCGCCGGTGGCAGCGATGCGTTCCGCTCTGCTCTGGGAGGTTTCTTTCGCTGTTGTTTCTATCTTGTTTGTAACGCTTACTCTTTGGTGGATCGTTCGCCGATTTAGCATGCCGTCTGTGCATTCAGAGGTTAGCTCCGCTGCACCCGATGGCATGATTGAAACAGTTAAAGCACGTTAATTCAAACTTTTCGGTCGAAGTATTGCATCAGAACTACTTTTTCGAATGCTTGAATCTTGTTGCAGTTTCAGTGCTGCATTAGCGATATGGCTGACAATTCTGGGAAAGCGAAGTGGTCTATTGCACCGTGCCGAAAGTAGAGATTCGGATGCATTCTGATGAATTGCGTTAGTTAATGATGTTTCGCAATCTCACTCCGGTCAGCGCTCTCTTGCAGGCCTCTGCTCCTTTGCGGCGCATGTCCTCGAGTCCTTCTTCGCAATAGAAAGCAGAGTGAGGATTCACAATCAGTCGCTCAAATGCAGGGTGAGTTGGATCTCTCCATGCGACAAGCAGAGGGTTGTCCGAGTTTGGTGGTTCTTCGGCGAGCACATCAATCGCTGCACCGGCAAGTTGGCCGCTTGCGAGTGCGTCGGGTATCGCTGACGTATCAACTACATCTCCACGTGATGTGTTCACGAGATAACTACCTTGGGGAAGCCACTGTAAGCTTTCTTCATTAATGATGTGTTTCGATTCCTCATTAAGAGGACAATGCAAGCTCAGGATAAAAGACTCTTTCATCAGTTCCTCGAGGGTTTCGACTCTCGTAACTCCATTCGCTTTGTCGTACCCGTCCGGCTTGAAAGGATCGAAAAAGCGTACGTCCATACCCATCGCAAGTGCTCGCCTCGCAGTCGCTGTTCCAATACGACCCATTCCAATGATGCCAAAGACTCGACCGCGATGCCGGAAGAGTGGTGGAGAGACATGGTACATCCATGGGTCTGGCTGATTTTTCATTCTCTGGTTGTAAAAATGAATGCCGCGAGTGAGTGAAAGAGCCATTCCGATTGCTGAGTCAGCCACCTCCTCAGTACCGTAATCAGGGACGTTCGCGACTGGGATTCCGAGTTGTCGTGCTCGAGCATGATCGACATTGTCAAAGCCTACCCCACATCGAACGATCAACTTGCAGTCGGTCAGTCTCTCGATGGTGGATGCCGACAGAGAAAGATTGTGATAGAGCATTACTGCCTTGGCTGACTCGATTTTTCCGTGCAGCGATTCCTCATCGTATGCATCAAACGCTTCAACCGTAGCTACACCCTCTAAGACTTGTCGCTCGATGGCCAATGAATCGTTGATGAAATCCGTGATGACGACCTTGGGGAGAGATTCTGACATGTTGTTGATATTGATCAGTGGGTGGGTTGAGGATTGATTGGGAGTGGTATCCAGAATGGCTTGTGGCTTTGGTTCACAGGGATTCTACAGATAGGCGGGGATTCGCAAGATAAGCGTTGAGGTGTGAATTCGGTGTGAAATACCTCATCATTCTGGCGTGGGGCATGCATTTTAGTGCCTTCTGAGCAATCTAAATGAGGCCTAATGCACCTAATGATTCTGGTTTTAAACGGTGGGTCCAACCATCCACGGTGTGAATTCATGATCCCCGAGTCCCAGTTTTTCACTGCATGTTTTTTCACCGCTTGCGACACGCAGAGCATAATCAAAGAACCGATCACCTGCCGATTGGAGGTCTTCTCCCTCCAAGATGGTTCCAGCGTTTAAGTCCATGTCATCGTTGAGTCTCTCAAATAATGAGGAGTTTGACGCAATTTTTATCACCGGCGTTGGTTTGCAGCCGAAGCAACTTCCTCGGCCGGTTGTGAACATGACCAAATTTGCCCCTCCCGCAACTTTACCGGTAACACTGGCTGGATCGAATCCAGGTGAGTCCATCACCACCAAGCCTGACTGAGTGACCGATTCACCATATTGGTAAACTTCTTGCAGTGCGGTGCTCCCGCTTTTTGACACAGCACCAAGTGATTTTTCTGTGATGGTGGTCAGGCCTCCTGCTTTGTTGCCCACCGAAGGGTTGTTGTCGATCTGGCCGCCGTACATTGCCACGTAATTCTTCCACCAGTCAATTCTTTCCAGAAGTTTATTAGCCACCTCGGTGGATCGACTTCGTTTCACCAGCAAGTGCTCTGCTCCGTACAGTTCAGTGGTCTCGGAGATGATCGATGTTCCGCCACATGCGACGATGCGATCAGATACAACTCCGACCGCGGGGTTCGCGGTAAGGCCCGAATACCCGTCACTGCCTCCACACTCAACTCCCAGAACCAAATGTTTCGCATCCGCGGGTTCTCTTTGATGCCGATTTGCTCGATCGAGAACTTGCTGAAGAAGTTGATCAGCTCTTTCGATTGTCGATCGTGTTCCCCCCTCCGATTGCATCGTCAGCATTGGGATACCCTCGTCACGGGTCAGCTTTGCACCGTCGGGTGCATGCAATGAGACAAGCCCGTGATGTTGAGAAAGGTAGCCAGACGTTGTTTGTTCACAACCAAGCCCAATGACCAATGTGCCCCCTACATTGCAGTGAGTGGCATAACCAGCCAATACCTTGCCAAGCATCTGGTGCTTAATGCCGTGATATTCCAACGCACAGCCGGAGGTGTGAGTTGCGGCAAAAACTCCATCGACATTGGGCCACTGTTTCATTCGTTCTGCATCAAAGCGTTTAACCACCTCATGGCAGACAGATGCACTGCAATTCACGGTGGAAATGATTGCGACGTAGTTTCGAGTGCCAACTCGACCATCGGGTCGGTGGAATCCCATGAATTCACGGTGAAGCGGTCGCGGAGGCTGTGGCGGGGATCGATCGCTGACGTCGGCAGAGACAACATGATGGTCGATCAGGTTGTGGCTGTGGACGTGAGAACCGATCTCGATATCTTCTTTCGCAAGTCCAATGGGTTGTCCATATTTCACTACCGGCGTGTCGTTCTGTATCGGACGAATTGCAACTTTATGTCCCGGTGGAATATCGGACTTGGGGCATATGGATACTCCCTCGCATATGACATTTTTCCCACGATTTAACTGCTCGGTCGCAATTGCGACATTGTCCTCGCTGTTGAGGATGACCACGCCAGGCGTATTCTTTTCCATTCCTTCGCTTTGTTCCTGATTTGTATTGCGTTCTGTTTGGTCCTAGGATTCCGCTAAATCACCGCTGTGAGCCTCTCACGGGAGCATTTTGAAGGGTTGTATCAGCCTTGGATGTTTGGTCAATCACCGAGGGATTTGGGTCATGAGAAGCTGCTGGAACTGCGATGGATTTTGAAAAAACAAAAAGAGCCTGCATCTCTCAGGCGTCTGGTTGGGTTTAGTTATCGTGAAGTTGGCTGATCGGTGGTTCCGGCCTAGGCGTTTGCCGCGTATATTCACCGCTGGCGATCGAGTTATCGTCACCGGTAAGCGTTTGAGTCGTTGTCACAATTTACAGGTGAATTCGGCCCTGTGCGAAAAGACTTCCTCTTTCGTGAGTCAGCTTAGCACGGAAGTTTGAGTGATTTGAGAAGATAATCGAAACCGGCAGCACGCATTGTACGGATTCGGCTCGGTCATTCGAACCCATGCCATTCTGGCCAAGGCGATCATAAGCTTTTTCTGGTTTTGACTGCCCGCCCTCGTATACTTTCTGATTTTTTTGCAACTTACAGCACCTCTTTGCATCGATGAAGATACACGAATTTCAAGCAAAAGAACTCTTCCGCAATGCTGGTGTGCCAGTGCTTGATGGGATTGTCGCAAAGACCCCCGATGAAGCGGTCGCCGCTTACGAGAAGTTGGGTGGAAAAATCGCGGTCGTGAAGAGCCAGATTCACGCCGGTGGCAGAGGAAAAGGCACGGTGGTCGGTAATTCGGATCAACGCGGCGTGGTGGTTTGCCAGTCTGCCGATGAGGTTCGTCAGACCGCAGAGGGATTGATCGGAGAAACACTCGTTACGATTCAAACTGGTCCAGAAGGTAAAACGGTCAATCAGGTATTTGTTGAGGCGGGTTGTGACATCGCTCGTGAACTTTACCTTGGTATCGTGCTTGATCGAGCGGCATCAAAGCCCGTTCTGATGGTTAGCACCGAGGGTGGTGTTGAGATTGAAACAGTAGCTGAAGAAACACCAGAACTGATTTTCAAGGAGCATTTTGATCCCGCGGTGGGCCTTGAGGCTTTTCAAGTCCGAAAGCTTTGCAAGAAGCTGGGGATCAGCGGGGCTGCAGCAAAAGCCGCATCCAAATTCATGCCGGCAGTTTGCCGATTTTTTGTCGACTACGATTGTTCGCTCGCGGAGATCAACCCACTGGTGATCACCGGGGATGACAAGGTCGTCGCATTAGATGCCAAGGTTACGTTCGACAGTAATGCATTGTATCGTCATCCAAGTCTTCTGGAGTATCGCGACCTATCCGAAGAAGAGCCAAGTGAGGTAAGAGCGAGCGAGTCAGGGCTTAGCTACGTGAAGCTTGAAGGTAACATCGGGTGTTTGGTCAACGGTGCCGGGTTGGCGATGTCAACCATGGATATCATCAAGTACCACGGCGGTCAGCCTGCTAATTTCCTTGATGTTGGTGGTGGTGCAAATACCGAACAAGTCACCGAGGCATTTCGGATTCTGTTATCTGATCCAAATTGCAAGGGAGTGCTTGTTAATATTTTTGGTGGGATCGCGCGGTGCACCACCATTGCATCTGCTCTGATTGAAGCGAGTAAAGTTGTCGGGTTCAATGTTCCGTTGGTGGTCCGCCTCGAGGGAACAGAGGTTGAAGAGGGCCGCAAAATGCTTGCTGAGAGTGACGTAGATATTGTCAGCGCAACCGACATCACAGACGCTGCCAAGAAAATTGTCGCTGCGGTTTCGTGAGATCGACAAAACTTACGCGAAGAGGAGCCTTTGACGCGGTTCCTACCATTGGCTTTGTGCCAGCGGTTGCGGAGGGATGAGAGAGTCGTCCAGTCAGCACCGTAACGATCGATGATCAACCTACTGTTTACAATCCTTATTCAAATCTCCATCCAGCTAGCAAGTTACAAATGAGCATTCTGGTTGACAGTAATACCAAAGTCATTTGCCAAGGCATCACAGGTAAAGCGGGTACATTTCACTCACTTGGATGCCGCGAGTACGGAACCCAGATGGTCGGTGGTGTCACTCCGGGCAAGGGCGGTCAGAGTGTCGAGGGCATTCCCGTTTTTGATACAGTGGAGCAGGCAGTGCAGGACACGGGTGCGAATGCATCAATGATTTTTGTTCCACCTCCTTTTACTGCAGACGCGATTCTGGAAGCCGTTGATGCTGGGATCGAAGTGATTTGTGCAATCACTGAGGGTGTGCCGGTGATCGACATGGTGCGAGTTTATGAAAAGGTTCGTGCGAGCAATTCCGTTCTTATTGGTCCGAACTGCCCCGGAGTAATTACCCCGGGGGCTTGTAAGATTGGCATTATGCCCGGTTACATTCACCAGCCCGGAAAGATAGGTGTGATGAGTCGCAGTGGCACATTGACCTACGAGGCGGTATGGCAGACCACGAACCTTGGACTCGGTCAGAGCACGTGTGTAGGTCTTGGTGGTGATCCAATTGTTGGTACCAGTTTTATCGATCTCTTGAAGCTCTATCAGGATGATGATCAGACGGAAGCAATTTTGATGATCGGAGAGATCGGGGGCTCTGCAGAGGAAGAGGCCGCTGCGTTTGCAAAAGCAAATGTGACCAAGCCTGTTGCGGCGTTTATTGCCGGGCGAACAGCACCTCCCGGTAAGCGTATGGGTCATGCTGGTGCAATTATCAGCGGCGGAAAAGGGACTGCCGAGGAAAAAGTTGCTGCACTTGAGGATGCCGGAATTGTTGTTGCTCCAACACCTGCGGATATGGGTGAAGCGGTCGTCAAGGCGATTGAAAAAGCGAACGTGTGATCAACACAAACTGAGGCAAAATCGCTTCACTCACCTCAGTCGATCCATCATTAAAGCCGCGTAGTAAGCCAGCAGTATTCCACGTGCGGTCCACCCGACCGTTCGAATCCAATTGCTGGATACGAGCCGCTCATAGGTGTTCTGGTCAAAACCATCGAGTAACCGCTGATGAGCTGGGATCTGCAGCGTAACGGTTGAGATCCAAATCACCATCACCAGTCCTAGTCCGAGCCACGCAGCGGATCGGGGTAGAAAAGTTGGGGTGATCCAGATCAATCCAAAAGCGGTTCCGATCTCGATGAGCATCGGGAATCCAACGATCGGTGTAATCAATCGATTATGCTCGGACTCGTAGTAGGCAAATGCGTCAACACCGACCCGATTGAAGAGGTTGTAGTGGACGATTTGCACCATCCAAATGAGTCCAACCATGTACCAGGTTGAAATAAGATTCAGTAGGAAAATGAGATTCGCGGTCATGCTACTTCAGTCCGGCTCGCCGATGTTTTGGTGGTTCGTCCTAGTGAGTAGCTCAATAATTCTTTAAGATCACTGAAGCGAAACTCATATCCAGATTCAATCAAACGCATTGGTGTTACTCGCGTACTGCTCAGCAGCAAGGCATCGGCCATTTCCCCCAGTGCAATTCGCAACATAGGGGCCGGGGCCGGGAAGATAGCGGGTCGACCCAAGACTTGGCCTAATTGTTTTGCAAAAACCTTGTTTTGGATCGGATGGGGTGAAACGAGGTTCACGGGGCCATGAAGTTGCTCAGTCTTAATGCAGTGGTAGATGGCGCCAATTGCATCATCAAGTGCAATCCAGCTCCACCACTGCTTCCCAGATCCTAGAGATCCACCAAGAAGCTTCGCCGGGGTCAGCATTTTTTGTAAAG
This sequence comes from Candidatus Nitrosopumilus sp., assembly GCA_964225475.1. Classification (GTDB taxonomy): domain Bacteria; phylum Planctomycetota; class Planctomycetia; order Pirellulales; family Pirellulaceae; genus Rubripirellula. The sequence continues at coordinate 14,534 of CAXQOB010000172.1, read as the reverse complement.
CTCCTCCCTGCGGTGAAAGAATAATACCGAACCTTGCATTCACCACGCGAATACCGGCCTCGATTGCAGGCCGGCAAGCTTCCTCCCATTGTCTTCCAACATCAACGAGGAATCCGCTACCTGTCTCCGTGGCATCGCCGAAGCAGGACTGCTCGTCCAATGCTTCATCTCCACGGTCACCATACACCCCTGTCGCTGATGCGCAGATAAGCGTTTTTGGAGGTTGCTTTGTTTTTGCAAGAAGTTCGCAAAGCTTGCGAGTTTTTTCGACACGACTGTCTCGGATTTCTTTTTTCTGTTGTTTCGTCCAACGCCCCGACGCGATCGATTTACCTGCTAGGTGAACAACCACATCCGTGTCAGCAAAACTTTGATCATCTGCTGTGTCGGACCAGGCAGCAATTTCATTGTTGGAATGGGTGTTACCACGAACAATGGGTTGCACCACGTGACCGAAGAGGCTGAGCATGGTTGATAGTGATTGTCCAACCAATCCGTTGCTACCGGAGATGGCGACTTTCAAACTCTCGTTGCTGTACCTGGATTGCAGATTCAGGTCATCATGAGTTACACGATGCCGATAGGCAAACATCGCTTCGATGGTTCTCTTCGCAATGCCTCCTCCAATCGTGTCTCCGACGAGTCCAAATGGAACCTTGTAGTCAATCTGATCGGTCAATTGGCTTTGCAGCGGTGATCCAGGTTCTCCTTTATCATGAAAGGAGTGCTGGTGGTTCCACTGCGCAAATGGTCCGGAGATCTGCTTGTCGCAAAAAAGGTTTGGTGGCTCATAATCGGTATGTTCTGCCACCCAGCGAACCGGCAGTCCAGCGATGGAGGTGCGAAGTACCACTCGACTACCAGATTCAAGTGACTGATCGCTACTCTCAATTTTGACTGACTCCCATGGGGGAATCAGGCGATTGAGTGCACCAGGCGCAGCGTGGTACTTAAATGCCGCTTCTGCGGAGACTGGGAGATTCTGAGTGGCGAGATACTGACGCATGTTGACCTTGTCACAATTGCATTGAAGAAACACGGGCGGCATCTTACGGTAACTTCGAGGCGCCAGCTTGGTTATTTTTAAAATCCGTCAACCGCACTCAATAATTGCTCGGAACTGCATGGGTAAGCTCCTGAAAAGGCTGTTGAGGTTTTGGCTACTGTGTCGGTGGAGCATTGGGTCAGTGTGAGTGGTGACTCGAGGGTCATCCCACGAGAGAAACGCTTGCGGGATGACTTCCTGAACCTCTTGAGATGCTTGATGCTCTGCAACGATGACTCAGGTGGAGAGTGTGAGTTAACTAAGGATCTCAGTGATCACTTTGCCTTCACTACGTTTGATAGGACGGCCGATGGGTGTCTGGTATTCCAGATCTGAAGAGAGTCCCAGTGCCCTGTAAATTGTGGCATGTAGATCACTGATGGTGACTGGTTGATCGACGTGTTCTAACGGGTTGGGTGCATCGAGCTTCGGTTCCGCAGCGGTTGCACCATACACCCTGCCTCGTCCAATGCCGCAGCCAGCAAGTAGCATCGAGAAGCCATGCGGCCAGTGGTCGCGACCCTCAGCAGGATTGATACTTGGGGTTCGGCCAAATTCTCCACCACAGACGACAAGGGTGGATTCAAAGAGGTCGCGTTCTTGCAGCAGTTTGATCAGGGACGCCAAGGCGGGATCTAGGGTTTCGCATCCAGCTGATTGAAGAAGGTGGTTTGTCACGTGCGAATCCCAGCCACCTAAGGTCACTTCAACACAACGCGAACCGGCTTCAAGTAATCGTACGGCTGCGAGGCAACCACGCCCGAAGGGTGTGTCACCAAACGAATCTCGAAGTGATGCAGACTCTTTGCGCACATCGAAAGCATCAAGTTGATCACTGGACATCATTTTCAACGCTGCATCGGTTGAACTTTGATGTAATGTGCGTTGAAGATCTAATTTTTGGAGGCGCCCTCTCTGGAATTCTTTTTCAACTACCGAAAATAGATCATCGATCCTTCGTGCATTACGTTCATTAGAAACTTGGCTGCGGATATCAGGCACTGGTCTCGCAGGATCGTTCACCTTGAATGCATCATACTTTGCTCCGAGGAAACCCCCTCGTCCGGGACTGTTTCGCGGGATAATTGAAATGTGTCTTGGTATCTCTGCCTGGACGCTTTCCTCATGGCATAAAACTGCGCCGATCGATGGGTGAATCAGCGTTGGATCGGGTCGATACCCAGACTTGATATTGTAGATTGCTCTTTCGTGGTCACCCTCTTTGCTCGTCAGGCTCCGGATTAATGAAGCGTGTTGCATGATTTCAGCAGTTTGCGGAAGCAGTTCAGAAATCATTAAATCAGGAACTGGCGTCGTGATTGCTTTTGTGTCACCTCCAAACAAGCCACCGGGATGCGGGTCAAAGGTCTCCAGTTGACTTGGACCTCCCTCTAACCAAAGCAAGATGACGTTTTTGGCGGCTAGTTTGTTCTTTGATCCATTGTCTTCTTCGTTTGCAATGGCTTTCGAAATTGACGCAAGGATTGATGCCGAACCTCCGGATGCCAGCAGGGCTCGCCGAGAGAAGCGATGGCTGTCTGCATTGCAGAGTGGGAAGGTTTCTTGCTGTTGAATGCTGTTCTTCATGGTCTCGGCAACTGGGAATTCATTGTGCCTGTTTCTATCGATTCTCATCGCTGGTGATCGACGATCTTCGACTATGTGTTGGTGTGCTCACTGCGGTATCAGTGATTCCAAGTTAGTTCGCTACTGTTGGTAAGGACCCACATTAGGTCAACGACGTCTTGATTTCGGTTTTTACCTGTCTGCAAGCGTTTCAGGAAGTGTTGATGTTCGTTTTCGGATGGAAATCGATTCAAGGTGCAGAGGTAAGCACTTTCAATGAGTTGTGAATCATCTTTCGAGAACATTGCAAGATGCGCGGTGGTATTGAGAATCGGGTTGGATTCGATACTTTCTCTCACCATCTTTCCATTCATCATCAGGAGTCGCTGAGAGATCGTGACGTTCTCCGGTTCGAGTTCATCTTCGCCCCTGTCACCAAAACGCTCTACAAACTCATTAGTGCTGGTGAAACTGATGAATTGTAGGAGCAGTGACGAGTCCCGATCCGTCTTTTTGATGCGTGAGGCTTGAATGATCGCACCGGCAACCTGCTCGGGTCGTAATTGCATTAATGGAAACACCGCGTACTGGTCTTCATGCTCTTCGGTAATGGGGAAATCGGCTCGACTATCACATCGAAATGCTTTTAACCCAGTGATGACCGTAATGAGCCGTCGAAGATCGAATTGATGTGCAACAAAGTCTTTTGCGAGTTCATCGAGGATAGGCTGTGAGGAGCGATCCAAAGGTAAATCATCGACCGCTTCCCCAAAAGGTTTTCCGAAAATTAATGCCCAAACATGGCTGACCGCTGCAACTGCGGCTTGATGATTTTCTTCGTGCGTTATCCAGGCGGCGAGCCGCTCTCGAGGGTCCTTCAGATCTGGCATCAAGTGTTCAGCGAAAGGCACTTTGGGTTCGACGGTTACTTCTTCTTTGGCATCAAGGTATTGGTACTTGTAATTGCTAAATCCTTTTTTCAAGCCTTGAAGCCCATTCGTTTTCGCTGCCGAGAAGAATGCTGCAAGCTGATGGAAGTCTTGCTGTTTCCCCTCTCGGATTTGATCTCTATCACCGAGATTGACATTTCCAAGAAAGTCATCGTGGCATTGTAGACAGTCAATCCTCAACCCAAGGAAGACACGTGCAGTTCGCGAGGCGAGGCGGATGGGGTCTGCCTCTCCGTTATTGCTGTCGAAGGTTGCGGTGTAAAAATTGACTTCAGGTCGATCCGTCCAAAGACCTTCGGCGGTGAGTAGTTTTCTGACTATTTCATCGTAGGGTCGGTTCTCAGCGATCACTTCAGAGAGCCAGATTCGAAAACGTCGGCGGCGATAAACGATGAACTGACCGCCGTCCGTTCCTACTAAGTATCGCGTCCAACGCTCAGCCCAATAATTGTGATACCTCGGGTCTTTGAATAAATTCTGCAGGTGGATGTCTACGCGCTCTATTTCCGGGGCGTTCTGCAGTGACCGTATTTCCTCAAGCGAGAGGCCCTGCCCCACGAGCGCGAGCGAAAGTCGTCGACAGATGGTAAGCCAATTTCCCTCTTCCGCGGATTGAAGTCCGATATTCTTGAGGTGCGTTTGGTGAATTGCATTGATGCTGGCAATAGAATGATTCACGCTCTCGCGAAACTGATCAGGGTTTTGGTTTGATCGATCCGTTACTGTTCGATGAGGGAGATGGTTCTCCCGTCTAATCGAAGCAACATCCCTGACACTCTCGACCCACGTTGTTATTGGCCTTGCTTGCTGATCTGACATGCTGGGAGAGAGATAGCGAAATGCTACAACGACTAGCCCAAGCAGCCAGAGCCAGCGCATCGTCTTCATCGAAAGATGGCGAACATTTTTGAATATGATTCTGACACCAGACATGGATCAGTTTTCCATGAATCACACTTTTAAACACCGACGGTGAGCTCTGTCGTTTCGGCACACGCCTCAGTGCTATGTATACCCTGCAGTTAAGCCAAATCTTAGTCTTAATCCTTGCAGTATGAAAACCTTTAAATCAATAAGGATGCCTGTTTGCCATGATTCGAATTCATGCCTTCACGATGTTTGAGGGTAATGCTCTTGGTTTTCTGTCATTGCGGGAAGTGCGATTTTTTGGCCGTTATTGATCGAAATTTCGGCCGCATCAATGATTTTCATCGTGTCGATTGCTTGTTGCTGGAACGATCGAAGGCATTCGTTTCCGATTAGTGTCTCGATCATTTTTCTTTCCTGATTGCCCTCGAACGTATGGCTTTGAACTTGACCCGAAGATTCATGGATCCAGCATCGAGTTGGACGGTCATGCCAAGGTCGGGTGAAGTCATCGCAAATGAGAGATGAGGTGCTTCCTGCAACTTCGAACCATTTTCGAGTGGCCGTGTCATATCCACAGGAGACACCTGCTGTTATTTCGTTATCAAACCACAGCATGGCATTAAGGCGTTGTGGTACCTCGCCCATGTTCAAAGTGTCCGCGTAGATGGCTGTTGGCGGATTGCCGGCGAAAAAACGTGCAAAACCAAAGATGTACCACCCTAAGTCGAGAAGGCATCCTCCACCAAGTTCATGCTTGAGGCGGTGGTCATTAGATTGAAATGGTTGATAGAACGATAAGGCGGCACTGAGATGACTGATTTTTCCGAGTGTGCCATCTAATGCCCATTCGGAGAATGCTCTTGTTCGAGGGTGGTGGAGCCAAGCAGTTGCGTCAAGCCAGCGATTACTTTGGAACGCTTGGTCAATTTCAATGATCTGTTTCGTGTTTAACGCCAATGGTTTTTCGCAGAGTAAATCTTTTTGATGTTCTGCAGCAGCGAGCGAATACGGGTGATGCAGCGAGGGGGGTAATGCGATGTAGATCGCATCGACGTCATCCCGATGAATCAGATTCTCATAACCTTGGACAGGGTTTGGGATTCCATGTTGATCGGCGCACCATTGAGCTCGACCCAGTTCGCGACTTCCTATCGCGGTGACCTCCACTCCTTCGGTTGATTGAAGATCAGCAATCAAGCGTCTCGTTATGCGTCCAGTTCCAAGTACACCAAAACGTACTTTTCTTGCCGGTATCACCTCTTCTTCGTCAATCATCAGGTGTTCTTCGCTGCTAGGGTTTCTTGATGCGGTGTTAGGAAGTCAAGGCAAGTACCGTGAATCCATTCAATGAGCGGTTTTCTTTTCACGTTGATCTGTGTGCCGATTCCGGCTGCTCGATCCTGAGGTATTTGTATTTCGGAGTCGAAGCGATGGAAAGTTACGACTTGTCATTTCTCTTGCTTCGGAGGTGCTAATGTTTTTTGAATCAGATTGTTCGTCAGCTATTTCATGGAAAAAATCTTTCAGTTAAGGCTTCATCGCATATGCAACCCAACTAGAGAACGTTTCCGCAAACATAATTCGTTATGATGTGTTTTTCCATGGCGGAGGGATTCATGAGCGAAATTGAAACTAGTCCAAAAACCATCCAAGATTACACCAATGCGAGCAAACCAGGAGCGGAGCCAGAGGGGGAATTACTGGATGGTGTGAAAGATCCTCCCAATTCAATTGGAGGTATTCTCAGGCAACTTGGTCCAGGATTAATCATTGCGGGGTCTATTGTAGGATCAGGTGAGCTGATTGCGACAACCGCTGTGGGTGCCGAGGCCGGTTTTACTTTAATGTGGCTGATCATTTTAGGGTGCATGATCAAGGTTTTTGCTCAAATTGAATTTGGGCGTTACACGCTTGTGCATGGGCGGACCACCTTGGATGGCCTAAACGAAGTTCCCGGGCCCCGTTTCAAAGTGAATTGGATTCTTTGGTACTGGCTGATTATGTTCCTTGTTTCACTTGCTCAGTTAGGCGGGATTATTGGGGGTGTGGGGCAAGCGGTTACCATCAGCGCTCCACTGACGGATGCTGGCAAGGCCTATAACAGATATCAGGAAATACTGATCGAGCAAGAAGTTGCTGAAAGTCTGTTAGGAAGAGCTCGTGAGGACTTTGGCGACAATCGGAGTGACAAGATGCTTGCACTAGAGAGTCGCCTGTCGAATCTGTCTGAAGCTCGAGAGAGAATTGAGGCACCATTTCGATCTACATCAGAGTACAAAACGGCAAAGAGCGAGGTCGAGGAAGCAGTCACTTTTTACAATGCGTCGCAGAATGAAGTAACAGGCCCTACTGCTGGGGAGATGGAAGTTGCTAAGTCCCGACTTGACGGAGCGGTCACCCGAGAGAGAAAGCTACGAGGACCGCCGGAAGGTAATGACGAAATACTCTGGGCAACAATCATCACATTTCTGAGTATGGTGATCCTCGTGATGGGGCGTTACCGCGTTATCCAGACATTTTCGACGGTACTTGTTGCAGGGTTTACTTTTGTAACCATTGGAAATCTGATCCACCTTCAAACGTTGCCGGAATGGAGAGTTGGCTGGGGCGACGTTGTGCACGGATTGAGTTTCAGTCTTCCAGATACTACCCAAGGACTATCCACAGCTTTAATGGCGTTCGGCATCATTGGTGTTGGAGCAACCGAATTGATTCAATATCCGTATTGGTGTTTGGAGAAAGGTTACGCTCGTTGGGTTGGGCCGCGTGACGAAACCGACGCTTGGGCAGCGCGTGCCCGAGGTTGGTTGCGAGTGATGCGGTGGGACGCCTGGGCTTCGATGTTCGTTTACACATTTGCGACGGTCGCTTTTTATCTTCTTGGTGCATCAGTGTTGAAGCGTGCTGGGCTAAATCCAGAGGGTTCGCAAATGGTTCGAACGTTAGCTGAGATGTACGTGCCTGTTTTCGGAAAGGCCGAGCATGCAATTTTTCTTCTTGGTGCGTTCGCTGTTCTTTATTCGACTTTCTTTGTTGCGAATGCATCGCATGCAAGGGTGTGTGCGGATGCGATGAGGGTCTTCGGATTATCCGAGGACTCGGAGCGATCCAAAAGATTCTGGTTGATTTTTTATTGCGCTTTATTACCTGCTATTTGTTTGATGGTTTACGTCTTTGTTCGCGCACCGAAACAGCTTGTCTTGGCAAGCGGATTGATGCAGGCGATTATGCTGCCGATGTTAGCGTTGGCAGCCCTTTATTTTCGTTATCAGCGTTCAGATCAGAGGTTGATGCCATCGAAGGGTTGGGACTTTGGTTTATGGGTTTCCAGTGCGGGGCTGTTTCTTGCGGGCGGATGGGCCTTCTTCGACAAAATCTTCGCTGTTTTTTAGAAAAGATGCTGCTTGAATAGCGAGTTTTTTTATGGAATCCGTTTTAAAAGAGTAGCATGTAGAGACACGCGCGGTTCTCCGATAGGTAATCGGACGCACGAGTAATCAAGTAGTATGCCTTGGATGAATTGACTGAATGAAATGGTTGCCAATCGCGCGCTCGACACAACCATCGAAGTAATCACTCCCGAGAACATTGCGTTTGACTATCAGCTTGCGGGGCCGTTCAGAAGGTTACCCGCCTACGCGATTGATGTTGTCTTTCGCTGGTTGTTGATCTTTCTCATTCTTGTTCCGATGTACCTCTCGGGCATTTTTCTGAGCTTTTTTGGATTTGGTCCGTTCCTTCTTGCTGCGACCTTCCTGATTTATTTCGTCATCAGTTGGTTTTACGGAACCCTGATGGAAACCTATTTCAATGGGCGAACGGTCGGCAAATGGGTTACCGGTATTCGCGTGATTGAAGTTGATGGCAGACCAGTAACGGGCAGAGGAGCGTTGTTGCGAAACCTGCTTCGCATCGCAGATCTAGCTCCGATGTATGCAATTAGCAATATCAGCGAGGGGGCTCCACCGATTTATATGATCCCCACCGGGCTCGTTGGTTTATTCACCATGATGCTGACCCGGCGCATGCAGCGTCTTGGCGACCTTGCCGCCGGGACGATGGTGGTGATTGATGAGAAACGCTGGCGTTTACCGATCGAAGATGTCGATGACGCGAGGGTACCTGCCTTAGCGACTTATCTACCGGCGGACTATCGCATTTCAAGAACGATGGCTCGTACGCTTGCAGTTTACGTTGAACGACGATCAATGATGAGTCCTGCAAGACGTCGAGAGGTTGCTCGTCATCTTATTGATCCGATCTTGGATCAAATTGGCTTTCGTGCTGAGATTGATCCCGATCTTATGATGTACACCTTGTACTACCAAGCTTTTTTGCGGCCTAATGCTGATCAGTACGACAATCAGACGGCAGTGGATTTGAGTGCGCTGCAAGGCCACAGTCCCCTGCGTCGAACTGCGGTTGATGGATCGATGCAACGTGCCATGAATGAAGCCGAGAATCCGGAAGTGACTCAAGCACCGCAAGTCGCATCGGACTCATTTCTCAGCATGGCAGCTAGTTCATCAAACGATGCAGCATCAAATGATGCTGGGGAGGTTTCCTAATGCAAGTCGCAAAACGAATGAGGGATCGTCAGCCGGAGTGGGAGGAGCTGGAAAAAATTTGTGATGCCATGGAGTTGCGTGGACGCACTAATACCGGAAGCAAGTCGGACCATGTCGGGGCGATTGGAGTTGAACGGTTTTCGTCTCTTTATCGATCAGCATGTGCTGACTTAGCGCTTGCAGATGCTTATCAACTACCACCTGCTACGGTTGCCTATTTGCACCGTTTGGTTGCCAGGGCGCACAACCAGTTGTATCGAGCAGATCGAATCAGCCCGACGCGTTGGGTCCATCTGCTTTTTGTGGAAGCACCCCGGCGAATCTTTGCGGATCCTTGTGTGCGCGTCTCGGCTGTTATCTTTTTCGGTTTGTTTTGTCTCTCAATGTATGTTGCTTCACAGGAAGCGATTTTTCCCGGTTTTGCTGAGACAATGGCTGGCGAGCAGGCGCTTCAGCAAGCAGATGAAAGCTTTCAGGAACCGCTCAATGCAGACTTTAATCACTATGTGACAATGTCTGGTTTTTACATTCAACACAACACTGGGATTGGGTTGCGGTGCTTTGCGTGGGGTATCTTGATTATTCCTTGCCTATACGTCTTAGCTTCAAATGCGATTCACTTGGGTGCAGTCTTTGGCTACATGGCGAGATCCGATACCTCTTCCGGGGATCACTTTTTCGAATTCGTGACGGCTCACGGTCCCTTTGAATTGACCGCAATATCGTTGTCCGCTGCGGCTGGTTTAAGATTGGGAGTTGGTTTATTTCGAACCAATGGATTGACTCGTGTTGATTCCGTGCGTGAGAACGCGTCCAGAGCTGTTCCGGTGATGGCTGCCTCGGCAATGTTGTTTATCATGGCCGCTTTCACGGAGGGCTTTTTATCACCCTCTTCCGCGCCGTACGTAGTCAAAGCCGGCTGGGCAATTGTTTCGTCGGGTTTGATCACTTTTTATTTTGTCATACTTGGTTTTCCTGACCAGAAAAGCTTCAGTCGCTCGGATGCGGAAGAAACGGAGGTCTGGGATGCAGCTTGATCAAACAAAGCTCGTCATGCGCCCGAGGTCAATTTCGGAAGTCGGTGACTTAACGCTAGCGATGCTTCGAACCTACCCTCGGTCCATTTTGATCGGCTTTGCTCTTGGTGCATCCGTCTGGGCGGTCTTCAATTTTGCATTGTTGGCATGGATACCGATTCGTGAAGCGAATTTGGGGATCACAGATGAGGAGGCGTTGTTGGAGCTATATCGCTACCTTGGCTGGATGACACTCTTGATTCTCTTGCAGACGCCGATTGCAGGAGTGCTGGCAACACTTTTTCTGGGTAGAGCGATCTTTGAGGATCAGATGAACTGGAAGCAGGTTGTCAAAGAGGTGTGGGGGCATCGATACTCGTTATTCGTGGTGTTGTTGCTTCGAGGCTTGGTATTACCTGCGATGCTGGTGTTGTTTACCCGAATTGGAAAGCCAGCTTCTTTTCTATGGGATGTTCTCTGCCCCATGGGGTTTCTGACTCTCTTGTTTTTTACGAGAGGAATGAGTCCCTTTGTTCCTGAAATACTGCTGCTGGAGAAATGTCCATTGCGATCTCGTCATTCAGGAGGAATCACGCTTCGTGCGAGGTCGGGTCATCTTCACCATAGCCTCACCGGGGAAAACGGTGGGCGTTTTCTAATTCAGGGTTTTGTGAATTTCCTACTCGTCGCAAGTATTTTTCTAACTCTGATGGCATTCCGAGGCATTCTGTTGTTGCGATGGGATTTCTTAAATCTTTCTGTTTTCTTGGTGTTGTTCCCACTTTGTCTCTGGATCGTGGCAGCTATCAGTGTGGTGGCAAGGTTACTATTTTATTTGGATGCTAGATTGCGTTTGGAGGGTTGGGATGTTGAATTGTTAGTTCGAGCGGAAGTCTTCCGACAATTTGATCAATCATCACCGCTACGAAGCGTCAGCAACGCTTCACCATCTACTTTCACGACGCAAAACCCGTCAGGGTCTAAGGCCGAGAGCACCCAGAGACTTGCCGCAGAGTCTGCTATTGTGAAGTCGAGAGGGATTAGCTCAGCTTCTAATGGAGGGCAATTCCAATGATCACAAATCATTTTGCCGCTCCTCGATATTTTGCTTGTCGTTTTCTGTATGCCGCAATGATTGGGCTGCTTTGTTATTTGAACGTGGTTGCAGATGATGGTGTGGAAAAGACGCAAGAGAAGCAATTCTCGTCTCCCTCGGCGGGCACGTTGGTCAACTCCATCTGGTTTGACTCTGAAAAAGGAGTTGTCAATCCAGTTAGGGTGGAGTCTCAGGAGGATGATTCGAAGCACCGTAAGAGCCGTTGGTTGCCTCAAGCAGGATCAGTCGCGAAGGCTCCGGCCTCTCCTGCTAACACCGGTAATCAAGGCAAGGGATGGTTCAACAATTATTTTAACAGCACAAACGTTATCTCTTGGACGCTATTGGCATTCATTGTTCTTGGAACTGGATTATTGGTGTCTTGGATTTTGGGTAAAGGCGGATTTGGAGGTGGCGCGGCTGGGCTGGGAGGGGTCGATGTTTTGTCACAAGATGAACGACTTGTTGAGAGGATGCAGCATCTACCAGAAGAGCTTCGCCGTGAGAATTTGGATTATCGAGCTGAGGCAGAGAGAATGATGCGTTTAGGCGCATTCGATCAGGGGATTATTCTCTTATTCGCTTATCAGCTTTTACTCTTGGATCGTTCTGCATTTTTAAGATTGAATCGAGGAAAGACGAACCGCCAATACCTGCAAGAGATGCGTGCCTCTGATCATCAGGCCTCTGCTTGGTTTCAGCGAGTGGTTAATCTTTTCGAAAGAAGTTATTTTGGCCGGCGTGTGATTGCTGAAGCGGACTTTAGACGCTGCTGGAAAGAAAACGAGATGCTTGAGGCAAGGCTCTCGATGCAAGAGGGGGTGGGCGAATGAGGCATTGGTGCATCATGCTTACTCTGATTCTTGCTTGCCAAGGGTGTGATCAGCTCAGCACAGAGTACGGAGAGTCCCGGGGGTTAAAGGGAAGCGTCAGCCTGAATGGGTTTGGTGCTTACCGATCCGCTTATGAAAATGCTGGCTACCGAACTCGTAATATCACACGATTGAGTAATCGTGTGAAGTCAACAGATGTCATCGTATGGACGCCGAAAGTATTGCATCCGATTCCGCTGAATGTCACTGATTGGATGGAGTCATGGTTATCTGATGGTGGGCGAACACTTGTTTTTATTCTTCCCGATAGTGGCAGTGAAGTTAATTATTGGGCGAATTCATCGGCTGCCGCGTCTCCCGATCAACAACGGGAGTATCGTAGACGCGAAGTCCGTGGGACGAATCAGCAAATGAAGTGGAGGTTGAACCGTCGTGATTGGAGTGGCAACGGCTGGTACGAGGCATCACCACTTCAGCAGCGTCTAGAACTTAAAAATCTTACCGGTCCCTGGGTTGATGAAAATCACAATCCACAGAGTGATCCGCAGGCTCGAGAGAGGGCTAGTGATCCGCAGGCTCGAGAGAGGGCTGATGGAAGCTTTACCTTGAACAAGCAAGTCCCTGCGTTGCCACCACATTCAAATTCCTGGATTGAGTATGAGATCCGGGAGACAGGGAGGGGAGCTAGGACAGCAAATAAACCCGCATATACTGCACCAGCCAATGCTGAAGAGTCGGTTGAGACAGGGCCAGGATCACTTACTGCAGAGGGTATGCCTTGGTTTTATGATTGGGATGTGGAAGCAAGTACGACTGAGGTCAAGGTTGAACCCTTAGTGCAAACAAGCAACAAAAAGTCGGTTGTTGTGAGATTGAGTTCCGCTGCATGGAGCGATTCACAGGTGTTTGTTGTGGCGGGTGGTTCGTTGTTGACCAACTACGCCTTTTCGCAGCCATGGAATCGCCAGTTAGCGGATCGTATTATTCTCTCCCCTTCATTCGATGCCACCGGGAAGCCGGTTGCTGGTTTTCTCACATCCGGCTGGAGTCCAATTATTGTCGCAGAGGGTGGTGCCTCGGCACCCACGAAGACCGGGATGGAAATGCTGACAGAGTGGCCAATGAGTTTGATCACAATGCATGGTGTTTTCCTCGGTGGAATTATTTGTTTGATGATGATTCCAATCCTTGGTCGGCCACGAAAAGTGCAGCGGGAAACGCCGACTGATTTCACACTTCATCTCGATGCCATCGGTGCTCTGATGAAAAAAGCCAAGGGTGACGCCCACGCGCGGCGGCGGTTGGGGGAATATTACCGAATGGTCCATGGCAATTCGCGTCGATTGGAAGAGCGGAATGACTTGGAGTCATTCGACGATGGGATGAAAGTGGGCTCAGGTGCTGAAGCCGTTGTTGAAGAACTTCAAAACAAACCTTCAATTCACGAGAGTCACCCGGATCCTGATGCGTCCTCACGCTCGGATCGTTCCAACACGAAGGTGGTCGTTGATCCAATTGGTGATGCAGGTATCGAGAATCAGTTAAATGAAGGTGTGAAAGATCGTCGTGTTGGGGATCAAGAGTCGCTCTGACCTGGAGTCAGAGCAGCAGATTGATGATCTTTTTTTCAACAAATAAAAGCCTATCCGTCGTTCGCTCCTAAACAAAGTTAGTTACGATTAAGAAATGCGAACCGCGCATTTTTTGTTTAAGAAATCAGATTGGGTAATAAATTGAGTACCGACCCCTCTTTTTCTTCCGATTCCAACAGTGGTGGAACCGCGGAGCACAGTAACGCCGCGCCTTTGAAGCGTCTGGATCCTCAGATGCTGATAAAGGTTAAGAAACTTTACGAGGCGATCACCAAGGAGTTATCCAAAATCTATGTTGGTCAGGATGAATTGGTGCAAGGCACCCTGACCGCGCTGTTCTCCGGTGGTCATGTCCTGATTGAATCGGTACCCGGTTTGGGGAAAACCCTTTTCGTGAGAGCATTGGGACGCGTCTTAGGATGTGAGTGTGGACGTATTCAATTCACTGCTGACCTGATGCCGTCGGACATCACGGGGGCCCCGGTTTACGACATGCAGAAGTCGACCTTTCAGTTCCGGCCAGGACCAGTTTTTACGCAGTTTTTACTGGCAGATGAAATCAATCGATCCCCAGCAAAAACGCATGCTGCGCTCTTGGAAATCATGCAGGAATATCGGGTAACAGTCGATGGAACCAGTCACTCGGTTCCAAGGCCATTTTTGGTATTAGCAACTCAAAATCCGCTCGAGAGTGAGGGAACCTACAGCCTACCCGAGGCTCAATTAGATCGCTTCATGTTCAAGCTGAATGTTGACTACCCAAGCGTTGAACAAGAAGCTGAAATTTTAAAAATGCATAGCCTTCAGGTAGATCTGAACCGACGACTTGAAGAAGAGGTGAATACGGTTGCATCACCCGATACCATTCTGTCGGTGATGAAATTTTGCAGCGAAGTACTAATTGAAGACCGGCTTGTCTGGTACATCAATGAAATTGTTCGAGCGACCCGCAGTTGGCCAGCTTTTCACCTCGGTGCCTCTCCACGCGCAGGCTTGGC
>CAXQOB010000171.1:0-19539 GCA_964225475.1 Candidatus Nitrosopumilus sp. | reverse complement strand
TCACACGTGTACTGCGAGTCTTAAAAAATCGCGGCTACGAGGGGCCGATCGGTTTGCAGGGATTTGGGATCCGTGAAAAACCCGAGGTCTTTTTCCCGCGTTCCGTTGCTGCATATCAGGGTCTGCTCGAGAAAGTAAATCACGAAATCGATCCCTAGTTTTTCTCTGTGACCATAAGCCTAAGCCGCGATTGAAGACGGCGGAGCCGGATCAGTCGTTGTTTGCCCCTAGGTATCAAGGTTTTGCATCAAGATCAGAAAACTGATCCTGAAGGTGTTGGGCGAGGTCGAGCCTTCCTTGCATCCAGGCGAAAAGGTTTTCAAGTTCTTGTGGAGATTCTGCTATCTCCGCCCATTGTGCCAGTCTCGCCGGCGGAACAAGTCGCTCAATTTTTTGGCGTCGTGTATGTTCGCTGGAAGAAAGTTCTTTGGCTGGTTCTGACAAGACGTTCTCAAGGTACCAACAGTAATGCTCGGTCCATTCTCTTTCGTGTTCCAGAACCCTAAGTATTTCTTGGATTGATTGTCGCCGGAGTAAGCTGCCGGTGCTGCTGCCTGGGTTGGGTGCTTGGTCCATGGTGGCTCTCTCTTACCGAATTCTCATCTCTTGTTGTGATTCGGGGGTTTTTGATTCGATTCCTTACTATCAGTTTGATTCTGTGTTCAATCGATCCTGATCTTTTGCTCACTCCTGCCCGCTGAGCATTTTTAGAAAAAAGTGCGAGGTCAAGCAGCGTTCTTGTTGATCCAAGACACGGGTTTCGTAACTTTCGCACGTGCCGGAGATCGCTTCATCACAAGCCTCAATTCCGGGACAGTCAACACCGCGGATCCGTACCTCTCCCTGCGTTTCCCCTTCCTTGATTGTCTCTTCTGTGGTCACTGTAGCAAGGTCGCAGTTCAGGGCTTCGCAACGGGCAACGAATCGAGCATGCATGGCGTTTGAAATTGCGGCTTGATAAAGACTTTTGTGCACCTGATGAGGGGTCAGGCTGTTGATGAAACATTCTTTGAGCGCATAGCGTGCATTGATCCCACTGCACCAATTCGATGGCCATTCGTCACCGGTTTGAAGAATGAGGTTCTGATAGGCTGTGGCGAATTCGGAATCCGTGGTCTCTGATTTCAGTAACGCTCGCTTGGCTTGTAGGATTTCTTGGAAGACAGACGGGGTCGAGCGAAGCTGTTGGTCACGAGTCAGGATCTGCTCTGCTATCCAAATACCAATGTGATGAAATTCGGAGGTCATGTCCGATTCCCAAATCACTTGACGATCAATGGCCAACCGTACCGAGGGTGATTCAGCATGCGAGAGTGCGTGTAGTATTAACGGTGACCATTTCTTCTCTTTGAAGCTCCACCAAAGACCCGGACCCGGCGCGGAAGTGATAAACGGCTTGTGTCCAAACCGATTGGAGCGTCCATACGCGTTTTGTGCTAGCTGATACAAGGAGTAGCCAAGCGTCGCGACACCAAATGTTGCAAATCCGAGAAAGCCGAATAGAACGAACTTGATCCAGTTGAAAGGCTCTGAGTGTTGTTTGCCCGCAACCACTGCAAAATAAAACACTCCTGCCAAACCGTTGAAGGTAATCCACTGACGAAAGAACAAAGAGGGTTGAAGATTCCAAGAGCTTAATAAGTTTGGAAAGAAGACGGGGATCCAAATGAGCAGCGCAAAGAGAAGAACCGTCGTCATCAGGTAGACTTCCGCAGACCTGCGAATGTACCAGATTCGATTCATTTTTTGAGCCCAATGGAGAGATCTCGGAAGGCCCTAATATAACTAGATCCTATGATGTGTTTTCAATTGAGCTTGATTTATCCGAACATTGAGTCGTCAATGAACAGATAGCCTTTTCAGAATACAAGTAATCCGTACATCGTCTCTCGAGTGATCAATCTTCCAAAGGCTGTTTAAACCTAACGCCCTGTTCAAATCCACAGCACCGTTTAGTATTCATTGAGCTTGCTTGGTGACCGTTGGGCCCGATTCGTGTCCCGAGGTGTGGACAAAGCGATCTTTTTGTTGCCTCGTTGCATCAATTCCGCGACAGCAACATGCAGCCATTACCCTTGGGCAACGAGGCTGATAATCCAAACGATGGCGATGATCGCAAAGAGACAAAATTCTGCAAACTGGACGATTTGCTCCCAGAAAAGACTCAATGTCATGATCACAGCCGCGCTGACGAACAGTAATGATAGGGCTGGTGCCCAGGAACCCTCCCGCTGGTCTTTTGACGTTTGCGTGATCGCCTGCGGTTGTGTTTCCGTTTGGTGTTGGGATAGCGTCGTTGACATGAGTTTTTCTCCAGTTGGGGTCTATGGAGAGAGAGCCCTGTTTATCGATTGACTTCGCGGATTTTGGATTTTTCATTTCACACAATGATGTCTCTGGATTTCGACTCGGTGGTTTTCAATGCGGACGGGGTAGCGGGCACGAAATTCGATCGTCCGAATGCATCATCCGCCACCAGATGTGTCCAGAGGCTAGCGTGCAAGTGCGCTGAAGGTGCCGGTGCGGATTATGCTCGGCTTTGAGAGACCTTGGTAGGGCAGCGGGGGAATCAAGCTTCCGGCACCAGAGAGAAGACGTGGAGGGACGTCTGGCCGTATCCAACAGTGAATCGTTGGTTCCAAAGAGTCGGGGCGACACGATTCGAACGTGCGACCTCCTGCTCCCAAAGCAGGCGCTCTAGCCAGGCTGAGCTACGCCCCGATGACGAAAACCGCTCCAATTGGATCGATTTCCATCGATTGAAGTCGGTAGAGTAGCGAACAGATGCGATTTGGAAAAGGTTTACTTCCCCCGTTTTTCTGTCTTTTTGCCCTCTATTCACTCCAATTCCGGCCTCGGTTCCTTCCATCTGCGGGAAAAAACTCTTTTCAGCGTAAAATCTCCCAAAACAGGGGGCGGCTACCTGCTTCACCATTTCGTGCTGAGGTTTTCGGCCGCACTCGAACCGGGGTGGTCAGAGGGGCTCGGGGAGCTCCATTTGTGGATTCGCGAGGCGTCTCACTCAGCTGCGTTGGTGGCGAATGACATGATGCGGATTGCGCTGCCGGCATTTTCTCGATCAGCTCGCTGACCGACACGGAGTGTCAGCCGATGCGGACCCGGCTGGAGTTGATCATCAAGCATGACGGTCCGAGGGTAATGCAGTCCCCGACTGTGTCGATGGTAAAGATCCTTTGTTGCAACCGGTCCATCATCAATCTGGAACTCCACCTGGCCAGCATCAGGTCCAGCGAGTACGAATAAACCCATTGCTGTTCCCCTGAACTGCAATTGAACCTCAGCACCGATTTCTGAACTCGATAGTATTTCAATCTTTTCAAATCTTGGACGCATTGATCCTGGGATTGCTTTCCAATTGGGAGTTGCAACCGCCCAGTTTGCGTCATGAGTCGCCGCGGTGACAGCCGTCAGCTGCCCGTGCTGATAACATTTGTCGTCAATTGGCCGTGGTAGGGAGTTGCGCATTAATTCCATGGGTTCCACTGCGAGGCTCTCAGGGAGGCTCCATGCGGTGCTCAATAAATCTTTTACGAGGTCCGCGGCAATCCGGTTACCTGCTGCCGCTGGGTGAGTACCTCCGTATTCTTTCCATGTGAAAGTTTGGTTGGTGATGCGTTCCGAGACCTCCTTGGCGAGGATCACCGATGAGACCCCATAGTGTTTGAGTACGGTTTCGTGAGCTGCTACGCTCAGTGGCGTTTTTCCTGCTTGCCATGTCTGAAGCATGGGGGGATTAACAAAGTAGGTCACCACAAGATCTGCTTGTGGGTTTTGATTCTTTGCATGCCTGATGATCCCTTCCATGCCGCGAATGCAGGCAGCACGCGAATGACCAGCATCTTGATCGTCATTGACCGCAAACTCAATCAGAACGAGGTCTGGCTTGCTGGATAGCACGTCTCGCTGCAATCTGAACGCGCCAGTGGTGGAACAGGTAGAGCTGATTCCAGCATTCACAAAATTGAATTCTGTTTCAGGATAGGTTCTCTTCAGCCAATCACACACCATCGGGCGATAGCCATTCATCTCTGTGATGGAACCGCCAATGAAAGCAACGGTAGCTGCTTTTGCATCAGCGATTGCAGCATGAGAATGGATCATGGCTTCACGTAGCTTCACATTGTGATTTGCTGGTGTGACGCCGCGGGGACCCTCAGCGAGGAAGTTAATCTTGTTCAGGAATTGGTGTAATTGGGAGAGCGTCTTGAGGTAGGCGTGCCCGGGCATGCCCCCACGGCCATAGTTAAAGAACCCATGCGGTTCACCGGCGTAGCCGATCAGTTCACATTCATTACCCAGACGCTGAGTCGCCTCGGCAAAGGTTTTGGCGGTGAGATAGGGAACGGTCGTGTCAGACTGACCGTGGAAGATAATACTCGGCGCGCTCCCTTGACGTAGATGATGGATCGGTGAAATTTCCTTGGCAGGCACTCCTGTTCGTTTTTCAATGTCCTTGAGTTTTTCCTCGTCTAAATCAATTCCCTCCCAGGGTGCGAGGATCAAGGCGGGGTTGAACATGGCTACCGCGTTGGGACGACTGCTCACGGACTGATCTTCATTCGGCTCATCGAGTGTTTTGATCAGGTCAGTGCAGGCAGCTAGGTGCCCCCCAGCCGAACCGCCAGCGGCAACAATACGGTGAGGATCGATACCCAGGCGTTTTGCATTTTGACGTACGTAACGGATCGCTGATTTTGCATCTGCGACGCAGCGATCTGCCAAAGTCTGATGTCGACTCAGGACTCTGTAATCTGCCGTGATTGCGACCATGCCTTGTTTGGCGAGGTAACGACAGTGCTGGTGAAATTGTTGTGGCGTTCCACCTCGCCAGCCTCCGCCAAAAAAGAAGACGATGGCCGATCTCGGTTGTTCAGAGACTGTGCCCTCAGGCTTATAGATCCACAGTCTGAGTTTCGTTTCTCCTACCGTCTTGTAGATTTCCGTGCTTGAGCTTTCAAGCTCCGGCGGATAGTTCTTTTGAGACTGACACCAGCCCGTATCCAGTCCAAGACAGAAAGTGAAAACCAGGGATAGGCCGAAGATCTTGATATTTTTCATTACGAGAGGATCACACAGTTGATTAGTGGTTTGGTAGAGATTCTAACGAATCAGCCATGGACAATGATGAAAACGCTACTGAATTCCAATACCGTTCGATGATTAAGTTCAGCACGTCAGCGATACGTAGTGTCTTCGTCTTTGTGCTCCAGTGGTTTTTGGTTTCATCGGATGCCTTCATGAATACGCCACCTTGCCTGTCTCAGGACTGCACGGGGTGAATCTTTTAGTTTCTCATACCAAACCGTGAGCAGGGTCCCATCCGATAATTCGACCGTGCTGGGATAACCGAGATCGCCACCCATGCCATCGTCAGAAATCGTGATTGGATCGCTCCAGCTAGCCCCTTCATCATCGCTGTATCTTGCCTGATTGCCGAACGGTTTCCTTCGGTAGCCATAGCTCATGAGGATGCGCCCTGACCTCAGACGCTGCAAGAAAGATGGCAGGCCCCAAACTCCAATGCTGTGAGGTTCAGTCCAAGTCTTACCACCATCCGTTGATTCGCTTTGAAGCGTTTCCCGTGTGTGATTTGGGTTATGGTTTCGGATATGAATAATGATTTTGCCCGAATCACACTCTACCGCATGTAGTTCATGGTACTCACGACTTTGATCGCCGGATCGTATGGGCAGATTCGCAAGCCATTGCCAGCTGATTCCGTCGTCGGTTGATTTGCAAACACCGACTTTACGTTCTTTATCCCAGATTTGAACTCCCGCGTAGAGAAGTGATCCATCGGAAATCTGGATGGGGCCGTGAGGGCTATTCACGGGACAGCGATAACGCTGAGACCAAGACAATCCGCCGTCTGTTGAGCGAATCATCCATTGGCCCAATTCCTTTTCTCTCGTTTCCTTGCTGGTTCGTTGATGAGCAGCAAGCCAGCGATCCAGTTTTTCTTGAGTCCAGATTCCTTTTCCGTTTTTCAAGGCAGCCACAGCTTGGTTGAGACCACTCTGGTAGGCAAGCGAGGAAAAGGTGGTTACCAGCAAGGTGCCACGGTCCGTCTCGAGAACCCCTGCATCACGGTCATCGATGGCGCTGTCATGAATGGTTCGCGGCCAAGTCCATGTTTTTCCTTCATCATCGGATCTCATGAGTTCAACTTTACCGAAGGGACAAACATGTTCTTCGCGACCGCCTGACCAAACCAGAATCAGTTGTCCATTCTTTCGTCTCGTTAATGTTGGCCACCCACAGTACAGATCGGGGGTCGGGCTAATGACTTGATACGAAAGGATCTCTGAGTAAGCAGCTGAGGCTCGTTGCGGTATCGCAAGGCTGGTGAAGGCAGCGGTCGAGGTTAGGCACGCTGTCCGCATCACCTGCCGCCTGTTGAGGCTTGATTGGAGTTTCATTTTGTTCGGTGCAGAATCTGAGTTTTTGAGTTCGTTGGATTTCATATCTGGATGGATTGCATCTAGTTTTTGTTGCTGTTTTACCGTCGGTAAGAATGCATGAAATTGCATGTCTTGAACTGCCAATGCCGCGATACTCACCGTCTTTTTAGTTTAAACTGCTGCTTCCCGGAGATGTTCGTCGCCGAGAATATTTATCAGTGATTTGAACAATGGATTTTCCCCGCAGCCGCGAGCGGTATTCCCGACACTTGATTGTCTCGAGGATGGCCAGCAGTCGAGGGTAACCGAGGTAAGCAAAAGTCGGAGTTGTTATGTTGTCACGGCGTTCGTTTTATTTGTCCTTCAGCCAATATTGGGCACCACTGATTGCTTTGCTTCTCTTTGAAGTTCAGGCCGTTCGGTCCGAGGTGATTCACGATGTGGTTGTTTATGGTGGTACCAGCGCAGGTGTTGTCTCCGCGGTGCAAGTCAAACGGATGGGGAAGTCTGTGGTCATTGTTTGCCCCGAAAAGCATCTTGGTGGTTTGTCTTCAGGCGGCTTGGGATGGACCGATTCTGGTAACAAGAATGCGATTGGTGGTATCAGCCGTGAGTTTTATCATCGCGTCTGGAAGCACTATCAAGATAAGAGCAACTGGCATTGGCAGGACCAGTCAGCCTTCGGGAATCGAAATCAGAGTCCGCCCAGCAAGGAGGGTGATGATGCCACAATGTGGGTTTTTGAACCACACATTGCAGAGCAAGTTTTTGAGGACCTGATTCGTGAATATGGAATCACTGTGCATCGAGAGGAGTATCTGGATCGAGAGTCCAGTGAGGGTGTCACAATTTCAGGGCGGCAGATCAAAGCGATTCAAACAAAATCTGGAAAACGCTACCAAGGTCGGATGTTTATCGATGCCACCTATGAGGGCGATCTTTTGGCGGCTGCCGGCGTTGATTATCACGTCGGACGTGAAGCTGCAGATGAGTATGACGAAAAATGGAATGGCGTTCAGGTCGGGGTGCTACATCACTCTCACTGGTTCAAGGCAAACATCGATCCTTACCGAGTGCCTGGAGATGCGAGCAGTGGGATCCTGCCTTTGATCAGCGCGGAGCATCCTGGTGTTAAAGGTGCGGCAGATCATCGTTTGCAGGCATATTGCTTCCGTATGTGCCTGACGAATGTGCCTGAGAATCGTATTCCCTTTCCCAAGCCAGAGGGTTATGACGCAGAACGCTATGAGTTGATGCGGCGCGTGTTGGTTGCCGGGTGGCGTCAGTTGTTCAACAAGTTTGACCCCTTGCCGAATCATAAAACGGACACCAACAACCATGGGCCGGTGAGCACCGATTATATCGGAATGAACTATGACTACCCTGAAGCGAGTGACGACAGGCGACGGGAGATCATTGCTGATCATGAACGCTATCAGAAGGGGTTACTTTATTTTATGGCGAATGACTCGGGAGTTCCCGAAGATGTACGGGAAGCGATGTCGCAGTGGGGACTGGCTAAAGATGAGTTTCAGGATAACGGTGGTTGGCCTCATCAGATCTATGTTCGTGAAGCAAGAAGAATGATTGGCCATTACGTGATGACCGAGCACGATTGTTTGGATCTCAAGGAGACTCCTGAGTCGGTGGGTATGGGGTCGTATACGTTGGACTCCCATAATGTTCAACGCTACATCAAGCCGGATGGTTTCGTGCAGAATGAGGGGGACATCGGCGTGCGTACTCCGCGTCCCTACAAGATTTCCTACGGATCGCTAACGCCGAAGAAAGATCAATGTCAGAATCTTCTGGTTCCGGTCTGTGTCTCCTCCAGTCATATCGCTTTTGGTTCAATTCGAATGGAACCTGTTTTTATGATTCTCGGTCAGTCAGCGGCGACCGCGGCATGTCTGTCGATTAATGATTCAATTGCTGTTCAGGACCTTCCCTACGAAGCTTTGCGAGCTCGCTTGATTGCGGATCGTCAGGTTCTTGAATTGGAGGATGTCTACAAGAACTCATCGAGAAAAATGGATGGTTATGTCTTGGACGATCGACGTGCTGAGTTTACTGGTAGATGGAAGACGTCAGCAGCTAATCTTGGTTTCGTCGATAGCGGTTATCAGCATAATGATAACCAGTCTAGAACGGATGTGACCGCTGTTTATGAGGTTGAGGTAAAGCCGGGATCGTACGAAGTTCGGTTGTCCTATCCGCCCAACAAAAATCGTGCCTCAAATGTGCCAGTGACAGTGACGCACGCGGGTGGGACTACGTTGCGTTTGGTCGATCAAAGAAAAGCACCACAGGGAGATGGGCTCTTTCATTCACTCGGTACATTCACCTTTGAAAAGCGAGCACGTGTGGTGATAGGTTCTGATGGTGTGGATGGTTATGTCATTGCTGATGCTGTTCAGTTTTTGCCGCGGTGAAGTCTTTGGTTGTTGCGGGTAAGTGCATTTTTTTGTGCAAGCCCGCGGATGGACTGACAGGAAACGTTGCTGCGGCTTGATTTTGGTTGGTTTGGTTGACTTGTTTTGCACTTTCAATTGAAGGCCTTAGAATGACCGCGTCGGTTTTGCATGTAAGGAGCCGTCTCGATTGAGTGGGTTGTCAACGAGGGATTTTTGATTGTGTTGAAATTCTGCGTTTCGGAGTTGCGACGGGTGACAGAGAATCTTGCTGTTATCTCGACTGAGCGTGTGTCAGTTCGTCGGGTGAGCTCTGACTTGGATTTGCTTGTTCGCATTTTCGTGATGCTCATGATGATCGGATGTGTACACGTCGGTACATACGGCCAGCAGGATGAAGGCCAGGGTGAGGATGAGCGGCTTTCTTCGGCAGAACTTGATTCCGAAAAACGGTCATCGCATCCATTCGTGATTGGTTTCGAGCGATTCGCGAGGCCGGGTGACTTTGATCAACTTGAATCAGGGCTGCTACTTATCAGTGAACTGGGTTGCTCGGCGTGCCATGCAACCAGCGATCGGGTTCTTCAGAAAACACTCGCGCCAGATCTTGGCGATGCAGGTCACCGATTAAATACTCAATGGGTCAAAGACTACCTCATGGACCCTCACGGAAAACGCCCGCAGACAAGGATGCCCGATGTTCTTTCGCACTTAGATGAAACATCGCGTCAGGAGGTGGTGGAATCAATCGCCGCGTTCCTCATGTTTCAGCAGCAGCCTGTTGCGCTGCCACGCGCCAATGGTGCTTCGCCGGTGCTTCACGAATTCTGGAACAAAGGAGACTCAGGGAATGGTAGTAAGCTCTATCACACGGTCGGATGCGTTGCCTGCCACGAGCCAGATTCCAGTTACGAGGTGATGGATCTACCGACTTCTGCGCTTGATCAATTGCTTGAGCAGCTGGAACCAGAGGAAATCGAGGAGTTAGGGCTAACGCAGCAGCTTCGTGTCGTACCGTCAGTTCCGGTGTTTCGTCCGGGGCAAGATGGTGATCTACACCAAAAATACACCAAGCAGTCGTTAACGCTTTTTTTGATGGACCCACATCGTGTGCGACCGGCAGGGCAAATGCCATCACTGCGGCTAACGTCATCAGAGGCTGCTGATATCGCAGCGTATTTGTTCGGGGGCCAAAAGGGAGTTTCTGCGATCGCCGATCGCTCGCAAAATGATCGCCAGCAGTTATCAAAGCAGATTGAGGTGGGTAGATCGCATTTTCAACGCTTTGGCTGTGCAAGTTGTCACTCGCAGTCGAGTGAACTGGCTGATCTCAAGCTGACACCACTAAAACAGCTCAATTTTAAGAAGAAGCAAACGTGTCTTGAGAATCCTTCGGGTCTGATGCCCGATTACGAGCTTGACCAAGAACAACGTGATGCGATCTCGACAGCTTTGGGGCGTCTTCAGGTAGATTCCGACAAGAGTGCAAGCGGTCTGTTGGGTTCAGTTCAAGTGAACGTCAGGCAAGAAATGGTTCGATTGAATTGTGTTGCTTGCCATGAGAGGCAGTTTGAATCAAGCGATTCCTCACTCGGTGGTTTAGGTAGGAATCGGAAGCCTTATGTCGAGACCACCTCCAAAATTGACATTGGTGACGAAGGGCGACTTCCGCCATCGCTGACAGGGGTTGGCGCAAAGTTGAGTTCAAGTGGATTGAAGGGCGTGTTTAGTTCGAAGGCGACCAAACATCGTTCATTTCTGACCATGCGTATGCCCAGCTATCATGATGGTCAGGTGGCTGATCTCCTCAAAAGTCTCCCGAACGCAGATGACATAGATTCATCGACCGAGGAAGAAGTATTTGCACTGGCAGCCAAGATTCCAAGATCAAAATTGGAGTCGATTGGGCGTGAATTAATTAATACAGGTTGCGTGGAGTGTCATGTTTTTCGAGAGGAACAATTACCCGGTGCAGTAGGTGTCGATATTCATGGAATCAATCAGCGTTTGAATGCCTCGTGGTTTCGCCAGTTTTTGGAGAATCCAGGCAAGCTGAAAAATCGCACACGCATGCCGACGTTCTTTCCGGATGGAAAAAGTAATCGCGCAGATTTGCTTGATGGAAACATCGATTTGCAGATTGCTGCGATTTGGCATTACCTGAAGAAAACGAATCCATTGCCTGAAAAAATTCTTGAAACGATGTCCCGGGATTTTGAGTTAGTCCCGGGGGAGCGACCTGAGGTGGTCAGGACTTTTATGAAGGGGGTGGGGACGCATGCGATAGCGGTCGGATTTGCAGAGCAGGTTCATTTTGCATTCGATAGTGAAAACATCAGGCTGCATCAGTTTTGGCGAGGTCGTTTTCTTGACGCCAGAGGCACCTGGTTCGAGCGGTTCGTTCCATTGACGACACCACTTGGTGACGATCAGATGCAATCCGTACCTGGGTCTAGTTTTGCAGTGGTGGATCGACAAGGAAAAATAGTCGAGGAACGAAACGAGATCGAATTTCAAGGTTACCGTCTCGATGAAATGGGTGTACCCATTTTTCTCTACCAAATCGGAGACTGGGTCATTCAGGACCGAATTGCCCCAGTCAAGGTTGAAAAGGGAGATCGTTTCTGTCTTTCACGCCAGTGGAGTATCGAATCAGCTGAGCAGAAGAACGGTGGCCAACCTTTAGCCAACCGAGAGGGTGAAGGTGGCGGGAGGCAGTTTTTACAAATCGTACTGCAACGCGGAGCGGAGTTAACTGAGTTGAGTCCGCCAGCCTATCAGTCAGAGACGGGATTGGTCGTGCGAGTCAAGTCATTGCGGTCCGGGGCTCGTAAGTTATCGGAAGTAAGCGTCTCCGAGAAACTTTTTTTGGGTTCAGAATCCAACGGAAACCAACGCTGGGGCGTCACATTACAGAGTGTGCCGAGGCATAGCTTGGAGGTTATTTACGAATGGGAATGAACGTCACGATGCTCGAAAGATTACTGGTGTTGGTCTGTTTGCTGTTCTGCAGTTTAACGTTTGTTCAGGCGCAGGATCCCATTAGTGAGGGAGAGTATTACCGTCTTGTGACACTCACCGCCTCGAAGTCACCGAGTGCATCTCGATCAAAGCGCTGGAAGCCATCGCCTGAGGGATTGCCTTTGGAAATCAGTGGGATGGAGTTTTTACCTGACGAACGCCTCGCGGTCGCAATTCGTAAAGGTGAAGTTTGGTTCATTGATGGTGTTTATGAGGAGCCGCCGGTTAATCTCACTTATCATCGTTTCGCCACCGCACTCCATGAGCCTTTGGGGCTCTTGTTGCATGAAGGCGATCTTTATACGGCGCAGAGAAGTGAGTTGACCCGGTTAAGTGATCAGGACGGTGATGACGTTGCTGATGTGTACTCCACGGTGGCCAAAGGTTGGGGAGTAACCGGTAATTATCACGAATACGCTTTTGGTCCGGAACGCGATGGTGATGGAAATCTTTGGGTAACACTCAATTTGGGTATGGGGCTGACACCGGAACAAAAAGAAAGGACTGTACCTGCAGCGCCCTTTGGGTATCGACAGGGTAAATGGCGAGGTTGGGGCATGAAGCTGACCCCGGATGGAAAGTGGCAGGCTGCTTGCGCTGGAATGCGTTCACCGGCTGGGATCGGTGTCAATCGAAATGGAGATGCTTTCTACACTGACCAGCAAGGTAATTGGGTGGCGACCAACTCCATGCACCACTTGCGAGATGGTGCCTTCTTTCATCATGCAGAATCGCTCGCTTCAATGAATCTTGACGGAGCGATGGTTTCGCAGGTGGATGAGGTGCCCAATGGTTTGCCTCTCCCTGCAGCGATCGAAAAGTTCCCTGCGCTCTGTCCTCCTGCAGTCTGGTTTCCTTACAAAAAGGTAGGGCAATCGGCGACCGACATCGTTTTGGATGATAGTGGAGGCAGCTTTGGTCCGTTCGACGGTCAGTTTTTTGTGGGTGAATTCACGCAGGCTGGAATGAATCGTGTGTTCCTTGAACAGGTGGATGGTCAGTACCAAGGTGCGTGTTTTCCTTTTCGCATTGGTTTCGCATCTGCTGTTCTGAGGATGATCCAAGGGAGTGATGGTAGTCTGTTTGTTGGCTTAAGTAATCGTGGCTGGAGCAGTCTTGGGTCCGCGAGTTACGGACTCCAGCGATTGATTTGGACCGGGAAAATACCATTTGAAATGAAGGAAATGAAAGCCCGTTCTGATGGTTTTGAGTTGGTCTTTACCAAGCCAGTCGATCCTGCGACAGCAAGTGATGTGGGATCCTATCAAATGAAGAATTACACCTACCTTTATCATGCGAGTTACGGAAGCGATGAGGTGCAAACAAAGTCTCTCCAAATCAGCAGTGCAGTCGTTTCAGAGGATGGCATGAAAGTTCGTTTGGTCGTTGAAGGTATGAAACCGCTTTTTGTTCATGAGTTAGTCGCGGCAGGAGTAAAAGATCTCGATGGAAATGGGTTGCTTCACTCGGAAGCTTATTACACATTGAATCGCATTCCCGAGCAGGGACACTCACGGTGAGTCGGTGAGTCGTTATTCCGAAAAAAGATTGCCATGCAGCGAGTATCCATGAATGACTTTCGATGAGCCGTTGCAAGTCTCGGCAATGTTTTGAGCTGCTTAAGAATTGAGTATCCAACCATTTGATGATCAAACCGACCACGCGGTTTATTGAGGGCCAGTTCTCCCACGGTTTTATTTTCCTCCGTTTAAGTAACCTTCCTTGCCAATTTTCAAACTCGCTGTGATCTGGTGTGTTGCCGTTGTTTTCGCGGTGCTCATGTTGAAACTGGGTGGTCTGGCACGCCAGAAGCTGGAGGTTCTTCGACGATTTCATATTCCTGCTTCAATCATTGCTGGTTTGATCGCTTGGTTCATGATACGCCTTTTTGGTGTATTAGAGAATTTGGCCACCGGTCAATCTAGTTATGCCCACGCTCTCTTTGATTTTTTGAGTCAATGGCCTGGGTGGTTAATTGCCCTCGTCTTTGCCGGAATGCTTCTCCAGCCAAGTAGGTCACGGTCCAGCAGTGGACGATTGTCGAGAGTCGGTCGTGAGGGCTTGATGGTTTGGGTGATCGTTTTAGGGCAAACCATGGTTGGCCTGACCGTGACTTGGCTTTTCATTCAGCCCTTTACTGATGTTCCCAGTTCTTTTGGGATGTTAATTGAAACGGGCTTTGCAGGCGGGCATGGGACAGCTGCCGCAATGGGTCAGGTTTTCACACATCCAAGCATCCAACTCGACGCGGGACGCGATCTAGGTGTTTTGGTGGCGACGGTCGGGCTCGTTTATGGTTTGGCAACCGGTGTGGTTTGGGTGAACCTCGGTGTTCGAAAAGGTTGGACGCAACAACGTGTAGGCGAGGAGGACACCTCACCTGAATCTGAAAGCACTCTGCTAGACGGTGACTCAGTCAACGCAACACAACCGGTCTCCTTGTCTGATAGTGCAGGCAGGCATGATGATGTTTTAAGCGTCGATCATCATGCCAGTGTTTTTTACGAAAAAGGGCGGAGATTCGGAACCGCTTTCATCTTGCTCATTGCGGCGACCTGCATAGGCTGGGGAATCCATCAGGGTGTTAACTCAATTGCCGCTATTTATGAACCAGATTCGGCGATCGAAGGGGTGAGTGATGGATCAAAAGAGAGTTTTCCAGATGGGGTTGCCGTCAAAAAGAAACCGGCCGTCGATCCGCGGAGCGGGGGCTCCGTTCAAGCTCAGGGAGCATTGACAATTTATGGCGAAGAAGAGACTCTTCTTCTTGCTGGAGAGGCCGAATTAGAGAAGAAATTGAGCTTCTCGGCTGTGATCAGTAGCTTCCCACTTTTTATCTTCACGCTCTTCGGTGGGCTCCTTCTGCGTCAACTGCTTGTCGTCATTGGCCGTGAGACGCTACTGGATGTCACGATGATCCAATCAATGACCTCGCTAGCTATGGATTTATTGGTGTTCGCTGCAATCGCAACCTTGAATCTTGAGGTAGTTCAAACCTTCTTCGGGCCACTTGTGGTACTACTCTTGGCTGGTTTCGTTTGGACAGGCTTTTGTTTACTTGTTTTGTCGAGGCACCTACTTCCGAGTGATCACTGGTTTGAGTTAGGTTTGATCAATTATGGAATGTCGACGGGAGTGACAGCGACTGGTTTCGTTCTGCTCCGCTTAGTTGATCCAAAGCTGCGGTCGGGAGCGGCAGAAGACTACGCACTTGCCGCACCCTTGTCCTCGCCTTTTGTTGGCGGCGGAATGCTTACCATTGGGCTGCCCTTGCTGGTACTGGAAAGAGTGCCAATCAGCGTGGTTTGCGTGTGTCTGTTTTTGGTGGTGACGGCCTTGTCTTGTCTCGGGTGGTATTGGAATCGCAACCGCCCTATTCCTTAACGGTACATTTCCCAAAGACGATCGAATTCTTTTTGAAAAGCAGTGCACGATTCTTTATCACGTGTGATCAAAAAGTTTTCTTCGTTGTGCTCTGCCGCACTGCGGGTCCAATTGTAGCTGCCGGTCAGTAGGGTGCGTTGATCAAAGATCGCAAACTTGTGGTGCATGTGGTAGCTCGATTGATCAAAGCAGACATCCACACCTTTCTCCTTCAAGAAGTGCACGTCGGAACCACGGTCACCAGACTTATCGTCATCCGATAGGACTCGCACGGAAACTCCACGCTGATGAGCATCAAGGATTTCTCGCCGAATGCGATCGTCTGTAATCGTGAAAACGCAGATGTCGATTGTTCGTTTGGCATTAGCGAGTAATTGTCCAATGCGATGGACACAGTTATCTCTGGGGCTAAAGAAGGCCTCATTCCTAGCTTTTACAGCTGTGCTTTCGCGTTCCAGATGCACCAGCAGCTTTGTAATTTGCTCCAGCCAGTCCATGATCATTGGCTGATCCATCGTGCTCGCGTCAACGATGGCTGCTGTGGCTAGACGAAAAGACTCAGAGCGAATGAAATCTCGAGCAGTCTGGTGTGATGCGTGTTCGTCAAGCAGACGGGTTAAGCCTTGTCGCTCACCCCGGGTGAGTCGATAGTCGTGGAAGGTCGTCTCGAGGGCATCGCTAATGATCGCTTCATGCATCGGTTTTCTCGCATCGGGGAGTTGATGTCACGATCTAGTGTATCGTGACATGATCCTAGTGCGTGAAATTATCGAATACGACCCGTAACAATACAGGAAGCAATCCCCGAATTTGCAAGGTCCGTCACGATTTGTACCTCTTGAGCGACTGAATCTGCTGAACCATTACCGCGAAATCTCATTTTCACAAAGTGGACTTTTTTCTTCCCGGCGCCTACTTCAAATTCGATTCGAGGGTCCTCACACAGAACGTTACGCACCTCAAATGGTTCCTCTGACTTGACGATCAGTCGCTGCTCTTTGATGCCCTCAGCGGTTACATCTCCCAAGCTCACAGCAGCTGGTGATACTGAAACCAGGGGTTCGCTTCTACCAAACAGCAGCATCTCGGTAGTGGGAAACTTTGGGTCGTTGCTGATCAGCGTGATTCGCTCTCTCATTTCACCGTCAGGTATTGCTCCCTCGAGTCTTACACTCATTCGATATTCTACTTTGCGACTTGATCTCTCCACTGAAAGAAGCCGCACCTTTAGTTGACGGCAATGGCTACGCACATCCGTGATTTCCCAATTAGGATTACCGACATGCGTGATCGTAACTTCACGTTCAGGTGTTTCCCCTGACTGAAACTCACCAAAGTTCATTTCAGGTGGGTCAAATGAGATATCGGTTCGTATGTAGCCGCTCACCTTGAGCTTTACTTCCGCGAAGGAAGGACGATCAAAGGTGACCGTCACAGTGGCAGATTTTTGCCCGATAAATGAATCCGTATTGAGCGAGGCAATGATCTCCCCCGTTTCGTGGGTTCGTAATGTCCGCTTGTTGATCGTGGGCGTCGTGCAACCACAACTGGTTCTTACCGACGCGATGTGAACATCTTGCTCGTAGGGGTTGGTGATCTCAAACCGATACTCGCTCTTGGCCCCTCGGCCAACCGATCGAAAATCGTGGGACCGAACGGGAAACATTTTTTCCGCCCAGTTCTCCGCCATGGCAGTCGTCGGAGAGGTTGCCAAGTAGAAGAGCAAGACGCACAGAATCTGTGCGGGCAGCCGGTGCCGGGATAACGGGGAGGTAATTCGGACTTTTTCTTGAAGCATGAGAAACCGCCAAAGTGCAAGAACCGCCTACCACCAGGGCGATGCTAGCATTTCGGCTTAGTCTCAGTGTCCTGGCAGTTTGTATCGATATTAACGGTTTCGGCTTTTTCGGCGAAATTTTCCAGTAATTCGGCCAAACGCTCCATGGGTAGTCCGACCACATTGCTCTCGCTGCCATCTCCGAGGACTTGAAGCCAGTCGTTTCCATCTTGATAGCCAAAAGCTCCCGCCTTCCCCTCCCAAAGCATGGAGTCCAAGTACGACTCCAGCATCTCCTCGGATAGCGGGGACATCTCCAGTTCCGTTCTGACCACCTCCACCAAACATTGGTTCTGTTGGACTGACCAGAGGCAGACTCCGGTGTACACATCATGTTTTCTGCCACTAAGCATCCTCAGCATCGACTCAGCATGATCGACGTCACGGGGTTTCCCGAGTATTTGACCAAGGCATGAAGCGACGGTGTCTGCTGCCAAAACCAAACCACATTCAAAACGGCTCACGACATCGGCTGCTTTTCGATAGGCGTACCTGGCAACCAATTCAGGTGCGGTCTCCCGGCTGCACATCCCGCATTCCGCTTCATCGCTGGCAACGGAGATGGTGAATTCATAGCCTGCCGATTGCAATAATTGTGCTCGACGCGGGGATCCACTCGCAAGAATCAAGGGTTCCCCAGTCGGCAAATCTGCCTTTGGTAGTTTTTGTTGAAGCGGTTGTGGTTTCAATGGCTTCACGGATTTCAGTCCATTGAGGGGAAGGTGGCTGGAGCGGATAAAGCGAGCCAACCGTGCGGGCTTTGTTGAGGGTTTGAATTGCTCAGGATTCTTCCTCCGGATCATCCTCTGGCTCAATCTTGGAGTCGATTGAATCCTGTCCGGCATCTTGAGGGTGATCGGGCGGATCTGTGTCTGTCCGATTCAGGTTCGCCGATTCAGTTGGGTCATGCTTCGACTCTGGCGTAGATTGATTACTCGCGATATCGTCCGCTTCCGAGGAGGAGCTTTCTCCTGTTGTTTCCTCGGGCGCGGCCGATTCCTCTGAAACTTCTTGAGCCGGATTTTGTCCGGTTGGGTTCAGAGGCAGTTGCGGCCCTCCTGCAGAGACTTGGATTGGTCCGCTTCCTTGGATTGCTTGTTGCCTCTGCTGTAGTTGTTGAATTGCACCGCGAAGTGATTCAAGTAGCCTCGGGATTTGGCCGGCGGCTAAAAAGACCCTTGCGCTTACCGCGGATTGAGGAAAAAAGCTGGTCATGAAATCGAGACCGAATTCACTTGCACCATGACCGATCATTACGCCATTGGCATAAACACCGCTGAGTACATCATCTGGCATTTTTAGATCGTCGTAGATTTCTTGTGGTGTTGGTCGACGTTCTGGTGGTGGGGTGGGTGTGGGAGGTTGTGGAGGATCTCCAAACCGATTTTTGTAGAGTTGAAGATTGGTTTGGAGGGCGTCGACAAACTGAGGCATCACGGCATGAGGCACGATCACTCTTTTTGCAACTCGATGAGGACGTCCGACGGTTTGAAGGAAATCGACGATGAACTCACTGGGGCCAGTCATCACAATAGCCCCGGAGCTAAAGCATCCATCAGCAACATGATCGGGAACACGTGCGCGCACCGGCGGAGTGGATTCATTTGGATTCGGTGAGTCCGGTGCAGGGTGACCAGGGTCGGATGACATGGCTTCTCCTCGTGGAGATGAGCGGTTGCTAGAAGTGGATCAGGAAAGGAGAACAATTATCGCTCGCGGGAAACCCGAGTGTACGAAATAAGTGTATCGGTTCGTAGGTGTCAGATCGATCAACGAACACTCTTCTCGGTTATTTTGTTTTTAACCCCCCGATCTAATCATAGTTGATCAACTCATCACGGTTGATCAATTGGAAACGTCGTCGTATTACCCTCAGCCGGACTCGCTGCACTCAGTTCCTGCTTCACACGTTGAGGCACAGCCGTTTTTCTGGGTCGGGTCACTTTCGGATTGAGAATCACGGTGGCGAGCACACCAATCCAAGCGAGTGACTTGATCATCAACGTTGTTGCGGCTGGAGGATTTCCATCATAGATGGAGTAGAGAGTCCAAACCCAATTAGTGAGCTGCCAATTTGTATATCGGTAGGGGCGAAATTCATTTAGATACAAACCAACTGCGTAGGGAATAAGAGCCATAAGCAGGGTGATGGCTATCAACGCGGCAGCACCGACCTCAATTCGAGGGTTTTGTTTTCGGCGAATTAATACAAACAGCCACTTAACCAAAATGAGGGTCACTATCAGATAGGCCGCAAAGGTACTGCTGAGATCGTAGGTCGAGTTCAGCATCTTGCTGACGGGGGTGTATTCGTCGACTGACAGGCTCCTGGCTGCTAGCCAACTCAGTCCGTATTTGAACCAGATGAGTAATGCCAGTACGTTCATGCTGACGAAAATCAGTCCGGTGATTGGTCCAGGTGTCATCCAAGTTGTCAAGGAACGACCGATCATGCTACCGGGTA
>CAXQOB010000170.1:0-5190 GCA_964225475.1 Candidatus Nitrosopumilus sp. | reverse complement strand
ATTTTACAACGTGCATTATCGTTTTTTGGGAAAACTTGCCGGAGAAACGGCATGTCCCTCGGCAACCAATCAAACGCGATCGAAAGAGCTTACCAGCGATACAACGCGTTATATTACGCCCTTAGTGCAAATTAATGTCTTCCTGCGTCCATTTAGAAAAGAGCGATAACGCAGAACTCGCACAGTGATAAACGCGGCAAAAAACTTAGCCCGAGGTTAACCCCCCACTTAGGCCATCAGAACCTGCTCGCTAGACATTAAGGGGAATTTATTCGCCACAGGTTCAACAGGCAAACAGGCTGTAACAATAAGGGAGCAAAACGAGACTTCTCGCTCCACATCACGTCACAAAAAGGAGACCCAGAAGAGGTGAAAGTCAGAGGGTTGGTTCGGCCTGGTAATGGCCTTACAGTCTGCCTAGGTACGGCCAGAGGGTGACCCGTTTGCTGTCAGCAAAAGGATGCTCGTCCAATCTCTCGATACCGATCACCCGATTTGCGCCCGTTCTACCTTTTCAAGCCGATCCAAAACAGCTCGGTGAGATGCGCTTGCGATAGAGTGATAGTCATCCAACACTTTCGACGATTCGAAGCCTTATTTTCAAGCGGAATTAGCAAGGTGGCAAAAAAAAGTCGGCTCATCTGAAAAGATGAACCGACCAAAATAGATCTAGAAATCGTCTGTTGTAAATTGCGACAGGTACACAATTAACTGTATCGGCAGTCGCGACTACTTAGGTTCTTGAGGAGCGCCTTCTCGCTGCTGCATCTGCGACTCCATCTCTTGCATGTAATTTTCCGCTTCCTGCATTTCTTCCTGTGTTTGGTCCTCCGCACCCTCATAGACAGCTTCACCGCCGGTATCACCACAACCAACGAGGGAAAGAGTGCCAGCTACCATCAATACAGCAAAGGTGAGTCGGAAAAACTTGAGCGTCATCGAAAATCTGCCTTGTTTTGGCGGTTACGAAATCAGTTTCACTGCCATGTATTTCAATCAGGATGGCAGGGTTGATCCAACAAAAGGATCAAAAGGACCGTAATAATGTCGATGAAAGTTAATCGCTCGTCAACAAGATTTGCATTGCTACGGAACGAAACGTGCCACAAAATATGGATTATTCGTTAATATATACCGTTATGATCGGACACGATGGCATGCAGGAAGATCTCGTTTGAAACCTGTTCGTCAAGACCACCGAACGAATCCGTCAGAACACTTATCGAATGGATCAAGAACCCTTTTTTAGTTGCCGGTGGGCACCCACACTCATGCAGAAGCCAGGAA
The DNA here is from genome assembly GCA_964225475.1 of Candidatus Nitrosopumilus sp. Lineage (GTDB taxonomy): Bacteria > Planctomycetota > Planctomycetia > Pirellulales > Pirellulaceae > Rubripirellula. The sequence goes on along the minus strand of CAXQOB010000170.1, from coordinate 3,903 downwards.
AGCTAGCCTGAGTTACCACCTCACCCGACGATTTAGACACCCCGAAATATTTGCTGTGCAAAACTATCCATCACCTAATCAACCGGACCCCTTGCAAGAGCCGTGTCCGCCTCGATGGGTCAGGCTCGGTGGGAAGTCGATCGCCGGCTTCATTTTATTCCTGTTCATCGGCTGCCCGGGAAGCTCACAGAACTCACCCGACCTGACGATGCAAGACGCGTCCGAGCCGGTCGCTCCCAGTTCTATTACTGTCGCTCGAATCCGGATTGAACTTAGCAGGGGGAATCGAGACGGTGCGATTAGCATGCTCAAGTCGTATCTCTTGCAGAACCCACAAGACCCTGCAGCTGTAGAGTTGTCAGGTGACCTCGCATCGTCCAATTCGCAAACCGATGAAGCGATTGACCAGTACACACTAGCAGTTGAACTCGCCGAAACCGCCTCCGAACCTCTGCTCAACAAACTCGCGATGGAGCTGATGAAGGCGAATCGTGCGATGGAGAGTATGGAAACCCTTGTCAGTCGTGTTGAACAATACCCAAATCATTTGCAAGCGAGATACGACTTGATTGGACTTAGCGCAATGCTGGGTTTTCCTGAGTTGGCTGTGCCTTCAAGTCGCTGGCTGATGCAACACGGTAAATCAAGCACCGAAGTGCTTCAGGTTCTCGCTGACCCGCAGCGAACCCAAGCCGATGGTGACCTCTGCAATAAGATGCTTGACCGCTACCCCAAAGACCAGCGGCTCCTCTTCGGGCTGGCGAAGATGGACGCATCCAGTATGAAATGGGAACAGGTTGCTGAGAAACTGTCAAAGGTGCTTGAATCGCATCCTGATTTCGTTCCCGCTCACTCTCTTTATGGCGTTGCGCTGATCGAGCTAAACCGTTTTGAAGAGATTCCCCAGTGGCACAAGACAACTCCGGCTGGCGCGGAGCAGACCCCAATGCACTGGCTGGTTGCAGGTGCATGGGCTGAGCAAATTCAGGAGCACCCACAAGCGGCAAAGTGTTACTGGGAAGGTGTCAAACTGGACGATGGAGGTCATCCTGAACTTCTGCCAGCTCTGGCCAGTGCACTAAGACAAATACAGCGAGATACCGAAGCGAAGGTTGTCGGTGAGCAGATTGAAAAACGAGCTGAGCTTCGTGATGCCTGGACCACTCACTTCATTCGTGAAGCATCCTCTCAACAAGCGGCAATGGAAGTTGCAAAAGCTTTGGTTTCCATGGGAAGAATCTGGGAAGCGGAGGCGTGGGCTCGATTAGCTACCACCCTAAAAAACTTCCCATTGAAGGACCTTAGGGAGCAGTACACATCCATACGCAGCCGCCTAACTGCTGACACCCCTTGGAAAGATCCTGAACTAGCGATCACCAACCGAATTGATCTTTCCGACCTCCCTTCTCTCGAGTGGAATGACGAAAACCAAATCCAAAGAAATGAACTCCCCAAAAGAATTTCGAAGCTACGATTCATCGATGAATCACGCGAAAGGAACTGGAAACACACCTGCGAGGTCGCACCGGAGGCGACCACGGAAGGTCACTGGATCTACCAGAGTATGGGGGGCGGAGTCGGAGTGATCGATTACGATTTGGATGGATGGCCGGACCTTGCCGCAGCAATGCTTAACGGAACTCCGCGACAATCCAACTCAGCTCCGAATCGCGTCTTCAGAAACCACGCTGGGGAGTTTAAGGAAACCACGAAATTAACTGGCTACCAAGACAGTGGTTTCGGACAAGGCATCTCGGTCGGTGATTTCAACGAGGATGGATTCCCCGACCTCTTTGACGCGAACATTGGCCAGAATCGTCTCTACCAAAACAACGGGGACGGAACGTTCACAGAAGTATCAAAAAAGGTTGGCCTTTCGGGTAATGCTTGGACAACCTCTGCGACCCTCGCGGACTTTGACGGCGACGGCGTTATCGATCTCTTCGAAACAGCCTATTGCGGTGGCAACGACCCGTACCAAGTACCCTGCAAGACCCGAAACGGACGCTTTGGCAGTTGTACCCCACTGAAGTTCCCCGCTGAACTTGATCGCGTTTGGAAAGGTCAACCTAACGGTACGTTTGCTGAAGTTACGCAGAGCTGGCTGAGTCAAGAAACACCGGGCCGTGGCTTGGGTCTTCAGGTGGGCTTCTTGGATGACCGAGAGGGCCTCGATGTCTTCGTCGCTAATGACATGACCGTTAATCATTTATGGTCGGGTACCCGTCTTGGCGACACCTTCCAGTTCACCGAAGTTGCCTCTGTCCGCGGCGTCGCGATCAGCGGGCGATCTTTTTCTCAAGCCTCCATGGGAATTGCAGCCGGTGACCCGGATGCAGACGGGGATGTTGATCTGTTTGTTACCCATTTCTCGGATGACCATAACACCTATTATGAACAGGTCGGTAACGGGATTTGGGTTGATCGTTCATTTCCGTCCGGGCTTGGCGAAGCATCGATAAACCTACTGGGATTTGGCACTGAATGGATTGACTTTGATAACAACAGCACTCAAGAGCTGATGATTACCAACGGACATGTTGATGATGTTGACAATGAAGAAATGACCTTTCAGATGCCAGCTCAACTGTTTGAACTCAACCCGGCAGGGAGTTGGACAATTGTTTCCAATTCTACCCTTGGAGATTATTTCGAGAAGGATCATCTGGGGCGTGCACTGGTCACTCTCGATGCCGATCGAGATGGCCGAAGCGATATGGCTATCACGCATCTTTTCGAACCTGCCAGTCTTCTCATGAACCACTCTACCTCAACGGGACGATCGATCAGCATGCGATTAGTTGCCACGGAGAGTCAGCGTGATGCGATCGGAACTCGTGTTTCTTTTAGTGTCGATGGCAGAACGGTTCACCATCAGCTGTTTGCCGGTGACGGATACATGTGCTCCAGCCAACGCGAACTCCACCTTGGCGTAGCGGACGCGAGCGTTATCGAAGAAATGACTGTCACATGGCCGTCAGGAAAAAAGGAAACCGTTGGACCGATACCGACCAATACCCAGATCATCCTCATCGAAGGTGAAGGATCGCCATTCATCCTTACGGCGCGTTGATGAATCAAAACCAAATTCTTTGGCTGGTCTCTGGACTCTGCCTTCTGACTTTCTGGACCGGGTGCAACTCATCTTCTGATGGGCCAACCGCAGAGGAGTTATTAAAGGCAAAGAAACAGAAAGAAACAGAACAGATTGCAAAAGCGAAGACACCGCAAGAGCGATTAAACAACTCGCGGCAGTTTGTTCAGGAGGGGAATCCAGTTGCCGCAGAGAATGAACTGCGTCCCTTGCTCATTTCGACCCCAAACGATCACGAGGTGCTACTCCTCTGGGCTGATATCCAAGCCACCTCAGGACGCAAAGCACAGGCAATTCAAACGTTGCAATCCATTGAGTCAGAAAGTCCCGAGCTGAAAGTTGCAGCACTCTGGAAAGCATCCCAATGGTTAATCAGTCTCAACGAATTTGATCAGGCCGAGAGGCAGCTTGTCATGTTACTGGAGTTACCGGGTGATAGAACTCGCGTCGTACGAAGTCTCTCAACGATCCTGAACAATCAAGGACGAAGAAGAGAGGCAGGTGTCTATCTTAAACTGCTTGCTCAAACCGGTGACATTGAAGAAAAAGAACTCATCTCGATGGTAACACTCGGAAATCCATTTCTTGACAAATCAATGGCAAAGCCAGATTTCGGAGATGAGATGGTACCAGCACTACTGGTGATGTCTCGAGGGTTAAAAACCGAGGGCGATATCCCGGGCTCTGCAAAGCTTTGCGGTGACTTGGCCAAGAAATTCCCCGACTCAACACAAATCCAAGCGTTCCTGGGACGAATCTATGCGGACCAGCAGGACAGCGGCAAACTCAGATCGTGGCTACAGCAAGTT
>CAXQOB010000169.1:0-18618 GCA_964225475.1 Candidatus Nitrosopumilus sp. | reverse complement strand
ACGTGTGCTCTTCCGATCTAACCCCTCGAGCCCACTTACCGGAAAAGAGACAGATTGGATCGACGGTGATTACGTCTTACAGAATGATCAGCTGATCGCTGTTATTGCCCGACCAACGGCGGGGCGGGATGCAAATATGACCGTCCGTGGTGTTGGGGCGTGCATTGTTGATTTCACTCGACGGGAAGATTTATCGGATCAGCTCAGTTGCTATTACCCGGGTGCCGGACGCTACCTATTTCACCAATCGGAGGGTGTTCAGTTTGGTGTTACCGAGGCGGGAGAAGCTTACTGGCGTTGCCAGTCGTCCGGCTCTGTCGCAAATGATGGAAGTGTCGCAGAGGTTGAGTATCGGCTGGCCGAAGGTGACGCGTGTATTAATGTCAGCTTTACCATTAAGAATCCGAAGACAGACAAGGTGAAGCCCATTGATGGAGTTCGTGCGGATCGTACTTTTACTTTTAAAGAGGTTGATTCGCTTGGAGTTGCCTACTGCGAAGATTTGCATTTTCGGCAAACCTACGGATTCATGAATGTAAGAACGCAAACTGCCGCGGATTGGAGCAATGATCGCATGAGGCAATTGCGGTACGGCGGTGATGCTCTTGAAGCAATTGATAACGGTTTACGGTGGCGCACCAGGCTTTATGCGGCTACTTCCCCGATTGATTTATGGGGAATGGTGAAAGGAGGGAAACCTCAAAGGATTTCAATCAAAGGAGCGGTGGGTGATCAACCAAGAGTTCGTCTGACGGTGATCGAGTCAGAGCATTCTCGTGATCTTGAGTCCAACACTTGGATGGTTGCTGAGCATGGTGAGTCAACCGTTCATCTGCCGAAGGGTGATTACCGGTTGCGGGTCGAGGCAATTGGTCATGAAACAAAGGAGTTTGAATTTGTGGTTCCGTCCACACCAAAATCGCACGACTTTTCGATTGGTACAGCAGCGAGTGTAAAACTCTCCGTCTCTGATCAAGATGGAGAGGGTATTCCTTGCAAGGTAACCTTTTTTGGTAAAACTCAATCAGACGGAAAAAGTACTTCGGATCCGGTTTTTGGAATTGATAGCCAGAGCGGTTCGGTGGGTAATTGTGTTTACTCAGCTGACGGTTCCATTTTACGATCCATTCCTCCGGGAGCCTACGATGTCCTGATTAGCCGTGGGCCTGAGTACGATGTTGAATACCGAGAAATAGTCGTCTCGCCTGGCCAACAGGTGAAACTCAAAGCAACCATGCGTCGGGTTGTTGATACAACTGGGTGGGTGAGTGCGGAATTGCACAGTCACAGTAGTCCCTCGGGCGATAACACTTCCGATCAATTAGGTCGCGTTGAGAATCTCCTATGCGAACATTTAGAGTTTGCACCCTGCACCGAACATCAAAGGATTGAATCTTATGATGATCAGTTAGCAATTCTCGGTGCATCACACCTGATGGCCACTTGCACTGGAATGGAACTGACCGGTTCACTTTTGCCCATCAATCATCAAAACGCTTTTCCCTTGAAATGGTCACCTCGTCAGCAGGATGGCGGGGGTCCGCGAACGGATAATCGTGATCCGGTGAATCAGATCGCACGATTAGCAATGTGGGATGACGGTTCCGAAAAGGTTGTTCAGAGTAATCACCCCAACATGCGGCAGATGTTGAAAGATCGCAATCTTGATGGGGCTGAGGATGGTGGGTTTTCAAAAATGTTGGATTTTATGGATGTGGTCGAAGTGCATCCACCGGAGATGATTTTTCTGGACGAGAAACAGACCTCGGAGATGAAGAATCCTGATGCTAATCGGATGCGACCTTGGATGCAGTTGATCGCTTCAGGAAGAAGGATCCCGGGTGTCGTTAACACCGACGCCCATTACAACTGGCATGGCAGCGGATCCCTGCGTAATTGGATCCGATGTAGCACCGATGAACCGTCTGAGATTTCCACAAGCGAAATGACTCAGAGGCTCGAAGCAGGGCAGATAGTGATGTCTACCGGCCCGTTTATGAACGTCGCACTCAATCATGGCAGTTTAAAGGAGTCCGCTCAAGTTGGTGATGAGGTGGCAATACCGACTGCCGAGGCAAGTTTGGATGTCAAAATACAATGCGCGAATTGGCTCGATGTTAATCGTGTTGAGGTTTTTATAAATGGTCAATTGCAGCCAGGATTATCCAGAACCCGAGCGACACATCCTGAAGCCTTCGGGCAAGGAGTGGTAAAGTTTGAGCAAACCTTACCCCTCGTTTTCAAGGAAGATTCCTTTGTGATTGTTGCTGCTATTGGGGAACGACTTGAGCTAGGTCGCGTCATGGGAGCAAAAGAGGGCAAGCGCCAACCTGTCGTGGTGAGTAACCCAATTTTTGTTTCACTGGAAAGTCGTTAGTTTGTTTCTGGAAAAATGATTGATGCAGGCGTTTCCTGCGTTTCATCCATGTACGAGAGGTGGTTATGCGAATCCTTCAGTCTTTGCATGTTTTGTTGTGGATTTCGTTTTCAAATTGCACGATAGGATCTGCGTCAGATGGTGATACACCCGATGGTGTGCATCTTTTTGTTCTTTCTGGTCAGTCCAATATGCAAGGACATCGTCCTGAGGAAGCCTTTACGCCTGCAGTGGAGAAAGCTTTAGGGGCCAAGAATGTGATTGTGGTACAGGACGCATTAGGCGGACAGCCTATCCAGCGTTGGTACAAGGAATGGAAGTCTCCTGAGGGTGAGCAGCCACAGTCGACCGGCGACCTCTATGATCGGCTGATCACAAAAGTAAAATCCGCGACTAAGGATAAGAAATTCGCGTCGGTAACATTTGTCTGGATGCAGGGTGAGCGCGATGCAAAAATGAAATGGGCTGCGGTCTATGAAAAGAGTCTTCGTGGTCTGCACCAGCAAGTGGTCGATGATCTAGGGCACGCTGACATAGGGTTTGTGATTGGTAGGTTGAGTGATTTTGACCTCAATAATAAACGCTATCCAGAGTGGACGGTCATTCGTGATATTCAGGTCAAGGTGGCGGATTCAAGTGAACGATTCCGATGGGTCAATACGGATGACCTTAATGACGGAATCAATCGAGCAGGCCGAAAGATTAAAAATGATCTACATTACTCGGCTGAAGGCTATAAGATCCTCGGTGAACGTTTTGCAGCCGAAGCGTTACAGTTGGTCAATGGATCGAAGTGATTCTGATTCAGAAAACAACCGGTCACTTATCTTTCCTTTGTTTTGATTTTTCCGAGTTTCCATCTGGGAGGGGATTAATGCTTCGGTTTCTCGCTACGAGCCTTTTGGTGGTGTTCGTGCTGAACAGCGAATTGCAAGCGGCTCATCCTCAGGTGAAAGTCAGTAATGTTCGAAAGGTTTTTGATAACGGTGAGCATAACGCGTTTACGGATCTGATTCGTTTCCGTGGTTCCTTCTATTTGACCTTCCGTAGTTGTCCTGATGGCCACATGGTTCATCCCACCGCTTCAATTATCGTTTTGAGAAGCCGCGACTTGCAGCGGTGGGAGCAGGTTCACCGATTTTCAGTTCCCTTGCGCGATACTCGTGATCCACACTTTCTGGTATTTCAGGAAAAGTTGTTTATCTACACCGGCACTTGGTTCAGTGGTGAGACAACCATTCCGATCAAGGACTACGATCTAAACCTCCACTTGGGATACGCGGTGTTTACCGATAATGGGGAGGATTGGTCTGGGCCAAAGATGCTTGAGGGTACCTTTGGGCATTACATCTGGAAGGCCAATCAGTTTGCCGGAAAGGCGTATCTGTGTGGCCGCCGAAAGCATCAATTTGACGTAAGGCCCCGTGGAGAAGGGCCCGGAGTTGAGTCAGCGATGTTGGTCAGTGATGACGGTCTCACCTGGAAGACAGCCGCGTTATTCCAAGAAAAGCGGGGAGATGAGACTGCATTTCAATTTTTACCGGATGGTCAGGTGATTGGTATCGCGCGTCGTGGAAGCGATCCTGCAGAGGTGGTTCGCTCGAGGCCCCCTTATCGCAACTGGGAGCGAGACGATTTGGATCGATACATTGGGGGGCCATTGCTAACGAAGTGGGGTAATCGTTGGGTGGTCGGTGGCCGAAAGAATTCAAGCTCGGGACCACGAACATCACTCTGTTGGCTGGAGGGGAATTCACTCGATGAATTTGCCGAACTGCCTAGCGGCGGTGACAACTCGTACCCGGGCTTTCTCGATTTAGACAACGGTAAAGCTGTCGTTTCATGGTATTCAAGTCACGAGCGTGACGAGAATGGCAGTGTTGTTACAGCAATTTATCTTGCCGATCTAGAAATTACGGCGAACTAACGCCGCATTTGCATCAGTGCAGCTGTTTGAAAGGTGATAATGCACTGACAATTACCCATTAGCCCCTGCGATCTGAGTCTTTCTTAGGATCCAGAAGTGACGACTCTCGAAAATGATCGATTGCTTCAAACGATCAGTTGTTGGGTGTCTGAGTGCGGTTGAAAAAGATTACAAGGTTCTTGGTTTGTCTTGCCGCAGCAATCACATCGATTCTTCCGTCCTGATCAAGATCACCAATCTTGATGTCTTCCACTGCAATTTCGCCCCCAGAAAGTTGACTTTCTTTCCATTGGCTGCCGTTTGAATCGAGGGGGGAAAAAAGTTTGATACCCGGTACGCCCGGATCATTCATTGCACGCCAGCCAACAATGATTTGATCGGATCCAACTCCGAGGAAATCTGCGCAAGCCAACGCATGTCCATCCTTGAGGGATTCACTCAAGACTTTACAGAGGTCCCATTTCGCATTCTGTTGGTCGGGTTCTCGGTAGGCAGCGGCAACGGATCCATGCATTGGTTGGATGGCGACGATAAAACGTTTTCCGCTTGGTAGCTTCCCATCTCTGATCTCACCCGAAAACTGATCTGTGAGTTGCGTCGCATTCCATTGATCGTTCTCGTTGTCTTGTTTCATGCGATCGAGATGCCAGACACCCTCTTTTGCTGCGATGATGATCTCATCCTCAATGTCGTCATCCCAGTTGACGGGGTGGAAGTTGTGGGAAAGATGTAAGAAATCACAGACCACCTTGTGCTCCCAAGTCGAATCTTTTGTTTTGGGCGGAAGGTACTCCAGGAGTTTTAATCCGGCTCCGTTACCATCCACGCTACCCCGGCCGCGAAGGGGTTTGACCGCCAGTCTGTATCCACCGTCGGGTCCCCGAATCCAGTGCATTCGATGCGTGCTGGGTTCGTTATAGAGTTTTAATGGTTTCCATGTCCCGGTGCGATCCTCTGGCGGAAGGAGATAATGTACCGCTCCGTCTTTGAGGCTTTCCCGATAGTTCCATTGCCCTCCAACAGCAATTTCGCATTGACCATCTCCATCAATATCCTTGGCGGCGATACATACGTTGTCTCTCTCTGTTAGGTCACGTGCTATGACGTGCTTCTGCCACGTTGGATTTTCGTACCATTGAATCGTGCTCTTGTCGGCAAGAATGATGTCCAGCTTGTTATCTCCGTTTACATCATCAATCTGCAGGCCGTAACCGATTTCAATGTTATCAATCTTCAGTGTTTCCCATCGATCTTTGGGTAATTCTGCTTGCGCAACGTTGGTGGTTTGCAAAGCTAGACTGATCAACGCGAGTGAGGCAATTGTTCGTGAAAACATCACTTTTTCCATGTGAGACTGACGGACGCTAGTTTTCTTGGCCGGTACGAAATTTAAAAACCTCAATACCGATGGGCTGATGCGACAATGTTTTGTCGGTATTCTTCCACCATTCAATGCGCTGCGTGAGGTGCGGCATTGAGAGCCGGTTTTTGGAATCCGCTGCGAATGTCGAGAGGATCATCAATTTTGATTTCGGTTCAGCCATTGTTGTCGCTGTTGCTATTCAAGAATCTTCTTTAAATCTGATTCAATTGACGTTGCCCATATCTCATAACCTTTTTCGCTCAGATGAAGCAGGTCGGGCATGATCTCTTTTGAGAGTGTTTTATCTTCATTCAAGAAGTTTGCACCGATGTCGAGGTAGTGAACATTGGGGTCATCTGCAAGCTTCGCCACTATTTGATTGCTTTTTTCATTTGTGATTCGACGCGCGTCGTTCTGATTTGCACCCCGAGGGAACGTGGCAAGTAACAAGATTTTGGTGTCTGGGGTATTCTTGCGAATGATCTTGACGATCTCTGTGACTCCTTCCGCTATTTGTTCTGGTGTATTACTCCCTGAATTATTGGTGCCGATCATGATGACAGCACCTTTGGGTGTGATATTTTTCAGGTTGCCATTCTGTAATCGCCAAATCACGTGTTGAGTCCGGTCACCACCAATCCCTAAGTTGACAGCATTCCGATCGCCGTAGTACTTTGCCCATACCCCTTTTCCGCGACCTTCCCATCCTTGTGTGATTGAGTCTCCGATGAAGACGAGATCGACATTGCCCTGTGAAACGCGTTCATTCATTGCTTCATGTCGCGTCTTCCATCGTCCTTCACGCGGGACAGGTTGTACTGCATCGTGGCTGGTACTCTTCTCTTGTCCGCTCGTAGGAATGGTGCAAAATATTTGTGGAAGGATGGTTAGAGCTAACAAACAAAGTGATCTTTTCATTTTGGATCTACCTTTTGAGATTGATTCTTTTTTTGCTTCGTGATTTGGAAAACTTGATTTAAGCCTGAATGATCGGTGAATGCCGTGTTCGCTTCTGAGCAATGAGATGGCTTGCTTAGGAAAGTGAATGCTGCAGGGTAGGAATAAATGCAGCGTGATTTGATTGACTGCTTGCTTGCCAATGGTTGAGCAAGAGGACCATGGTACTCGATATTTCACATCTGTAGTGCATTACAAGCTAAATTGAGGTGCCCATTCTATTATCGCGTTACCCATTATCGAAGGCGATGATCAGGATCCACAAAGTCACGGTTAAGTGAGTGTCGGATCAGATATTTGATCACCGCGTACGGCATTTGTCGGGTTGGCAGGTGCTATCTTGTTCGATTCCGTTGTGTGCTCGATCGACTTCAGCTATTAAATCGTTTATTCATATTCCATGTGAGTGCTGATGCGAGCGCTCTCTTGCCTTTAGTGATTGTCCGCCTCGAGAGGATTTATGTACCGAAGTACCTCACAAAGTGAACAATTGCTGCGTCCTACAGACTTGAATTCTGCCTTGTCCAAGGATGCTAAGATTGCAAATAACACACGCTATGTTTATTTCAAGCAGATTGCGATGGGTGGTAAATGTTTGATTCAAACATGTAAGGATTTGAATCTGGGCCGAATTGTTTGCTACAAAACGCTTCGGCCAGAATTTGCCAATGACCCGTATGAGAATGAACTGTTTCTTCGTGAAGCCAGAATCACCGGATCTCTCCAGCACCCCAACACTGCACCTGTTTACGAAGTTGGTTATGACAGTCGAGGCCATTATTACTTCACCATGAAACTGGTCTCTGGGACGACTCTCAGGGAGAAGTTAGATGCGATCAAGGCAGGTAATGCTAAGTGGGATCTACAGCGATTGATCGATGTGGTGATTGAAGTAGCCGAGGCCTTGAACTACGCACACACGTATCGGATCGCCCACTGCGACGTGAAGCCGGAGAATATTGTCTTAGGTGATTTTGGAGAAATTTCCCTGTTGGATTGGGGGATTGCGAAGGTGTTGGATGAAGTTGAAGAGGTATCTGGCAGTGAAAAGAGCCTCTCGTCCCGTCGCCCCGTTCAAGCCTCTCCACTGTATATGTCACCTGAGCAAGCGTTGAATCGAGAGATTGATGAACGGACGGATCTATACAGTCTGGGATCGATTCTCTTTGAGATTCTTACTCTGGAAACCCTTGCTTGGGGCGACACCTTGGAAGAGATCCTTGAGCATACAAAAAACTCCCGGCCTCCAAATCCCAGTTCGATCGTCAAGGATCGCACGATTCCCAAGTCACTTGAAACCATTTGTCTGAGGTGCTTGGAGAAAAATCCAGATCATCGAATTCAGTCCGCGATGCAATTAATTCAGGAGTTGCTTTATTGGTTGTACGTTGATTCGCGGTATCGGCCTTTCTGAGACGCTGTCGGCAATGATGGAAGTGAGTAATCATTGGTTGGTTTCACCTGTTTTTTGATCATGATTTGATGCGTCTGATCATGTGAGTGGGATCGAACGGGGTGTTTTTGCTTTTCGAAGTAACTCGCTAGCGTAAATCCGTTAAACTTTTCTTAGGATTTTTCTGTTGAAATCTCTCCAATGATCTTTTGCCGATGCGATCAAGCCACTTCAAACCGGTACTCGTTTTTCTCACCGTCTTCGGCGGGGGATACTCTTTGATTGCTGGCAGGCATTTGCTGGCTCAATCAATTCAATCTTCGACGACTCTAGAGCAATCGCCGGGTGGGATTGCAAAAGGTGAGGCCGGAGTCTCCAAACCATTAAGCGAAAATCCACAAACGATGCCAGGACGTTCTGTCTCGGCTGAAGCAAACGCCGCTGATTTTTTTGAACGGTTTGTCCGACCCACCATTATTGGCGAGTGCATTGAGTGCCATTCCAGTTCCGAAGCATCAGGTGGATTATCGCTCGAGTCGGTGGAATCAATGTTGAGAGGTGGAGATCATGGATCTGCTTTGTCAATTGGCGATCCCGATAACAGTTTATTGATTCAAGTTATTTCGAATGAACACAAGTTAAAAATGCCACCGGAGGGATCACTTAAGAAGCACCAGATCGACGCTTTGCGGGAATGGATCAAGACGGGTGCGGTCTGGCCAAAACATGGAAAGATAATGGAGGTTCAAGCGTTAAACGATCGGTCGCGTGTAGGCGATGAGAAGCATTGGGCATTTCAGCCCTTGCAATCGGTAAAGCTTCCAGTGTTGGACCCCGAATCGGACGAGAGTTGTGCGAATACCATTGATCGTTATGTGATGAGGAAGATTACTGAAAATCAGTTGCAGTTTTCCCCCACAGCTGATCGTCGAACTTTAATTCGACGTGTGACTTATGATCTGACTGGATTGCCGCCCACGGTCTCGGAGGTCAATGAGTTTTTGAACGATCATTCCAATGATGCTTGGGAAAAGGTCGTTAATCGCCTGTTGGATTCGCCTCGATTCGGTGAGAAGTGGGCAAAGCACTGGTTGGACATTGCGCGATATTCTGATTCGAAAGGTTACGTTTATGCTCGCGAGGAACGCTTTTGGGTGCATGCATGGGTGTATCGTGACTGGGTGATTGGTTCCCTGAATCGTGACCTACCTTACGACGATTTTTTGAAGTTACAGATTGCTGCTGATCATTATGCGACGGATGACAATGATTTAGCAGCAATGGGGTTTCTTACCCTGGGCAGGAGATTTTTGGGAGTTCCTCATGACATCATTGATGATCGAATTGATGTTTTGTCACGGGCATCGATGGGGCTGACAGTCGCTTGTGCCAGATGTCACGATCACAAATACGACCCCATCTCAATCGAGGACTATTACTCACTGTACGGGATTTTTCGAAATTGTGAGGAGCGGCTTGTTCCGCTTCCAAAGGGTGAATCTGATGATGCTGAATTTCATGCTGGTTTAAAACAGCGGCAAGACAAACTCAATGATGCAATGACACGTCATCGTCAATCTGCTTCTGATCGCGTGCGAGGTCGTATCAAGGATTACTTGTTGGCTCAGTTGCATTTAGATGATTATCCAGAGGCGGGATTTGATCAGATTTACCAAGAAAACGATATGATTCCTGAGTTTGTTCGCCGTTGGCGAGATTTTCTTGATTTGCAGGCTGGTTTGCATGATCGGCTCTTTGAGCCGTGGCGAAGATTCCTTTTGCTACCGGTGGATCAGTTTTCAGAGCTCGCTGAGGGAGTTTGTGAGGAAATTCAGCAGAGCGCGGTCGATCAGATTCACCCGGAGGTAGCGACTCGATTCGTGGAGCCTCCAAGGAGCATCTCCGAGGTAGCGGAACGCTATGCAGACTTGTTTGCATCGGTATCAGTTGAAGCTTCAGAACGTTCTGCCGATTCTCATCGCAATCAGGAGTCGGATGAAATTTGGAAGGTGTTGTATGGTGCCAACGGTCCGTGTGAAATTCCGTTGGAATCAATCACTCATATCGAGAGATTCTTCCCAACCAATCAGACCGAAGAGTTGTGGAAATTACAGGCTGAAATTGATCGTTGGATCATGAAAACACCGAGAGCACCTCGTTATTCTTTAGCTCTCTATGACAAGCAGCAGCCCATGATTGATTCGCATCTGATGCGGCGTGGCAACCCTGCTTTGCTTGGACAGCGAGTTCCGCGAGCTTTTCCTGCCTCTTTACGAAGCTTTGAGCCAGATAATCCGGCGGTTTCGCAATTCTATACGGCGGGCAGCGGACGCGTGCAGTTAGCGGACGCCATAACTTCGACCAAGAATCCGTTGACAGCTCGAGTTGCGGTTAATCGTATTTGGGCGCAGTACTTTGGCAATGGATTAGTTGAAACACTCAGTGACTTTGGGACACGTGCTGCTCCACCGTCACACCCAGAATTACTTGATTGGCTCGCGCATGAGTTGATCGAGGGTGGTTGGATGCAGAAAAGGGTTCATCGTTTAATCCTGCTCTCTAATACTTACAAGCAAGCATCGGTGCTGAATTCTACCGATGGCCGGTCACGAGCATTTGAGATTGACCCGCGTAATCGCTTGTTGTGGCGTTTCCCAAGTCGACGCTTAAACTTCGAAGCGATGCGTGATTCCATTTTATATGTTGCTGGGCAATGTGATCTTTCCATTGGGGGTAAGCCGGAGAAATTATTTGAGAGTGATCGACGCACCATTTACTCCGAGACCGATCGACAGTTTTTCTCGAGTACGATGAGAACGTTTGACGTCGCTAGCCCTGATTTGTCAATCTCGAGACGGGCAGAGACGACGGTTCCACAGCAAGCTTTGTTCTTTTTGAACCATCCTTTTGTCATCGCTCAATCGCGTGAATTGGTTAATCAATTGCATGCACAGGATGATGATGGAAGGGTGCGTGAAATTTACCGGCGTGTTTTTGCGAGGGATCCAACGCCTATGGAACACACTGCCGTGATTGATTTTATTCGTCATGCGATTCAACCAGAAAGAAACGCAGAGCAGAAACAACCATCGCCTTGGTCCTATGGAATGGGGCATTACAATCAAGCAGTTGAGAGGGTTGAGGGATTCAAGTTGTTACCATACTTTGATGGATCGGCATGGCAGGGTGGCGTGAATTATCCTGATGGGCAACTTGGTTGGGTGCAGATCACTGCAGAAGGTGGGCATCCGGGCAATATCGTTGAAAACGCTTCGGTGCGTCGTTGGACGGCACCTGATGCAATGCGGGTTCGGATTGAATCTGTCTTCACTCACGAGCCGGAGGTTGGTGATGGAGTTCATGTTTGCATCGTCTCCGATCGGTCTGGAACCTGAGCAGAGATGACTCTGCTGCATGACACAGTTCCGATTGAGATCAGCGAGTTGAATGTGGAGGAGGGCGAGACGATTGATTTTGTTGTCGACATCGGCCAGGTGCTCAACAGCGACCAGTACTTGTGGTCTCCAAAGATCATCAAAATCGACGATGCGAAAGCAGTAAATCAGCGCATTTGGGATGCTCGTGTTGATTTTGAAGGGTTGCCATTCCGGGAGTTAGATCCTTGGGTTGCTTTGACCCAAGTGTTGTTGTCAAGCAATGAGTTCACCTTTGTGGACTAGGGTTAGATTCGATGAGCAAAGAGATTCACATGAATTCGGTTGTGACTTCCCGGCGTAAGATGCTTCATCGGTCTGGTATGGGGTTAGCAAGTCTTGGTTTTGCGAGCTTATTAAACCAGGAGGCCGACGCAACCGAATTATCAAGTCAGGATGCAATGTCCGTGCGCTCGCCGCATTTTCCCGGAACAGCGAAGAGGGTGATTCACTTTTTTTTGAATGGTGGCCCTTCACATGTGGATACCTTCGATCCAAAACCATCACTAGATAAATATGTTGGGAAAACCGTCCCAAATCTCCTGCCAACAGAAAGAAAGACTGGGCACGCTTTTCCTTCACCCTTTTCATTTAAACGCTACGGCGAGTCAGGTCTCGAGGTCAGTGGGTTGTTCCCAAAGACCGCAGAATTTGCTGATGATCTAGCCGTTGTGAGGTCGATGTACGCTCAGGTTCCAAATCATGAGCCGTCACTGATGTTGATGAATTGCGGGGACTCGATTCGCTCACGGCCAAGTGTGGGATCATGGACATTGTACGGTTTAGGAACCGAGAATCAGAATCTTCCTGGCTTTATCGCAATGTGTCCTGGGGGGTATCCCATCAAGGACGCGGAGAATTGGCAATCTGCTTTTTTACCTGGCGCTTACCAAGGCACCTTTATTGATTCTAAGCAGAAATCTGTTGAAAAATTGATTGAGAATATTCGACATTCTCACGTCAGCGATTTGATGCAACGTCAGCAACTCGATTTGCTTAAGCAGCTCAATCGGTCACATTTAAAAAACCGGTCTGATGCACGTTTGGAGTCTCGTATTCAATCTTTTGAGTTAGCGTTCCGAATGCAGAGTGAGGCAACGGATGCGTTCGATTTGAGTGGTGAAACCAAGCAGACGCGTGACATGTATGGAGATCATGTCCATGGAAGGCAAACGCTAATCGCTCGTCGACTCGCGGAGCGAGGAGTTCGGTACATTCAGCTATGGCATGGTGCAGGTCAACCTTGGGATAACCACGATAATATCAAAGGAAATCATGAGCGTTTGGCTCGAGAAATCGACCAGCCGATTGCAGCTCTACTGAGCGATCTAAAGCGAAGCGGCATGTTGAAAGACACCCTCGTAATCTGGGGTGGAGAATTTGGTCGTACGCCCACGGTGGAATTGAATAATGATGGGCAATCAAAATTGGGGCGAGACCACAATCACTATGGCTTCTCCGTGTGGATGGCGGGAGGCGGCATCAAGGGAGGGGTCGTTCACGGAGCGACCGATGAATTGGGTTTTAAAGCGGTTGATCAACCGACGAGCGTCCATGACTTTCACGCTACAATTCTTCACCTCCTGGGGTTGGACCACGAACGATTGACCTATCGCTATGCGGGGAGAGATTTCCGCTTAACTGATGTGCATGGCGACGTGATTCAGTCAATTATCGCGTAGTCATTTCTCAATACCCCGGCAGATGGATCAGAATGAATCCATCGGAATCATTCTGACCCTTTTAGGGGTAATGCCGTAGCAATTTGCTGAGGTGCTTTCCTGCGTCAAGAGTATTCAGCAGTAACAGCGGTCTCTGCGTTATTACCAAGTTGAATCAAGAACTGACTATTGTCAGGAAGTAAGTCAACATTTGCGTGCGAATCAAGCAAATTGTTGACTTCCATAACTTGCAATACGGAATCCAGGATTTCCGGATCCGTTTTTGCGATCTCATTCAGCTCCGTTCCAACGATATCGGGACGTGCAGCTGCCGCTTCCGCCATTTTTTGCGAAACCTTGTATGCAGTCTCACTCTTGATTAAGCCGACACGATTTTCACCATCATGTTTCATCGCACTGGTGACCTGCACCAATCGTTTCACCACTTTATCGGTGATGTTGTGCACCATTTGTGCATCGGTAAATTCTACTTTTCGAATGTAAACCGATCCCAGCTGATAACCCCACTGCTCAGAGAGAGGCGAAACGGTTTGGCGTACTGTTCGGCTTAGACTATGTCGATCTTCAAGCATCATTTCCATTTCAAGATTGCTGAGTGTTGAAATGGTGGAGCTGGTAACATTTGCCTGTAGTGAACCATCAGGATTTGCATTAATGAAGAGATAAGAGACTGGATCTCTAACTCTCATCTCATACCAAATGCCAACGCCCATCGGGGTTCCCTCTTCCGAATTGACCATTTGGCCTCGCAGATAATGCTGCCTGAGCGCAGTGTTGACACTGTAGCGTTTTCCAAAGAAAGGGATCAGCATCGCTCGAGGACCAAAGTGTGAGATTGGAAAGGCCAAACCCGCCTTGTCCAACGTCCCAATGACTTTGCCAAACAGTGTATAGACTTGTGCTTCACATTCTTTGACGCAAACAAAAAGGCCAAATGTCTTTGCAATACCCATCATCAGTGGGATGAAAAGAAGGCCGAGTATAAAAGTGAATAATTCCATAATGATCAACCTCCGACCTGCTTGCTATTGGGTGTTGTTTGTACGACGCGATTCGCACGCTTGAACAGCGGAACGCGGAGATTACGAATGTAGGCTTTGAGGCACTCTGATCCGCCCTCGGTTTTGATCCCGGAGAGTGTCTTTGCCAATTCTCGAAGAGGTGCAACTTCAGCTTGGGCATTATTGGACGCGATTTCAACCGCTCGTGCACTCATCGTGATTTGTTGTTCCGAGTCTGCCCTGGCAGTACTGATGTCAGCGGCAACCTGATTGCGCGTGCTGTTAATCGCAGAAAGGGCTCGGTCAACTTCACCGGGTGGGTCAATCTCGGTAATCAATGCTGCATCGAGTTCAATGCCGTAGCGGGCTGTTGTGTGCCGGCACTGTTCTTCCATGTACTGATTGAGAAGAGGTAGATTCTTTCTCAAGTCATTAATCGAAACGCCTTCAGATAACTCAATCGATGACTTCTCTCCGTCCTCGCCATCCATTTCGTCCTCAGCGATAAGGCTTTGCCCCTTGGGATCTGTGAAGTTTGCAATCCTCTCGCGGAGCACCGAGATGAAGTATCCCATGACATGCTCCAGCGGGCTGGTGACACCGAACAAAAAGGGATAAAGATTATTTTCGCTTACCCGATACCGGAGCTGCCCATTCACGCCAGTTGTGAGGTTATCCTTGGTAACTGCCTCGATGGTATTCTGTTTTTTCGATGGATCCCAAGAAAGGTCAACCGCTTGCGTTGCGACACTGACCTTGTGGATTTGCTGCCAAGGCAGTTTAAAGTATGGCCCTCCCGGTCCAATGACTCGCAACTGTGGGTAGTCGTATCGATTTTTTTCTTCGGAATCAGAATCGGGATCATCCGAATCCCCAGGAGCCGCGTTTAGCTTTTCCGCAGCTCCAAAGCTGGTGACGACCGCACGTTGGTCTGGCCGAACGGTGTATAGGCAGCCAAACAGGATTCTCACAATCGTGAAAATCGCAATGCCGGCTATGAATGCTAATAATGAGCTCACTTGTGCCTCCATTAAGGCGGGAACGGACTTTAATTCAATGGGTTTGGTTGTTTGTGCTGGTAAAACTTTTCATCGACAGAATTCGCCACGCTACCTCGAAGCTGCGCGGTGTTACCCATTTCTTTCTCTTTCTGTTATCTGTGATGAGAAGCTTTCGACCTCTTGGTAGTTGATTCTTAGGGATGCGTCTTAATGTGCATGCTATCCCATTGATTTTACCGGGATTAATGAACCACATCGCAGCGGACTGCGACATGTGTTCTCAATTGGTAATGATCTTCCGGCCAAAAGATGAGTGCGACAAGGAAGCAGATTACCCGTGATGGAAAAGGCTGGGAATTCAATAAACGGCCCGGTGGTATTATAACACTTCCCTTCGAAATAGGGGAGATAAAGCGTTCAATTGCCAGGCAACTTATTGCGTTTCACGGCAGTAAAAAAATCGGAAACGGCCGGGTCGACGAAGAAACACTCTGACCTGAACGCAAAAGATATCGCGTTTCAGAGAATTAAATGAAGCAATAATCTGTTAGGATTAAAATGCTGACTCTTGGGAGTGTGTGGTGTGAGATGCACGGTCGAGGTAATGCAGGATGCGCTCCGGCCGATGGCTTTTCGGAACTTTGTCATCGATTGCTGGTTCAAAATCATGGCTTCATGCTTTGGCGAAGAGGCATGATCGGTCAGCTGCATACTCGCTCACTTCGGGTCGTACCTGAGGAAATACCTCAATAAGAGAGCGGTAAACGCGATTTCACTTTGGATTGAACTAATGAGTCACTTCAAAACCGTTTGTAAAATCTCTACCGACTACCTCGGCCTCTATGTACTCGTGCTTGTTGTTGGATGCGCGGAGCCAAGTGAGCCTGTTGTTGATGAGGCTTCCGGTTCACTCGATAAGCCCGTGGCTGACCAGACTGAACCGATTGGGAAGGTCGCTCCCGATGATCTGATCGTAATTGGTGAGTCAGCAGCTAGCGATGTCTCCAATCAGAAAGATGACACGACGGATGATGATAATGTAGACCCAGTACCATTCGTCGGCGATGAAAGATTTGGTCAGCTGTTCGAAGAGGTGGTGCCGATTTTGGAAGAGACTCGTGGGTTGGTCGATCAGCATGCTGATCTGCCCGACAAATCGAGACTGCCGTTCACAGAGGATAAACAATCGAACTCGGCTGCGATCAACGAATTGTTGGATGCTGCGATCGTCATTTTAGGTAACTCAGAAGTTTCTGATTATCGTCAGAAAATACGCGATGCAAACGAATTGATTCAAGGTAGCCATGAGGCGATCGCGGACTACCGGCGTCAGCGTGTTTCCGCGAAATGGGCCAGAGATCAGAGTCAGATTGATAAGGTGAATCCTTTTGAACTATCCAAAGAGTCGATTGATGAGCAGATTGAGAACGAGGAAAAAGAGATTCAGAAGCAAGAAAAACGATTGGTGGAACTAAAGAAGCAATTTGCGAAAGAATTATCAGACATCGGCGTTGTTGTAGATGAAGCAGCTGTTGAGTCTCTGCTTTCGTCCGTTTCTGGTGATGACATTGTTTCGATGGCGGTTGTTTTCGAGAACATCAAGAATGTTACTGCTCAGTTGCAGAATCTGACTCAACAGAGTGGTGAAGCGTTAGATGTTTCCAAGCGGTATTACGGGATGTACGTTGTAATGGTCCATGTGATGGATCGTATTCAGAAATCTTTTGTTCGTGATGTTCGTGAGAAACATATTCCAAAACTAAAAGCATTTTCAAAGCAAGCAGATGAGAATATTGCTAAAGCGAGATCGATTATTGAGCTTAAGGGTGGTGACCCGGTACTGCTGAGTGCAAATATTGAATCAAACAAGCTTACGCAGCAAACCGCGATTCTTTATATCGATTACTTGCAACGTAATGCTGCTTTGATTGAGGCGGAAAACCGTCGTGCACAGAAAAATCTTGCAACAGCAATGAACACGTACAACACCGTTAAGCTTTCCAGTGATGTAGCCTCATTGATGAAATCTGGGCGACGAGACTTTGACGCACTAATGAAGCTTCAGATTCCACAACTGCGTGAATTCAGTAACGAATCAATCCGGCGCGAATTTGAGCGAATGACGGTCGAGTTGCGCTCGGATCGATAAGGCGAAGCCTTGAGGTGCGCTGCTCGATTAGTGGTTGCCCAACGGATTGATTCTGGCAGTTGTCCGTGGTCGCCAGTTCTTGGACAAGTTTTCCTTATTAAGTTTATTGTGTTTGGGTTGGCGGCATGTTCACCTTTTTAGTTTTACTCTATTTGTTATTACTGAAATATTTAACAACGTGTCACCTACAAAGATTTCTGACTCGTCCTCTCGGAGTATCAATTGGTCAGAAAAATTGCTTGCTCCTGAGAGGCAATACCTTCTAATCTTCCACTCTGTTTGTAGTTGAAAGTATCATGTCGAACGAAAGCTCGTGGGTCGTTAGTGCAACCGATGAAACCTTCAATGCAGAGGTGATGGAGCGTTCACATCAAGGGTTGGTGATTGTTGACTTTTGGGCTGAGTGGTGCGCGCCGTGCCGCATGTTGGGTCCCGTTTTGGAAAAACTCGCTTCTGACTTCAATGGTAAGTTTACCCTCGTGAAAGCGGAGACAGAGGTCAATTCTAAGGCAGCGGGTGAGTTCTCCGTTGCAGGTATCCCTGCGGTTTTTGCGGTCTCACGTGGTGAAGTGATTGATCGCTTTGAAGGTGCTTTACCCGAGGAGACGATTCGCGAGTGGCTGGAACAAATTGACGACCATTTGGCGCTGCAAGATGCACTGATTCTTCTTGAAACAAATCGGGAAGAGGGGTTGGTCAAGGTGCAAGCAATGCTTGATCAAATTGATCGTGATGAAGTCTTGATCGAAGTGGGGAAAGTTTTATTAGAGCAGCAATGCATTACCGAGGTCGAGCAGATCGTTGCTAAGCTGGAGTCTCGCGGCTTTTTGGAAGTCGAGGCAGAGCAATTGAAATCGGCACTCTCTTTGAAGGGGCATGCAAGTATTGATCCAGCATCTCTTCGTCTAAGAGTAGATTCAAATCCGGATGATTTAGATGCTAAGCTTTCTCTTGCCAAGTCTTTGGTCGGAGCTCGAGATTATGCGGTGGCTTTCGACCTATGTTTGGAACTGGTGGAGCGTGATCGTCTTTCAACAGGCGAGGAAGCTCGAGAATTAATGGTGGATGTTTTTAAAGCTCTGCCAGCGGATTCAGATTTAGTTGCTGACTACCGACGAAAATTGTCGATGCTGCTCTTCTAGCAGCGGCCCATTCGATGATCGTCATGATTCATCGTGAATCGAATGCCAAAGTCGGGGAATCACGGGCCCGGTAATTAGGCGGTTTCACTCCTTGGCTTTGGTCGATTGGTCCATGCCCTCGTGACGCGTTTTTTTTCGCGGAGTGTCCCATGGTGACTGCCGGGTGCCACTGCCGCATACGCGATCGATTTT
>CAXQOB010000168.1:0-19255 GCA_964225475.1 Candidatus Nitrosopumilus sp. | reverse complement strand
TAACGGCGATCCTAATCATGCAGACCACATTCTGTCTTTTTAAAGCCACTCCAACGACCGGCTCGCTCATCTTCACCCGGTAGGACCGCACGCGTGCACGGTCGACACCCAACACTGGGATAACCTTGATCATGCAGGGGGTTATAGGGGATTCGCTCAGAGGTGATCAGGGACCAAACATCCTTTTTCGTCCAGTTAGCAAGTGGACTCACTTTCACAAGTTGAAACTTGCGGTCCCAACCGATGATCGGAGCTTTAGCGCGATCATCGCTTTGATCTCGACGGATAGCGCTGGCCCACGCGTGCTGCCCTCTAGCAGCGTCGTGCAACAAACTTAGCTTTCGTTCAAAGCAACATCGGTTTGGATCGGTTGTGTATACCGGACCACCATTGGCTTCCTCATATTGCTCAACCGACAACTCCGGTCGTTTCAACTCAACCTCAATACCGTAACGTTCCTTCACGCGTTCGCGAAGCTGCAAGGTCTCTTCGAACTGATAACCCGTATCGAGATTAAAAATCGGCGTCTCGGGTGCGATTTCGGCGAGCATATGAATGATCGTCATCCCTTCAGGGCCGAACGCCGTCGCCATCGTGAATTTTGGCGCAAATCGATTTGCAGCCCAAAGCAATATTTCCTTCGGCGTTGCTGTCTCCAGCTTCTCACTCTCGATTCGCAATTCTTCATGTAGCTCATCGGTTGGCTCCAGAGGCGGAGTCGCGGCGAGAGCGCCACGAGGCCCCGAGTCGATGGAGACCAGTTTGAGAGCTGACCGATCCGTTCCCGCGGATGGCGAGGAATTACTTTCCTGCATTTTTTTCATGTTCGAAGGTGAAGCATTCATTTCTTAATGGTTCCACGACAGTGGCAACAGCCAGAAAATACTACAAACATGATCCGATTAGTCAAGTATATCATCGATCATTCATTGAACAAACTAAAACGGTTTTCCACGAGAGCGGGGATTTGTCCTGAAATCCCGTAAAAACCCGCGAACTCTGGTATTGTCCAGGCGGCGTTGCACATCCACTGAATGACCCTCCGTTCAAATCGGATTCCAGAGGCTGAGTCAAACCAGCGAGACGGATGGGGTGAGGTAATCCCTTTGGGATAATATCTAGCAGAGGCAATGCGGAGAGGCTCTCCGATGAGATTTGCAGCTTTATCTGATTAGGCCGGAGACCGAGCTCAACAGTAGAATGAGCCAAGATGGTTTAAACGGTAGATCCCCGGCTTGAGCCACAGAGACAAGAAAAACAACCAAGGATCCTCTTCCGAAAAAGATCAGTTACCGATTTGACGCCACCGATAAGTATAATAAGAGGTCGCTGACAGAGAATTTCACCATGAGGACAGCTGCCTCAGGAAAGACCTCGATATCCCATTCCTTCCACAGTTTCCCTATTGAAAACTGAGGATTCGCTGAAGCCAGTGATTACCCATCAGATAACAAATCACGCAGCACGAGTGAAAACGATGACTACTACGAAAAATGGGAAAACCTACAACACCCTGACTGGTGAATTGCGGCTGCGATTTCCTACCATCGCGATGCTCCTATGTCTCGTCATCGAGCCGCTTGTACACGCTGACACCGTGGAACTATCGGGCGGTGGTCACCTAAGCGGTGAAGTTGAGCGCAAAGATGATTTCATTGTCGTTCAAATTGATGACTCGATTCAAATCGCAATTCCAGCAAGCCGCGTGAAGCGGATTGTCAATACAGACCAATTGGCTGCGTATCGAGAACTTGCTGCAAAAGTGGGCGATGATGCCGAAAAGCATTATCAACTGGCCCTTTGGTGTGTCCGCTCCGAGCAAGTACCGGGAGAAATCGGAAAGTACAAAGACTTCCATATGGAACGTGCAATTGCACTGGATCCCGATCACGCCAAGGCAAGAGCTGCACTGGGGTATACGCAAGACAATGGTCGATGGATTCAAACAGATCGCTTGATGACCGAGCGAGGGATGATTCCAGGATCTGTGGGGTGGGAACTCCCTGAAGCCGCAGCGATTGCCGACTTCCAAGACTCACAGAATGTTGATGCTCGAAAATGGACGCGAGAAGTAAAACGTCTTGTTGCGGTGGTGCTCAGAGGGTCATCAAAAGCACCAGAGGCGCTCGCAAGCCTTAAAGCCATTGATGATTCACTCGCGGCAGATGCAATTGCACAGGAACTGCTTGAATCACGTGGTAACTCAAGTCAGAGTCGCCAACTTCGGATGGTGTGGGTTGAGCTACTCGGAAAGTTCAAAAACATTGTGGCCGTCGAAGCGCTCGTGCGTACCGGCCTCGAGGAACCTGACAGCCTGATTCGCGAGGCGGCCTTGGATCGATTGGTTGAATACGGAGCTGATTCTGCGGTCGCAACCTATATGCAGTACTTATCAAGCAACGACAATCAATTAGTCAACCGCGCTGCGCGAGCATTGTCTTGGTTCCCCGATCCAGAACGCTCACTGGATTACATCCGATCGCTGGTGACAACGCACCAGTATGAATCGGCGCCGGGGCCCGAAATGCAAGTAGGCTTCGGGGACAACGGTGGTGGTCTCCAGATGGGAGGAAAAAAGCCAGTTCGCACCGAACGACGTAAAAACCCCGCGGTTCTCAAATTGGTTCAGGAAGTCATGCCTGAAGTTGATTATGGGTATGACGAAAAAGCGTGGCTTCAGCACATCGCCAATCAACGCAACCAATACAGCGGAGATCTTCGACGTGATCCCTGAGGGCACCGATCCGAGCGATGCAGCCGCTTGGATGAAGCTGATGGTCAATCATCATTGAGTTTGCAGGATAGCCTGACGAACGAGACTCTCATCCACATCGCCTACCAAATCCACGGAACCAATCTTAGATGGCAGAATAAAACGTAGTTTTCCGTGAGCGACTTTCTTATCACGCTTCATGACAGGTAGCATTTCATCTGGATCTGCCTCAGGCAGCGCGATTGGCTGACCACAGTCGAGTAATAACTGCGTTTGTCTCTCGAGCAAATCCGTATCAGCAAGGCCCAACGTGATTGCCAATCTTGCCGCCATCTGCATACCAATTGAAACCGCTTCACCATGCAGCAGCTTTCCATAACCGCAAGTCGCTTCGATCGCGTGCGCGAACGTGTGCCCATAATTGAGTATGGCCCGACGCCCACTCGTCTCGCGTTCATCCTCACCGACGACACGAGCCTTGCATTGGCAGCTCTTCTCAATCGCATAACGAACCACGTGGTCCTTTCGGTCCACGAGGGATTTCGCATTCATTTCAAGCCATGCAAAAAAATCCGCATCATCAATCACTCCGTATTTTATGATTTCTGCAATACCGCTCAGATAGCTTCGATCGGGTAGAGTCGAGAGAACCTCCGAATCGATCAGTACAAGCGAGGGCTGCCAAAATGCGCCGACCATATTTTTCGCAGTGGGTAAATTGATTCCTGTTTTCCCTCCCACACTACTGTCAACCATTGCAAGCAGTGTTGTCGGGACTTGCACGAAACGAATCCCCCTCGCAAAGGAAGCCGCAACAAAACCAGCTAAATCCCCAATAACCCCTCCGCCGACGGCGAACACAACACTTTGGCGATCTCCTCCCTCTGAAAGCACCCACTGCAGCAATCGGTCATATTCAATGATTGACTTGCTCGTTTCACCTGAGGCGACCGATACTTGGCTTAAACGAAGCGAGCCAGTAGAAGATTGGAGTGTGTTAACCAGTCGTTCAGCCCACGGCCTCTCCACCGCTTGATCGAAGATCACCAGCGCGTGAGTCAGATCAGGAATCACCCGTTGAATGGAATTCACAAAACCATCAACTGCACCGCTGGAAATCTCAATGTTGTAACTCCGATCGCTGAGGCTCACTCTAACCTGAGACCCTGATTCAGTTGAAGCGCTGTCGGGATCGGAATGTTCGCGTTGACTGGACATGGTGCGAGAAGGCCAAAGGGGGTAATGGGGACCGTCTGTGATAGAGTATTCCGTAGGGGCGTGTCCCGTCTATTACCCGAAACTTAAACAATCCCAAGAATTTTGCCGCTCTAAAATCGACGTCACAATAACGTGAGGTCACGTTATTATTCGAAACCGTAAGACTAACATAATGAAAGACACAACCATTTTTTGTTTCCGTTTTGCAGTAGGAGAGGTGCGAATCGATCCAAATCCCGGCAGTTGGTCGAAGCAAGCGATTCTGCTCTCGGTTACGGGGGTAGATTGTGGCGGCACTCCCCAAGATATGCGGGTCTGATCAATGAGGGGAGCCCACCACTGGTTTCGGCATGTCGACAATACCAGCAAAACGAGAGAACCCAGAAAAGCGGTATCTCTCCGCGTCTCAATCCATAGGAATAGAACAACAGACGCTGTTAATCGCAGAAAGTGACGCACGCCCCCTATTCACCCATTCGTAGAATTCCTTAACCTCGGCCGTCCCTAGCCTCTAATTTAACGAAATGGAAATGCCCGAAGAACAGACCACGAAATCGAGCCTTCATGCCGATAAATACAACGATCCGAGAGTTAGCATCACGCGCCGGGGCATACTAATCGCCATTGCCATTGGGATCTTCGGAATTGCCGGGGCGGCAATGAGTATTATTGGGCGTCGCACCAAGCTCGAGAAAACGAGTAAGTTTTGGGGAGACACCACGATCATCGCCCTACAACTTGGCGAACGACTGGAACTGAGACCCCGCGGAAACGAACGCTTTGATCCAATGGACCTTTCAGGCACTGCGGGACTCGGTCACCTACGCCGACTCTTGCTGGATGAACGGAACTACGACTGGAACTCCGTCTCCGAGCAGCCAACCATGGATGATTGTGGTGAGCCGGTTCCACGAAAACCTCGCTGTATTCAAATACGGCTAACGGATCCGACGGCCCAGCGTTTCGAACTCATCCAAATCGATGTTGATCTGAAAACGGGTTTGGTTGGACCGAGCGATGGATCAAAGCGAGTCAAATTAATCGAACGCAAGCGATCTAAACTTGCGAAGTATTTTGAGACGGTGGTCACGATCGAAGAACTACGTGCAAAAGCCAAGATCAATTCATCCGCTCAGTAGTGAAATCGACGCCTCGACCCGAAATTTGCCGCATGGACATGTCGTGAAGAAAATCCGACGTAAGCCATCTCAAAACGCAAAGATTCAGTGGAATCGTGCGCCTCGCCAATCGAGGGAGATCGATGGTCTCTCGAGGTACGGACTTGGCGGTGAGTGTCCAAGCACAAGCGTTTTGATGGGTGACCGAATCCTTCTTTCTGCTGAAAGTCTTCGGCATGGTTCAACTCGAGCGTCCGATGCGGCCCTCAAATCTCAGAGTCTTTGGCGTTTTTCGCTCGAAAGATGAGCGACACAGGTGATGCTGAATCTAGCGTTTGAAAGCGTAAAACCATCAGAAAACAATCAAAAAAATCGATACAACCAGCGAGACAGAAGGCTCTTACAATGATAATTCTGCGCGTCTGATGGTAAGATCGGGTATACTAGATTCGGCCGAAGACGGGCAAAGAACTTAGGTTTTGACGAGAACCTAACCAGATTTGTCTGCTTTCCTGTCTCTTTTCTGATTCGATTCTGAGTCCCAACTGTATCTCCGAATACTAGACGATTATGCCCGATCTAGCTCCAAACGATTCCGACGAATTGATTCCGCAACTCCATGATGATCAAGTGGAGAATCAGGAAGAAGATGCAGATGCCCTTGAGGATGCAGATCCGGCGCGCCATTTCCTTTGGTTTCAAGCAGCTCCGGCATGGCTCGTCAGCATGGTCGTTCACGTTCTGATCCTTCTTGTGCTGGGTTTGGTCACCATTGCTGACCCAATCAAAATCGTGAATGTACTCTCCGCAAATTACTCCGGAGAAGAGGGCCCCGAGGTCGAAGAATTTACGATTGAGGAAATCGATCCAGGCGATATCAGTGAAATGGAGGAAGAAGTTGTTGAGCCAGTCGATGTTGCGGAAGCCATGGAAATGGTGGAACCGACACCGATGGATCCAATGGAAATTGCAACCGTTGACTTTGAGGTTTCTGACTTTGCCTCTGAGATGGCACCCGCCGCCATGTCACTGCAAACGGTCTCTTCACTCAATGTGCAAGCGATGAGCAGCCGTTCGGCCGATATGAAGAAGAAACTATTGCGTGACTACGGAGGGAATGAGTCAAGCGAGGCCGCTGTAACGGAAGCGCTCAAGTGGCTATCACGACATCAGATGCCAAATGGGGCTTGGACATACCAACATAACTTGGTCTGTAATGGACGTTGTGGTAACCCGGGAGAGCCGAACCGAGCCAAAGCTTTTAATGCAGCGACCGCCATGGGGCTACTTCCTTTCATGGGAGCTGGGCAGACACACAAGTCGGGCGAGTTCCGAGAAGTGGTTTTTCGTGGCCTACGTTTCCTTGTTCAAAACGGAAAACCTGGTACTCAGGGTGGCTTACCGGTACTTGATCTAAGTGAAGGAGCAGGAAATCTCTATTCCCACGGTCTTGCTGCGATCGCTCTCTGCGAAGCCTATGCAATGACGGAAGATCCGGAACTTCTAGGACCTGCGCAAGCTGCGATCAACTACATCGTCTACGCGCAATGCCGGGACGGCGGCTGGCGATATCGCCCACAGCAACCTGATGGTGGCGACACATCGGTAACTGGCTGGCAGGTGATGGCGCTCAAAAGCGGTTACATGGGGCACCTGATCATTCCACCTCGCACCATTCAAGGAACACTTCTATTTCTTGACAAGGTGCAATCCAACAATGGTGCGATTTACGGATACGCCGGGCCCACTACGAGGATGCGTGCATCCACGACAGCAATCGGCCTGCTCTGCCGAATGTATACCGGATGGGATAAAAAACATCCCGGGATCGTTGCTGGAGTCGAAGGTCTTGCGAAGATTGGTGTTCTGAAAAACGACATCTACTACGACTATTACGCAGCACAAGTGCTACGACACTATGGTGGGGAAAAATGGGATAAGTTCAATGTGGAGCTACGTGATTGGCTTGTTTCAACGCAGTCACAAGACGCAGGTGCAAAAGGAAGTTGGCACTTTCCAAATAGCGCATCGCATCGCGGTCCAAAGGAAGGCGGACGATTGGCAAGCACATCGTTTGCCACGATGATCCTTGAAGTCTACTATCGACACATGCCGCTTTATGCCGATGCTGCTGCTGAGGACGAGTTTCCTCTTTAAACATCCACGAGGCGAATTCATTGCTCCAAGCTGAATGGGGATGCCCATGGGTCCCATCGTATCAGCGCGGCGACATTTGCTAGAACAAGTCGTATGATCAGCCAAGTGATTGATGACATCGAATCATAAACAGGAACGGATATCCCTCCAACGTTCGTGTCGATGCCGTAAAGAGCGAAGAATTAAACGCTCCACTGGTAGGTCATACGCGTTACCTCTCGAGAAGACAAACTACATCTGATCAAGATAAAACGTGATCAGGAAAAAGCCCACCAGCTGAGAATGGTTACAACCACCGCGCCGACCAGGTTAAGAACAAAACCTTCTTTGGCCATCTCATTAATGCTCAACTGATCACTTCCAAAAACAATCGCATTGGGTGGTGTAGCAACGGGCAACATAAAGGCGAAGCTGGCACTGATTGCAGCTGGCACCATAATGAGCCTTGGGTCGATCGCTGCCGCCACCGCAGTCGCAGCCAAAATCGGAAGGATGAGATTAGCGGTGGCAGTGTTGCTGGTAACTTCGGTCAGGAACGTAACCGCAAAGCAAACCGCCGCAATCATCAAAATGGTTGGAATACTCGATAGACCTGTCAAAGAAGATGCAATCACCTGATCAAGGCCAGACTCGGTAAACGCTCGGGCAATCGCTATTCCACCCCCAAACAGGATCAGTACACCCCAAGGGATTTTCTTACAGTCTTCCCAAGTCAGGAGGGTCCCTCCTTTTCCGTTGGGAATAATATTCATCACAACGACGGCCAACAACGCCACACTTGCATCGGATGCATTCGTGATACCAAGCTGGCCAGACCATCCACCTAACGGCGCTTTTCGTGTAATCCAAAGTAGAGCGGTGATCACGAAGACGCACAGGGTTGCAAGCTCTTCAAAACGCCATTTTCCCACATTGGGTAATTGGAGGGACTCTGAACTGGACAGCCCACGAGTAAGCCAAAAAGCAATCAGTGGCAGCATGACGACGACGATGGGTATCGCCCATGTCATCCATGTAAAAAAGGATGGTTCGATGCCACCAGCGACCTCAGTGTAAAGACGCATAAATACAAGATTGGGTGGTGTTCCGATTGGTGTTCCGATGCCACCAACGCTTGCCGCGTACGCGACCGATAACAGAAGGCACTTCTTGAGAGCCAAATCACTGCTGTGGGCGGTCACCGCCAGCACGATTGGCAGCAGCATTAAGACGGTTGCCGCGTTAGATATCCACATACTCAGGAATGCCGAAGCTGCCATAAAACCAAAGACTAGCCTTCTGCCGCCATGCTGGCCGCCAAAAGCGCGAACCATCATTACAGCAATTCGACGATGAGTGCCACTTTTCTCCATCGCCATGGATAGCATGAATCCACCCATCATCAAAAGCACCAACGGATCACCATACGCAGCGCCGACCTGCTTGGCATCAAGAACCCCAGCGAGTGGCAAGATGGCAATCGGCAGCAAGCTGGTAATTGAGATTGGAATCGGCTCGAAAATCCACCAGACAGCTGCCCAGATGACAACGGAAGCTGTCCAAGCGATGGATGCAGAAAAGCCTGAAATAAAGAGAGCGATCCAAGCCAAAATGGCCAGCATTGGCCCTGCAATTAACATGATTTTCTTCATGGTTCACCCTCCCCCTGCGGGGACACTTCAAGCGATTAAAGCGACAACCTCGTACGCCTTAGGCTTGCCCCTTCATGGTTTTCTGTACGGACAACATGCCGATCATCAATTCAAGGACGATCATTTTAGTGGAATGAACAACGATTGGTGTGAATGTCACAAAGACCACCTTAATGAGTAGATCGCGTTAAAACCTGAGAGTCAATTTTGACCGAAGGATGAGAATTCAGTCTGACGCGACATGCATTTCATACCGAAAGGTATTCGATCAAATCGATGAAGCGGTCCAAAGACCTTAATCAAGCTTTACGTCGCTGCTGTAGGGACGAGTACCAATTACGCCCTCACTCGGACTGCTCGCCGTGGCGTAAAGCCGTTTCGGAATTCGCCCCGCTAAGAATGCATCTCGTCCAGCCAAAGCGGCGCGTCGCATTGCGCGTGACATCAAGACGGGATCTCTTGCGTGAGCAATCGCCGTGTTCAACAGTACACCGTCAGCTCCAAGCTCAAAAGCTTCACTCACGTCACTCGCAGTTCCTACTCCAGCGTCAACAATGACAGGATAATCAGGGTCGTCTTCCTTGAGGTACTCGAGAATGATTCGCAGATTGTTTGGATTCAACAAACCCTGGCCACTGCCAATGGGACTACCCGCCGGCATTACACTTGCTGCTCCTGCTGCCTTCAATCTTTGAGCGGTGATTGGACAATCACTTGTGTAACAGAGGACACTAAATCCCTCTTTGACTAACTCCTCGCACGCAACAACCGTTTCTGCGGGATCAGGCAACAATGTGCGACTGTCCCCAAGAACCTCCAGTTTGACCCAGTCAGCACCTGAATTACCAAGTGTTCTGAGTATTTCGCGGCCCAGCTTTGCCGCACGGATTGCGTCCTTAGCGGTGTAACAGCCTGCTGTGTTAGGCAACAGAACGTAACGATCCAAGTCAATAAAATCGAGAATATTTTGCCCACTGCGGTCGTACAACTTTTCGCGGCGTACGGCAACTGTCACACAGTCGCTACCAGAGTGATGCAAGGAATCTCGCATTTCCTCCATCGTGTCATACCTGCCGGTACCAACAATCAACCTACTTGCAAGCTCATGATCACCGATCACAAGCGGCTTCTCGCTTCGGTTGAATTCAGAGGAGTCTGATTCAGACGGAGATAACACGGTTGTTTTCTTCATACATCAGGGTCGAAAAACGCTACAAAACCGACAAAAGATCCAAAAGTACCAAAATAAATAGTAGAAGTAGTGACTGCATGGAGAATGGCTCTGTGTCTAGCCACTCAAGGAAAGAGCGGTGAGTAACACGGTGGCTGAACAATCGTACGCTAGCGGGTGAAGTTAGCGTTCGAACATTCTAATCGATCAGCACTGATGCAACCGAATCTATCGATCCTAAACTGTTTGAGAAACATTAACACGCCAAGCACGGCTAACCACCACCCACTAGTGTAACCACCTCCAGTTGATCCCGATCGCAAATGATGAGTGTGGAGAAATTTTCGCGCGGCACAACCTCTGCATTGACCTCCACAGCTAAATAATTTGGCGGCACGTCGACCGATTCCAAAACCTCAGCAAGAGAGATCCCCTTCGGAATTTCAACGGACTCGCCATTTACGGTGATTTGGATCACAACAAAACTCGTGCTGTAATAACGATGAAATGCCCAGCTTGAATAAACAATCTAGACCGCCTTGATCGGCGTCGATTGTTTGCTCAAGCACCAAAAAAACAGTGGATTTATGTTTTCAAGGGCGAACCCTCGCCAAACTTCTACTGAAAAAACACTCAAGTGATGTCCCCCCTTTTCGTGAGGCCACCCGCCTAGCCATGATTGCCGGAAAATCACATTTCGGAAACCACTAATACCGATGATTGATAAAAAACGAGGTTCGGAATGATCTTGTTTGGCTCCGAACCTCTCACAAAACAACGGAAAACATGATCCTGACCGGTGCGGTTTCGCTGATATTCATGGAGCGACGAGAAGCCATCGCATGAAGAACCGCAAAGCACGGCAACCCTTGCTTTGGTAATCAAAAAAAAAGCTCCCGATACAACTGAGTAACGGAAGCTTTTATTGATGCGATCGAGCATCGTCACAGTGACATCATGAACCGATTTAACTCGGGCTTAGGTGCCCTCATCAAACGCGGCATCGAAGGCTCGATTGCTTGGTGAGAAATCAAGCTTTTTAGTGAAATCGCAGGCTTCCCTTGCTCCAAAGGTTCTCTCCATTCCACTGTCCTCCCATTCGATGGACAGCGGTCCTTGATAATCAATGTCATTCAACGCTCGGATAATCTCCTCAAAATTCACGCCGCCACGGCCTGGACTTCTAAAATCCCAACCGCGTCGGTGGTCACCAAAATTAAGGTGACTGGCAAGAATACCGCTCCTGCCATCAAGTTTTACAATCGCATCCTTGATATGCACGTGGTAGATACGATCGGGAAATGCTCGGATGAACTCAACCGGATCTACACCCTGCCAAATCAAGTGACTGGGATCAAAGTTGAATCCGAACTCTGGTCGATGATCTAAAGCCTCGAGAGCTCGCTGCGCGGTATGAATATCAAACGCAATCTCTGTTGGGTGCACCTCTAACGCAAACCTAACTCCACACTCTCCAAACACATCGAGAATTGGATTAAACCTCTCGGCGAGCAAATCAAACCCAGCATCAATCATGTTGGGCGGTACCGGTGGAAAGGAGTAGAGAAGGTGCCAAATGCTACTTCCGGTGAAACCATTCACGACGCCCACACCAAATTTCTGGGCGGCGCGGGCGGTATTCATTAACTCCTCGGAGGCTCTCTCATTCACACCGGCCGGGTCGCCATCCCCCCAAACATAAGGTGGCAAAATGGCCTCATGGCGTTGATCGATAATGTCAAGAACCGCTTGGCCAACCAAGTGCGCGCTGATGGCATGACACTGCAGCCCAGCGTCATCCAGCTGCTTGCGTTTGTTATCACAGTAATCATCTTCTGCGATAGCGCGATCAACTTCGAAGTGATCACCCCAACAGGCCAACTCAATACCGTCGTAGCCGAACTCTGCCGTCATACGAGCCATTTCTTCGATAGGAAGATCTGCCCACTGGCCAGTGAAAAGGGTTACCGGTCGCGCCATTAGAGTCTCCAAAGTTAAAGAGCATGTAACGTTCAGGATTGTTCGTTGGTTTCGTATTTTGCGCGCAGTGCACCCGCCCCTGCAACATGCCACCGAAAATACCGCATCGTGATTTGTCAAATCATCCGCCAGGCGAGTCTCATTGGGCTACTTAACTGGGATATATGACGGGTCGTGATCAAACTCGGGACTTCAGCATGAAATCCGAAATCACCAACAAAGTGTCCAATTTCAACGTATTAGCTACCAACAAAAACAGCTTTGCGCAAGATTTTTCGCTGACACAGCGCTCACACCCGAGTGTCGAGGAGGTAAAAACCGCGGAAAAACTTGCGAAATCAAAAAAAAGGGCGATCAACGACACAGAGAAAACGGCAGATGTTCCCCTTGGCGGCAATCGCTCGCTTCAGGTCACTAGCTGGTGCGAATATAATAATGAAGTAGACGCTAAAGAAACGTCCTTAGCAAACCTCCTTGGCACAATACACTGGGTTTCAAGGTACCAAGTTTTCAAATCAGGGAAATTTGTTGTTTCTCATCTTTTCGAATCTAATAGCCCGACTCGAAAAGTGATTTTTTCCTTTTCCTCACCCCCGAGACCAACAGGGGCACCTTCTCAAATCCATTGATCTGCGAGAAGCTTGTCAACGCAGAAGCTGCCACCCCCGACCCTCTAACTCGCGATCGTTGATAACGCCAACCCAACAAGACCGGTAAACCATGACGCTGATCAGACCTCTCTTCATTTACCTACAACTATTGATTCTAGCCCTCGCGATCCCCAGCACCGGTAACTTGGGCGCTCAGGAATCGACCGACAAAGTTACGCACGCAGCGATTGATGAAGCAGCGACAAGGGGCATCGAATTCCTGCGACAGCGTGGACAGGGCGAAAACGGTGCGTTTAGCCCTGAGACCGGAGCAGCGGTCACCGGCCTGTGCGTACGTGCGATTCTTGAGCATCGCCCGCAAGCGGTCTCGGATCCGGTGGTACAGCGTGCAATCCAATTTCTAGAATCAAAAATCCAATCCGATGGTGGGATCTACACTCAGGGATCGAAGCACCGAAATTATGAAACCTCTGTAGCTGTCGGCGCTCTTATCAAGGCCAATCGTGACGGGAGATACGACAGCATTCTTCAACGCGCTGAACTGTTTCTGAAGGGACTGCAATGGGATGAAGAAGAAGGTGCCAAGCCAAAAGATCCCGCATACGGAGGGGCTGGCTACGGAAGTCATGAGAGACCGGATTTGTCGAACACTTCTTTTCTCATTGACGCGTTAAGGGATCTTGGTAACGACTCCGAAGATGAAGCCATTCAGAAAGCACTTCTTTTTGTAAAACGAACACAAAACTTAGAGGGGCACGGAAATGACACTCCTCATGCGAAATCTGTTGGCGACGGTGGCTTTTACTATACCCCCGCAGCCGGCGGTCAAAGTCAGGCTGGCGAAACAGATGGTGGAGGACTTCGCAGCTATGGTTCCATGACCTACGCAGGACTCAAAAGCATGATCTACGCGGGGCTCTCCGCGGACGATCCGAGGGTTGTCGCTGCAATGAGTTTTATTCGCAAACACTATAGCTTGACGGAGAATCCCGGCATGGGTCACGCAGGGCAATTCTACTATTACCACACCTTTGCCAAATCACTGAAAGTTGCTGAAATCGACATCCTTGATGACGACTCGGGAAAGCCACATGACTGGCGTCGAGAGCTTAGTGCACAATTGATCGCAATGCAGCAAGCGGATGGATCCTGGGTCAATCAAGAAAATGATCGATGGATGGAAGGCGATCGGCAGTTAGTAACCGCCTACGCTCTGCTCTCGCTCGCAAATTGCAAATAGCTATTACCCGGGGTCAGCCTTGTGCACGTCCAGCATCCCTGAGGCAAGGCTCACAGCGGGTAACCAAACAGAGAATGGTTTCCAGAGAAAGGCTCCGCTCAGCGGATCAAGCATCAATGGCTCGATCCGCGTTTCTCAAGCTCCTACAGCAACCTGTCTTTAATCCACATCTGAAGATCCAAGCTGGCAAATATGCCCAATGTCGGTGAATCTGGCCCGGTCGGCATACTCGGGAGAGGTTTTGCGGGCATGAGCAAACACAGCGACAAACCTCGGGCTAAAAAACAGTTATCATTAGCAGTGCACCAACCGAGCACTTGTGGCACCGTTTGCCTTCAGTCGCTGGGTGATGCCAGAGCTCCATGTTCATACGCTTCTTTCAAACCAGACCCACAGCATCATGCGGCTACTTAAAACATTCCTCTGCCTCACCCTTCTGACTGCATTCAACACAAAAGGACTTGGAGAAGAATCGCCCCAGAGCGAAGTGCCAGTGAGCGAGTGGATCACATCCATTTCTCGTTTGGGTGAAAGTGAGACTTTTATTGCGTCCACCGGTAATGGTCTCTTGATGCAGCCCGCCTCGGTTGACTCATTTTCTGTAGAAGCACCAACCACTCGAGAACGTCTTTATAGCCATCCCGCGGCAGTATGGGCGGTCACAACAACCACTGACGGCAAACTAATTGCGAGCGTGGACTATCGAGGCAATCTTGGTGTTTTCGACGTCACTAACGCAAAACTCACACTGCATGAAAATGCCTTGGAGCGTTGGTGCCAATCTCTAATCACATCCCCCGAGGGCGAATCAGTCATCGCCGGAAACGAAGCGGGCAAGATCATTGTATGGAACCTCACCGAAGCGAAAGCAACAAAGACAACCGAACTAGATGGGCACGCGGTGACAGGGCTGGCAGTCTCCCCGGATAGACAGACACTCGCCGCAAGCGACGGCAGCGGCCATGTTCATCTGCTGAAGTGGCCAACTCTTGAAAAATCAGGAAAGGTGAAAGTAAGTGAAACCCCCGCGTGGTGCCTTTCTTTTTTACCGGATGGTAATCAAATTGTGGTTGGTTGTGGTGATAACCATGTCTATCGAATCGACAATCGGGTTGATGCCAAACCTGAGGTGATTGCAACTGGCAAAGATTGGATTACCAACTTATCTGTATCCAACTCCGGTCATATCGCTGCAGCAGAAGTCAGTGGAAGCGTTCATATTATTTCACACACTTCTTCAGGCGTGAGGTCCCCCAAAACCTTCAATGCCGAAAGTGGTGTTTGGGCGTTAAACTGGAATAAAGATCAAGAGTTGTTTGTTGGAACTCGAAAGAACGGAATCGCTCGAATTGGTCGATCCTGGGATTGGGTGCCTGAACCATTAACCGAAGAGTCGTCGACGGAATCAACTGAAGAAGCTACCGATCCCAATGAAACAACCACGACAGAGGAAGTGAACAAGGATCAGGCGTCCAAGCCAAAATCGGAGGAGAAGGAGCCGGAGAAAGAAAACGGTGAGCCCGAGGAGAAAAACGAAGCACCCAAATTAGACAAGCCGGAAACTCCGAAAGAAAA
Organism: Candidatus Nitrosopumilus sp.; assembly: GCA_964225475.1. Taxonomy (GTDB): domain Bacteria; phylum Planctomycetota; class Planctomycetia; order Pirellulales; family Pirellulaceae; genus Rubripirellula. The sequence goes on along the minus strand of CAXQOB010000168.1, from coordinate 3,841 downwards.
ACCCGAAAACGCTGCGTCCGATAAACCAACGGAGAAAGAGTGAATCGCGTCCGAGTGTGACACAGCACCTATCATTTCCAAGCCGCAGAAAAACGCAGAAATCCCATTCGGCCAATCGAGTGATCGTGCGATTGACCGATACAGAATCTGGTTGAAAACGCCATAAGCACCCAAGAAGACCAAGCATGAAATCGCCTCTGCAAGCAATGCGAGATTTGTTGGATGAAGACAAACGCTACAAATTAGAGGCGTATCAATTCATCCGCGAGTCCTTGCAATATGCTCATGAAAACGTATTGGTCCCTGGAAATGCAGCCAGTGATGAAGGCCCTCGACACATCACCGGCCAACAACTCTGTGAAGCTTGCCGACTTTACGCAATTGATCAATATGGCTACCTATCCAAAATGGTTCTCGCGAATTGGGGTATCCATTCCACGAGTGACTTCGGAGAAATTGTTTACAACCTGATTCGCATCGAGCAAATGCGAAAAAGCGAATCTGATCAACGTGAAGATTTTGATAACCAATACGCCTTTGATGATGCCTTTGAACCAAAATTCGAGCTCGCCTCTCATGACCAAGACTAATTGCCACAACCAAATCATTTGCGTGAATGACATGAAATCGCGAAGTAGCCTCAATCGAAACATCAGACGATTTGCTGTATTTGTCCTCATCAACCTCACGATTTTGATTGGCGACATCTCGAACCTTCGGGGTCAACAAGAGGACGCTAGCACACAAGTTCAAGAAAAAGACGCGGGGGCTGACCATGCGAAAAGAGTTGATAAACCCCGCCCCAACGAGGATGCCAGAAGGACCTACCTTGGTCGAGTTCTAGCACAACCGATGTCGCATCTTGGCGCGAGCTGGCTCACACGCCCTGAACGCGATCAAGAAGAAAACGCAAGCCTTTCTTTCCAAAAGCTTGACCTGAAAGAAGGAATGACCGTCTGTGACTTTGGTTGCGGCAACGGTTACTGGACCTTGCCCATGGCAAGAAAAGTGGGAGAGACAGGTCGTGTCCTCGCGGTCGATATCCAAGCGGAAATGCTCCAAAAACTTCGCGAAAGGTCGGCAAAATTCAACTACACCCACATCGAACCCATTCGCAGTACTGTCAGCGACCCAAAGCTCCCCGAGAATGAGGTCGACCTGCTATTGATGGTCGATGTCTATCACGAATTCTCTCATCCTGAGTCAATGCTTTGGGGTATTCGGCGTTCCCTGAAACCCAATGGTGTTGTGGCTCTACTGGAGTATCGAGAGGAGGATCCTCGGGTGCCAATCAAGCCGCTGCATAAGATGTCGAAGAACCAAATTCTCAAAGAATATCAGCAAAATGGTTTCAAACTTGTCCGTGAATTCAACGAATTACCGTGGCAACACTTAATGTTCTTTGCTCGTGACGATAGCCCACTGCCTGAAATTGAGGCAGTTCCGGCACAACAAGTGCTCAAAGATCTCGAGTAGAATCCGCAGTCGGTTTTTGTATGTTTTCGCGCCCAGCGGTCACGCCGTACCGACGTTAAGCTGTTTGCGTTATCGCTTAGTCTTTTTTAATACACAGGTAATAATGGTGCAGAATGCTGATTAGACTTCGACTTAATATCATGATGTTTCTCCAGTTTTTTGTCTGGGGTGTCTTTTTTGTCACCATGGGTGGCTATCTAGCCGAGCTTTTCAAATCGGAAGACGGTGTTAACACGATCATTGGTAGTTGCTATGCGACGCAAACCTGGGCAGCGCTCTTTGCCCCTCTGATTGTTGGATACGTAGGCGATCGCCTGATGAACAAGGAAAAGCTCAATGGAATTCTTCATCTTATGGGTGCCGGGCTGTTGTGGTGGATTAGCACTTTGGACAATCCAGACGGGCTCTTTTGGGCATTACTCGCGTTTTTCGTCTGCTACATGCCAACCCTTGCTCTAGTGAACACCATTACGTTTCAAAATGTCGACAACGTTGAGGCAGAGTTCCCGAAAGTCCGACTCTGGGGAACGATCGGGTGGATTGTGGCTGGATTGACTGTTTCCCAATCCTTTTTCGGAATGTTCTCGCTTCCGCTTTTGCCAGGAATTGAAAATGCCGGGGGAACCTCAGTCCAGTTCCAAATTGCGGCGATAGTCAGCGCAATTTACGGCGTATACAGCTTCACGCTTCCCGCGAGTCCCCCGGAGGGAAAAGGAGACTCCGTCGACTTGGTCAAACTGCTAGGGTTTGATGCACTCAATTTGATGCGGAACCCTTCCTACCTCGTCTTCGCTGTGTGCTCGTTCCTGATCTGCATCCCGCTTGCTTTTTACTATGCAAGAACCGGTGACTTTGTAGGCCAGATCCATTTTGCAGAAAAGACCGGTGGCGTGATGGCGCTCGGGCAAGTCAGTGAGATTTTCTTCATGGCTTTGGTGCCGTTCTTTCTCTCAAGACTCGGTGTCAAGAAAATGCTACTCGTGGGTATGCTCGCGTGGGCACTTCGTTACGCACTGTTTGGGCTAATGCCTTCCAGTGCTGCGATGGTAGTGCTCGGAATTGCCCTGCACGGTATTTGCTATGACTTTTTCTTTGTCACTGGTCAACTTTACACTGACCGAGTGGCTCCGAAAGAAATGCGAACCAGTGCTCAGGCTTTGGTTGGATTACTAACCTATGGCGCTGGCATGTTGGTCGGTAACTACGTGGCTGGATATTGGGGAGATTACATTTATCTCGATCCAACCAAAGACGGCTGGCTTGCCAAGGCAGGAGAATTTTGGCTCATGCCCGCTGGGCTTGCTCTTGGTGTCGCTGCTCTGTTTTTTGTTGCCTTTTGGGACCGATCAAGCACCGACTCGGCAGATTCAGAAACCGAAGAATCTGATCATCTATCTGATCATTTGACAACGGAGTAAGTCGTTTTTGATGACACCTCAAATATGACGAAGGGCTGGATGATCAACCATCATCCAGCCCTTTTTTCATGATGTCATGACGAAAGAAAGACCTACAAGAATCGCCTTGAAGTCAATGCCAACAGGGCCTCCAATTGAGAAGATCAAGCAACGTGAGCAGGTCGTTGACGTCCCAGATCAATCACTTGGCTCGGTGACATGCTCCGCAGCCGGTTCATCACAAATTGTGGTGCGTCCATAGCTGGCGTCAATGAAGCCCACTTATCAATCGCTTTTAGAATCGACCTTGAACCGATTTGATCAAAAAAGGTGGACCAAGATAATTTAGATTCGAAACCCAAACCACCTCGCATTGCGAGATCCAATTCAGAGGTTGAATGGATGACTCCGTCGAGACGTGCCAAGGTAGCTTCGATCCACATTGGCACCGCCAGCAACATCAAAACCTCTTGCTCAGTCAGCTGCAACTGGGCTGTCTGATAATGCTCGATCAATTCTTCTGCATCAGTACAAAGGCGGCGAGCACCCAGGCCTTGTCGCGTGGAATGCCGCCGACCGGGCCGTCGATAAACGGCAGTTGAAGGATCACGTGCAGGCGGCGACCAGATGCGTCCGGGGTGGTGACACGCTGCCACCACGCCGGGTCGTTGATGTCCGCGCGGATGATGCCGAGGGTGAATTCACCACTCAGCACAGCCGCGGCGACGGCATCGCGATCGGGGAAATGCCGACGTTCTAGCGATATGGCATAGTGCACCTGCGCGTGTTCGCGGGCGACGGCGGCTTCGTCTTCTTCGATGGCGAGCGACAGGTTGCCTTCGAGCGAGGTCACCGCCGGGATAATCTCACGCCAGATGCGCAGCAGGGAGCTGGCCGGGAAAGGGTGATCACCGTGCTTTTCCGCCGCCCGGCGCAGCATGGATGCTTCGCGACCGGGGCGCAGGAAC
>CAXQOB010000167.1:0-12831 GCA_964225475.1 Candidatus Nitrosopumilus sp. | reverse complement strand
CAAAAATCCGACCTCACACTGTTTCGTTATATTGACTGGCCTGTGACACTCTGCCACGCTCTTCCCTAGGTTTATCCACCTCATTTGCCGTGGTTGCCGGTTTGGACCGTTTTCTTTCACGAACCTGGCGGGTGTTTGGGACGATTTGTTTCATCGGTGGTTTTGATTTAGGGTTAGTTCTGTGACGAACATATATGTAGGTAATCTTTCATTTAACGCGTCGGATGATGACATCCGAGGAGCGTTCGAGCAGTACGGGGAAGTAACATCCGTCAATATCATTATGGATCGGGAAACTGGCCGCTCCAGGGGATTCGCTTTTGTCGAAATGGCAGATGCTGAGAATGCAAAGGAAGCAATTGAAAACATCGATGGAACCGACATCGCCGGACGTGCGGTTAAGGTCAACGAGGCGCGGCCAAGACCACCACGCGGTGGCGGTGGCGGTGGAGGCGGCGGCGGACGTTACGGCGGAGGTCGTGATGGTGGCGGTGGCCGATATTAATCAGCGTTTATGACAGCGTGAAAACGCTAAAGAAATCAATGAAGGGATCAGCTTTTGCTGATCCCTTTTTTATTTGATCAAGACAGCGTTGCCCGAGAGTATCTTCTTGCTGCTCGGCTTAGCTGTTTTTCGAAGCATAATCACGAATGTCTTTTTCCAATTCGTGAACCCTGCCCTCAAGTTGCCCCTTCGCTTTTTCGACGTCTTGGGAATCCTCGGCGGCTAAGCGCGTAAAGACATAGAGTTTGATTTTTGGCTCCGTTCCGCTCGGCCTCACCGCCACGTAATTGCCTTCCTGTTCTAGATCCATGATGACAAGGTTGCCGGTTGGGCCTGTCAGCGCTGACGCATTTCCATCCGTGGTTTGCGTGGTCGTCCCCGATTGGTAATCTCGGATCTGTTTGACACGGAGACCAGCAAGGCTTTCTGGTGGGTGTTCACGGAAAGCCTTCATGAGTCTCTTGATCGAGGCCATGCCTTCGCTGCCTTCCATAAAAAGGTTGATCAGCTCTTCTTGATGGTAGCCGTGCTTGTGGTAGAGAGTGTTCAGGTAATCATTCAGCGAACGCTTCTCGTGCTTCAGTGAGGCGACCAGTTCACTCATAAGCATCGATGCGACCGCTCCGTCCTTGTCTCTGCAATACTGCCCGATCAGGTATCCGTGTGATTCTTCGGTTCCGAAAACAAAGTGGTCGGGGCCCTGTTCATCCATCACTTGCGCGATGTATTTAAAGCCCACCAAGAGGTTGCCTTCGCATCGAACCCCGTAACTCTCGGCAATTCTTCGCGTCAATTCTGTGGTGACCAGTGTCTTGATGATGTAGTGGTCGGGACTCAGCGTTCCGTCTGCCGCGCGACGGCTGAGAACGTATTCGGTAAGGATTGAGCCGATCTGGTTACCGCTAAAGGTTCTCCATTCCCCTGAGGAGTCCAATCCAATGGGTGCAGCGCAACCGATTCGATCACAGTCAGGATCGGTCGCAAGCAAGAGGTCAAAACCTTCTCGCTGAGCCGATTCGATGGGCTTATCAAAAACCGCCTTGTTCTCCGGGTTTGAAACGTGACCGGGAACATTTGGGAAATCACCACTTGGCTCTTGATGAGGTGCATAAACTTCAACCGATTGAAATCCATCTCGATCCAAGAGGGGAACCACAGCGGCGGAGCCCACACCGTGCAGGGGCGTATAAAGAACCTTGGCGTCACGTGGTCCGTCGAACGCGCAGGCTGAGGCAGCATCCAGGTAAGCTTTATCGATCTCGTCGGTCACGACTTCAACTTGTCCATTTGCTAACGCCTCGGCGAATGGAACGGAGATGATTTCCTGGCAGGTCATGACGCGATCAATAATGGCTCCATCATGGGGAGGTAACACCTGTGCGCCAGTCGACCAGTATACCTTCACTGCATTGTCACTCGGTGGGTTGTGGCTCGCGGTGACCATGATTCCACAGTCACAGTTCTTGTAGCGAACTGCAAAGGACAGTTGTGGTGTGGCTCGGTAGTCGTCCAGTAGATAGACCTTGAAGCCAGCGGCGACCATGATTCCGGCGCAGAGTTCCGTAAAGTGTCGTGAGCGATGGCGAGTGTCGTAGGCAATTGCGCAGGAGAGACCTTCAGTGCGACCGGTGAATTCACGAACGTAATTGGCTAGTCCTTGAGCGCTTTCACCGATGGTTCGATCGTTGATCGCATTGGAACCGATGGGGTACATACGTCCGCGTCGACCGCCCGTTCCAAATGGAATGATTGTCCAAAAGGCATCATCTAGGGCTTGCCACTTTTTCTCTGTGATGTGCTGCAGAAGTTCGTCGCGGTAGTCCGCGTAGCGAGGTTCGGTTAACCAGTTCCGTAGGTTTTCTACAGCGGTATCACTGATCAACCCATCAATTGACGCTTGATCGATGGTCGTCAGTGCGGCTTGTACGTTTTCGCTTGATTTCATGGTCGCTCGAGGGATTTCGCTTCGGAAGTCTAATTAGCGTCTTTGATGCACCGGCCGCCATGCCGCGCATTCGGCACGATGCAATGTGTCATGGTTGTCTCAACGCAGTGATGTAGTTTTTAACCGGTTCAGTGGATGATTGTCTGTGATGTCGTCGGTTTTAAGCAAGCCATGATTTTGAATTCACGTGTTCGAGCAAACTGAAAGGGGATTGTTGTTACACATGCGCGATTGTATTTAGAACGAGACTGTAGATAAAACGCGGGCTGTAGTGAAACAGCGGGCTGTAGTGAAGTAGCGGGGTGTGCTTTGAGACGCGAACGAGGGAGCGTCCGGGAGTCGCTCCCATTTCACGTAATGGGTGGATTCTCGCCTGCTTTTCCGTGCGCATCATCCATGGCTCCAGCTTTTTCGCTAACTGCCATCCTCTCTTTATCTGCTCCGTTACCACTGATCTGGTCGGTATGATCGATACCGCACACCGAGGTTGTAACCGGTTCGCTGCGGTTGATCCTCACGGTCACAAGGCAATGCGTTTACGATTCTGGGATAGTTGTTTCGGGTTTGGATTGACAGAGCGTTCCGAAAGTATCGATGCTTAGGAACTTGCAGGTTCTTGACACCCAATGCTGCGGCTTGGGACGTTGAATAGGCGAGAGTGATGCTGTTAGGTGGATTTTTTGTGGCGATGATAAAGGGTGATCAATGAGTGGTTTAATCATCAGTGTCAGTGGTTTACGAGGAATCGTTGGGACTGACCTTACACCGGATCTTGCCTCGAGTTTTGTGTCAGCCTATTCGGCAAACCTGCCCGAAGGACCGATCCTCGTTGGTCGTGACGGTCGCGAAAGTGGACCGATGCTCAGTCGGGCTATCATTTCAGCTTTGATGGCTTGCGGTCGGGAATGCATGGACGTGGATGTGATTGCGACGCCAACGTTGGGTGTTCTGGTTCGAGAGTTGGGAGCCGCCGTGGCGGTTCAGATCTCAGCCAGTCATAATCCCCCTCCCTACAACGGAATTAAGCTCTTCGGAGCATCGGGGCGGGTTTTGGATGCGAAGACGGGGGCGAAAGTACGTGATGCATTCCAGTCTGGGCAAACGGATTGGGTTTCATTTGATCAAATCGGGTCCCTGAAGCAATCAGAGGATGTTCACGCGGCACATCTTCAATCTGTATTGGACACCGTGGATGTGGACGCGATCCAACGACACCGGTATCGAGTGTTGTTGGATAGCAATCATGGCGCGGGTGGGATTCTTGGAGTCAAGCTACTGCAGGCGTTAGGCTGCGAGGTCGTCGCTATGGGCGCCGAGCCGAACGGGCAATTCACGCATCCGCCGGAGCCTACGGAGGCTAACCTTCGTGACATCGCGGAGAGAGTCAAGCAAGAGAACTGCTGCATCGGTTTTTGCCAAGACCCGGATGCAGACCGACTCGCTTTGGTGGACGGTGAAGGACGTTACATCGGTGAGGAGTACACTCTCGCTCTGTGTGTTCAGCGAGCATTGGCAAATTCCTCAACTCGGGGACCCATTGTCATCAATGGAGCGACGAGCGGAATGAGCGAGCGATTGGCGGCTCAGGCGGGTGTGCCCAGCTACCGCAGCGCTGTCGGTGAAGCCAACGTGGCAGACATGATGATCTCGCAACAAGCTACCTATGGCGGGGAAGGTAATGGCGGGCCGATCGATCCCCGAGTTGGTTACGTGAGGGACTCGTTTGTTGCCATGGCCCAAACCCTTGATTTGATGGCATCAACGGGAAAGTCTCTTGCAGCCCTTGCCGATCAGTTGCCGCGCCTGCACATCCATAAAGAGGTGGTCACGATTGACTCCGTCTTGCTGCCTAAACTCTTTGAGAAAATGCGAGACGTTTTTTCAGAGGCGGATTTCCAACAGGGTGATGGATTACGCTTGTCTTGGCCTGATCGTTGGTTACTGGTTCGAGGTAGTAATACCGAGCCAATTGTTCGTTTGATCGCAGAGGCGGAAACTGAATCCACCGCTCTCGGGATGTGCGAGCGAGCTTCAGAATTGATCAAAGACCTCTCGTGACGCTGGATTCTAGGGACGGGGCTCGTTTTTTTTGGGAAGTTTGACCCGCGGAAGAGACACCCGCTGAGCTGAGCACCAAGACGCGAGAACCTCTGCGCCACTGCAGTGTCTTAAAGGGCGAGGTTTTGCGGGTAAGAACGTTGTTTTTCGGGTATTGATCCGCTGGGTATCAGGGACCGATGCCACGATGATTTAACACGACGGCCCTCGGAGCAGGGGGCTTTCCTGACGGATCAGTCTGCTGTTTTTTGCTCCGTGCGTCTGAGTCGATTATCATCTTGCGAGCACAACATTCCGATGGTTTTCAAAGAAGGGTTCAAAGATGGCGTCATCACGTCGAGGATTTTTGCAAGCGTCCGCTGCTGGTTCGGCTCTCGCGGTTTCCAGTCAGGCAATTGGTCAGCAAGTGGCTAAGGGATCTTCGCAGAAGCTGCGATTAGCTTCGGTCGGTGTCGGTGGGAGTCGGGGACGTTACAACCGTGGTGGGTCCATCGCGCGTGACGCTGCAAAGTATGAAGAGATGGTTGCGGTCTGCGATTTGGATGACCGGCATGCAAAAGAATTCAACGACTCATTCGGTGGGAAACTGAATACTTACCGCGATTATCGCGAGATGCTAAAAGAGGAAAAACCCGACGTTGTCACAATCGGTACGCCTGACCATTGGCATGTACCCATTGCGATCGCTGCACTGAAAAGCGGAGCCGATGTGTACTGCGAAAAACCGCTTACGTTAACGATCGACGAGGGAAAGCAAATCCGAAAGGTTGTTGAAGAAACAGGGCGAGTTTTTCAGGTTGGAACGCAGCAGCGAAGTTCAAAGGACAAGTTTCTAACTGCGATTGCAATGGTGCAGAGTGGTCGTTTGGGCAAAAGCGTGAATGCATACGTTGCGATTGGCGGAGCTCCCTCCGATGGTCCATTTCCGGACACGGAGACGCCGGAAGATATCGATTGGAACCTTTGGGTCGGCCCTGCTCCCTTGGTTGGATACTCTGAACAGCGGCGACGAATGTTCCGCTGGTATTTCGAATACTCCGGCGGCAAAATGACTGATTGGGGAGCTCACCATATTGATATTGCGCAATGGGCCCGTGCACCCGGTGAGGATGGGCCGATCAAAGTGGTGGGAGAGGGGGACTTCACGAAGAGCGTCCCAGCCGATTTCAATTGGGAGAAATTCCTCAATGGTCAGGCTTCCCTTCCTAACGCTTTCAATACAGATACCAAATTCAGTATCGACCTGACCTTTCGAAATGGTTCGGTGATGAACGTCAACCATCACTACAAGCGAGAGGGTGATAACGTCGATTTTGGTAACGGTATCCTTTTCGAGGGGGCTGCTGGACGGATTTTTGTCAACCGTGGCAAAATCGAGGGCTCTCCGTACCAAGCTTTGACGGACACGGATCGCAAAGAATTAGATGAACGGATCGTTGAGCTGTGTAAGGGAAAGCAGCCCGGTAGCCACATGAAGAATTTCTTTGATTGCATCGCGGATCGAAGCAAGCCGATTTCTGATGTGTGGTCGCATCACCGCACGATGACTTCTTGTCACCTTTGCAATATCGCCCTCATGCTCGGTCGTGAGCTCCGATGGGATCCCCGAGCGGAGAAATTTGTTGGTGATGACCAGGCGAATGCGTTGATGAGTCGCACCTCGCGAGACTTTGACGCAAAGGCTTAAGTGACAGGCACAGTTTCAAGAATATGTGCCTGACCTTAGTCAGCTCTTTCATCTAGGTCTTGTGGCAGATGAGAGAGCTTCTCGTTCGGTACGATCCAACGCGCGATTGAAATAAGCAACTTCATCGATGCTCCCCTGCCAATTATTGGTTGAATCACTCCGGCCACCGATGAAGACACTGGAGATTTCTTTTGCAGGAGTGTTTTCTATCGTGGCGTCGATTTCAGGTTCTTTCCCGTCATCTAGGAAGACTTGCACACGGTCGCCGTCACGGACCATGATAACTTGGTGCCATGTCCATCGCTTGATCGATGACTTCCCGACCAATATCTGATTGTCATACTGGAAAATCAGACGACCAGGTTCTGAGCTTGTTCCTCCAATTCCCAGATGTTCGCCAAATGCACTGGTCGCATGTGCGTGATCGCGAGAGAAAAACCAGCCGTTAATCTCTCGTGCATCGGTTGGCATGCCGTTCCAGAGATGGAAGATGACGGAGTAGGCACTCGAGTCGCTTTTGATTTCAGTTCGCATTCGTCCGCCAGCAAAATGGACACATCGATTGACCGTGTTTACTGGGGTGAAATTCATGTTGCGCGGTCCCTCTAGGAAAAAGCAGACATCAGGCTCAAAAGTGCCGTGATGTGCATGAGGACTCGCGTCCACTGCTATGGGCGCTTCGGTCTCCGAGAAACGCCAATAGGCTTGTGGGTTCTGAGCCTTTAAGACGGATGCCGCTGGTCCGATGGGTTCGGTGTAGGGTCGTCGCGGTAGGTTGCAAACTTGCTCAAGCAGGCCTAGGTTAGTGGATACAACGCGTGGCTCCGCATTGACTTCCAGTCCTGCGGACCGTGCTGCCCATGTGTTGTAGCCGCCGAGGCGATGTTGTTCCGGGGGTGGAATGTAGCCGTCTGCACCATTGGCAAGTTCGATCACCATAGTGTGATCAACTGGACTCTGTTTCTTTATTTTGAGACCGGTCAGGGCATAGGTTTCATTGGGAGTCGAAGCGATTGCAAAGCGTCCGATGCGAATTGCTTGACAAATGATCTCCGTCTTCTGCATTTGATGAAGCAAGATTTGCTCTCGTGCGTACACCTCTCGATTGTCCTTCGGCGTGTTGTTCTCCATTTTGTCGACAATCCCTTGAGACCACTCGAGACGCTGCAGATCGGGCAGTCGGTAGTTCATGGGTAATTCGGCTTGCGCCATCGAGATATCCTCGGCGACCTCGTACTCAATTGAGTCGTAAAGCTTCGTGGCGACTTTGAGTAATCCTTGCGTGTAGCTCTCAATGGTGCTGGTGTCGTTTCCATTCCAAGTCATGTAATCACGTCGCCATATGTCGCCGCTACATCCGTGTGACATGATGCCAACAAACGAAGAGTCCGCATGATTTTTTGCGGCATGCTGTTCTAATCCGTCGCAGAAAAGTCCAAAGTAGTCTGCACTAATGGGTTGGTCACTGAAGTAGTGCATCGAGAAATTTGCCAGTGCTGCGATCGGGATTCCCTGTGGCGTTTTGAATGCCAAAATGGAAAGCTCTGGGTCCTCCGGGCCCGACGGTCCTGTAACAAGATCAAGATCACGAGCGGAGTGCATGTTGGCTCGAACCGTCTGGTTTCCGAAAGGGTCGGTGTCAACACGGTCAGGACGTCGGATCCAACGCCGTAGTGCCGTGAATGCCTCGGCATTGGTTGAACCCCAACCGACTTTTGCCAACTGTTGATTGGCCTGAGCCTTCACGATTGCTTCCGCGATCCGTTCTCGGATAAGTGGGACGTAATTTGAGTCGGGTTCGGTGCCTAACGCGCCGAAAGCTGATGGAGCCGAATGGGTGTGGGTTGCCGAGACCAAGATGTTCTCAGGTTTGATTCCGGTGCGAGAGAAAGCACGTTGTTTGGCGTCATCTAACAGGATTCTGGGAAGCATGCAGCTATCGACGACCACAATCGCAATGGACTCACTTCCGTCGGTGATCGCGATCACGCGAGCATTAATGCGAGTTTTAATTTGGTCCGCGCTTCGGGTCAGCATCCCGCCATTGATTAACACGGGTAACTGGTCGGGCGTGACATCCACGATCGCTGCGCCAACTTTTAGTTCTGCCGTCGCGGTTGAATGCGTTGCAAGGATTACAGCAGAGGCGATAGCAGACACAAGTAAATGGTTGATGTAACGCTTTGTCATGCGATGACTCCTGCCAGTAGAGGGTGCGAGGGAAGGGGGCAGTACAGCGCCCTTGCTTTGTGAAGGAATTGAAAGCCTCATCGTTCAGAGATTCTAGCGACTTCTGACGCGTGATTCATAATCTCGATGGAGAATCTCCGTTGCATTGTCGGTTGGATTGCCCGGACCCTTCACTCCCATTGAGCTGGGAAAACCAACCATTCGGGGCGGCGGCGGTTCGGCAGTGGAAAGAGATGACCCCAATTGGCGGTAAGGGTGACCCCAATCGGCGCTGAGGGTGACCCCAATCGGCGCTGAGTAGGCGAGAGACTACAATCTCGACCCTGATGGAGACGATTGTGGTAATAATGCGTCTGTCTCTTAACGACCAAGACCTTAGGCACTCGAATGCACGAGTAGCGAGAGGTTTTAGCAGTTTTGGAGGCGGTGGCTGCGGCGTGGGGTGCGGTCGCAAAGCCCCTAGGTCGCCGAGCTTCTGTTTGGTCAGCTCGATGAATCGTGCTTTATCCGTATTTTTTGACGTGTGGAATGCGTCGTTGTACCTGACAATTGCTTTCGTTTCGCCACTGATTTTGCTGGTCACCGTTTCTGGTTTTATTACATGTCATCGCGTCGACGCGCCCGAGAGATCGTTTTTCAGATGCTTTATGAAGCGGACCTCAATGGTTCGCGAGATGCTGAAGCCATGCACCGGTTCATTCGATCGCGACTGCAAGGGCATCGTGCACTCACCGAATTCGGTGTTGAGTTGCTTGAGGGCGCCTTGAAGATGAGGGAGGAGGTAGACGAGCACTTGGGTCGTCTTGCCAACCGCTGGGCTCTTTCGAGGATGGCGGTCGTCGATCGCAACATCATGCGTTTAGCGGCTTATGAAATACTGCATTCCGAGACTCCCGCGCGGGTAGCGATCAACGAAGCAGTTTTGCTGGCTAAACGCTACGGGGAAGAGTCTAGCCCCAAATTCGTCAATGGCATCTTGGATCGCTTGATGAAACAAAGCGAGTCTCAATCGCAAGATTCGACAGAGTGATCAGCTTTTCTCCGTACGGGTTGAAAAGGACCGGTGGTCTGGGACTGGCCGTGACATGTATGAAACCGACTTGTATGAACCGGAGAATCGTGGCGAAAAGAGATCACTCTTCGATGGCTCACGATGCCCTTTGATGCGTGGGCCTCGGTCGTCTCTCTCAGAAGCTATGGGGTGCGTTCTGCGTTTAGGTGGGTTTACAGGCCCTGAAGGCATTCCAAGAGCCGGTCAATTTCTGCTGCTGTGTTGTAATGGCACAGTCCGATGCGCACCATGCCCTCGGGCTCCACGCCGATCGCTTCAGTCAACGGTAGAGCATAGTAGTTGCCATGCCAAACAAAGATACCAGCCTCGGCGAGTTGTTTCGCAAGGGTGTCAGGAGCGTGGCGAGCATGAGTGATGGATAGGGTGGGAAGCCGTTCGTCAAAGCGATTGGAATCGGTGATGCCCCAAACTTTGATTTCAGGTAATTCGCCGAGGCCTTTCATCAATTTCACCAGCAGTGATTTTTCATAAATACGGATGGATTCCATCGCAGATCGCAATTGTTCACGGCGTCGGCTTTTTCCGCTGGCAGTACCTTCTTCCGCGGATCCGGCATCGTCGTTTTGGTGGAGCGAAGCAAGGTAATCGATTGCCGCAAGCGTTCCAGCGATGCATTCATGATTCTGCGTTCCCGTCATCCAGCGTCCCGGGATTGAATCTGGTGCCGTTCGAAGTTTGTAGGGCTCGAGAGCCTCAAGTCTTTCGCGTTTTCCGTACATGATGCCGACGTGAGGGCCGAAGAACTTGTACGCGCTACAGACGAGGAAATCGCAGTTCCACTCCTGAACATCCATCAGAGCGTGAGGGGCGTAGTGAACCGCATCAAGGACTGAGATGGCTCCAGCCTCGGAAGCCCACTGGCAGATCTGCTTGACTGGATTCAGCGTTCCTACCGCATTGGAGGCGCAACCGACAGCGACAAGTCGAGTTTTCTCATTGATTTTTTGCTGGTATTGCTCCAAGCGGAGCGTGCAATCGGTTGGGTCAACGTCGATGGTTTGCACGGTGACGCCTCGATCCCTTGCGGCGAGAACCCATGGGGTGAAGTTCGCATCATGTTCGAGTCGACTGAGAACAATCTCGTCCCCCGGATTCCATGTATTTGCAATGGACCTCGTTAGAGCAAAGGTGAGGCTTGTCATATTGGCGCCGAAGGAGACGGACTCTGGGTCAACGGCACCGAGGAGATCGGCTGCTGCACAATGCGCCTCTTCAAGTAGTTGGTCGCTCTCCACGCTTGTGGCGAAGAGACCCTCATGGTTAGCGTTGTGATTGATGAGATAACTACTGATTGCGTCAATCACGGATTGAGGGACCTGAGTGCCGGCAGGTCCGTCAAAGAACACTGCCGATTTTCCGTTGTGTTTTTTACTAAGTGCAGGAAAAAGTTGCCGAAGTGATTGGACGGATGAATCGTTGAGTGTCATGGTTACTTAATGAGATTGAAGAACGTCAAAGTTGGAATGAATCGGGCTTTCAGAGGGTGTCTAACGCGATGGGCTGGATATAAAAACGGGGCTTTTTTTAGAAAAAGGCTCAAGAAATTGCACTTGTCGTGAAACTGCGAGACCTTCTAAGGTTTGGGCGTGTCTGCGTAAGGTTAACGCTAGCATTGTAGGGATATTCGAATGTTTGCATCACGGGTTGCATCACAAGGGATTCAGATGGGTCGTCCACGAGCGTTTTCGATAACGGTCGCTGGCGTATTGTTTGCGTGTTGCTCGCTAGCTGGCTGCACGCAAAACCCTTACTACACCGCGCCCGGGGCGGGAGCTTGGCAGGTATCGCCCGGACCCACCGGAGCCAATCCCCTCGATGCCAAGGTCACTGAGTTAAACCGCCGAGTTCAGCTCTTGGATGATAATAACCGGCAGCTTCATACCCAGCTTGCTCAGAGTGAGCAGAAAGCGGAGGTTTACAAAGATGAAGCTGCGTTACTTCGTGAACAATTAGCGAGCGTTAGTCAACAGCTTGAGGCATCGAAACAGGTGGCTCAGGATGCTGAATCCAGGGTCAGGGGGATGCAGGCATCGACGCAGATGCGTGGTGGGGCAGTCATTACTCCCAACACCAACCTCTCGCTGCAAGCGGCTCAGCTAAGCCTGCCGGGAGTCGAGGTCACTCCAGAGGGTAAGGCATTGCGAATTCGTATTCCGGCCGATCAGCTTTTTCAGCCTGGTACCGCTCAGTTGTTGCCGCAAGCTTCCACTGCAATCGATCCAGTGGCCGCTCAGTTGTTGGCGGTTTTTCCTCGTCAGCGAATAGCGGTTGAAGCGTACACCGACAACTCCAGCCTTTTCGCTGGCGTCTCTGTGACCCCGCTACAATTAACTTCCGCTCAGGCCTCCGCGATCGTGAATCTGATGTCCGGACGCAATGGTATGAACGCCGCTCAGCTCTCTGCTGTTGCTCAGGGTGCCAGTCAACCAAGGGGCGCCAACGACACTCCCATTGGTCGTGCAGAGAATCGACGGATCGAAATCGTTATTTACCCGGAAACTTTCTAGCTAGCATGTAAGTGCCTCGGTTGGACTGCGTGAGGTCGGCCAAAAGCAAGCCACGTCAGGAAGTGTGTGAGTTGAGACGTTGTTGGTGAGGTCAACCGAATTTGACCCAACTTACCTGCTTGCTTTGCCAACCCAATTCGTCCTGCCGCCTGACTGGCCTTCAGAGGCTGGCCTTCAGAGGCTGGCCCGTAGAGGCTGGTCGGAAATCAGCATTGTCGCTTCACTTGGTTCTGTTGGATCGCCTCTCGTGGCTTGCAATCGTCGCACCGGAGTTGGTGCAGATCACGGCACGTAATGGGTTTGGTGTTTTCGGGGTTGTCTGGCTAAGATTCGAACACTTGGTGTCTCATGTGGCTGCAAATGGATTGGCTGCGGTTGTTGGGAGTCTTGGCGATTTCACGACGCTCGCGTCGGGTCGGTACGGCTTTGAGTGGTATTTGAAAGATTTTGAAAAAGAACAGAGCAATGGCAAAAGCGTCCGATATCGTTTGGCATGAACACGCGGTTCAGCGTTCGGAGCGAGAGGAACGGCTAGGACAGCGTGGGGCGGTAGTTTGGTTCACCGGATTGAGCGGGTGTGGAAAGAGCACCGTTGCGAACGAGCTGGATCGACAATTGAATGAGCGAGGCCGTGCCACCATGTTGCTTGACGGGGATAATTTACGCCACGGACTATGCGCGCCCCCGGAGCGACTTGCGGATCAACATGGTGAGGAGTTTGCCGGAAGATTTGGTCTCGTTTTCGCTGAGATGGATCGTGAAGAGAACATTCGTAGGATTGGAGAGGTAGCCTCTTTGCTGAGTTCAGCCGGTTTGATCACGCTGACGGCGTTTGTTAGCCCCTATCGTCGAGATCGGGATCGTGTT
>CAXQOB010000166.1:0-16688 GCA_964225475.1 Candidatus Nitrosopumilus sp. | reverse complement strand
CACGACCTTCTGGACCACGACCTTCTGGACCACGACCCTCTGGACCACGACCCTCTGGACCACCGGGACGCATTCCTTGTCCACCACGCTGCGACATATCCGGTCGCAACTCTTCAGCTGTTAGCTTGCCGTCACGGTTACGATCCAACTTTTTCAAAGCTGCAGCGGCCCCTGCAATTTCTGATTCCGAAATCACACCATCTCGATTAGCGTCTAAAGCTGCCATCAGCGGAAAGACTCGCGACATCATTTGCATCCTCATCTCGGGCCGCGCCGAGTCTGACCCAAAGCCTCCGCCACCAAAGCCTCCGCCACCAAAGCCTCTGCCGCCGAAGCCTCCACCGCCGAAGCCTCCACCGCCAGGACCACCTGGACCACGACCCTGTGGCCGAAAACCTTGCGAATCAGGACGTCCAAATCCGCCCGACGGAGGTCCACCTTCCCGAGGACCACGCTCTCCAAAGGAACGCCCGTTTTGATCGGGGCGCCCCGGTGCACGAGCCTCTGGTCCGCGATCATTAGGTCGCTGATCTACATCGGCTCGACGCTCACCTCCATCTCGACGCTTATCTTGTGCCTGATCAGCCTCGGCCATTGCAAGCGAGGTGGTCGAGGCCAGTGCCGCGATCAGTAAGGCTCGACGGGAACTCAGTACACTACGAGCGAGGGAAGCAATTAATCTCATCTGACTATCCTCCGAATGATTCTGTTTGCAGTCACGATTCTAATCGCCCAGTACCGAATACACATATGATTTCATCAATTGAACCAGAGAAAGGACGACTTAGCTGATGGTTCGTATGAAGTAACTGATTCGAGGTTGGAAACGATCTCTTTCTACCTGAAGCTCGGCTTTTTATTTAAAATGCCGTGTTGTCCTCGCCAAGAAATTGACTCAAAACAACCGAATAAAAAGTGAATTGACTAGTTTATGTTGATAAGCCCGATGCAATTGAAGAAACCTGCAAGTCCCCGCGGGGGCCTCGAAGAACCATCCTCTTGCATCGTTCCTCAATAACACCGCGAAATCGCACCAAGTTTCGCTAGAACTCCCATTTATTTTAGAACTCATAAACTTTATTGGTCGATCGAGCCAAAACGTCTCCAGACTAACAAAGGCAACTCAAAAACCTATTCTTTTGAAACAGTCAGAATTCGGGCGGCCTGCCCGCGAATTTCAAAGCGCTGCCGATGGCGAATTCTGGCCTCTTTGGAATCCGAGATGATGAGGGAAAACACGGTCGCTAGGGAGTGACTTTTCTCAAAATCAACCATGAACGCATGCAATCGATAATGAACGCAGTGGATGATGACTACCTTAAGACAGGACAGACATCAAACCATTCTCTCCCTTGGGCATTCATCCATTTAGACGTCTCACTGGGACCCCATTGACCCGTCGGGTAAGCGTGCAACTCAGGTGCAGCAGGGCTATCCCATGCGGCGATGATTGGATCAATAATCCCCCATGCAAGCTCCACCTCGTCGCTCCGCGCGAACAAACTTGCATCGCCGTTGATGGCGTCAAGCAGCAACCGCTGATAGGCGTCCGGAAGATCCGCCTCGCCCGACTGATCTTGAAAACTAAAATCCAACGTACTCGTGCGAGTCTTCATATCTGAATCCGGCACCTTTGTCTCAAAGTGCATCTGAATCCCCTCTGCGGGCTGCACTTGAATCACCAAGCGATTTCCAAGCGGCTCACGACTCTTCAAGCCAAATAACATGTGCGGCACTTGCTTAAATTGAATCACAATCTGTGTTGTTCGACACGACATTCCTTTCCCGCTTCGCAGATAGAACGGCACATCTTTCCATCGCCAATTGTCGCAATAAAGCTTGATTGCAGCAAAGGTTGCGGTCTGACTACCCGAAGGGACTCCTTCTTCGTTTTGATACCCATCGTACTGGCCACGGAATGTCTGCGAAGCGAAATCGCCACCAACCATCCGCCGCATGCAATGGAGAACCTTCACTTTTTCGTCTCGAACTAAATCAGCATCGTAACGAGCAGGTGGCTCCATCGCAGTGATCATGAGCAGTTGGAGTAAATGATTCTGGAACATATCGCGCAGAACACCTGACTCATCGTAGTAGCCCCCGCGACGACCAACCAATACCTCCTCAGCCACGGTAATCTGGATATGATCGACATAACGACGATTCCATAGCGGCTCAAAAATACTGTTGGCGAAACGGAGAGCAAAAACATTCTGCACCGTCTCTTTCCCGAGATAGTGATCAATGCGATAAATCTGATCTTCTCGGAATACTTCATGAATGGAGTGGTTCAATTGCTGCGCCGTCTCTAGGTCGGTACCGAATGGCTTTTCGATAATGACACGGCGAAAACCATTTCGATCATCGGCCAACCCCTCATCACCCAACTGACGAATGGCCTCCGCATACAGTTGAGGCATTGTTGAAAGGTAGTACACACGTCCCGAGTGCTCAGTCGTTTCTATCTCAGAGAGCAATTGGCTCAAGGAGGCAAAAGAACCTGAGTCCTTGATGTCGCCTGGATGATAATAGACGCGCTCAGAGAATTCTTTCCACGAGGACTCATCATATTGGTCCCCGAGATATTGGCGAGTTGAGGCAGCCAGCATCTCACGCCATTGTTCGTGTGTGTAATGACTCCTCGAAACACCAACAATTCGTGCGTCACCCGGCAAACGCCCCTTGATGAAGAGTTGATACAGAGCGGGTATCAGCTTGCGACTCGTCAAGTCACCGGATGCACCGAAAATCACGATTGTGTCCGACATTATCAACACCTACCAAGAACTCAAAACTGACCTTGCGGAACAGCTCAAAAACAAAATTCGGCCATTCACCCCGAAGCCATTCACCCCGAAGATGAGCATCCTAGGGAAAGTCAGCGGATTAAACGAGGGCACATTCCGATGGGGACCAAGAGCTTTCAATGCCAATAGCAAAGCAACTCCATGTGCTGCATGTAACCTTGAGCAGGATGGCAGCGGCATCACCCAGACTTCAACTACTTGGAGCTACAAACCCCTTTTTGATTCCAAGGCATCTTGGCTAGCAACAATCCCATCGCACACGAATCGGTTAAACCCGCGAAGACCAAACCGGCCCCCACAAACGCAGAAACAAAGAAGAATCCAGAATGAACAAACTGACCCAGTCCGGCTCCCAGTAGAACCAATGAACCCGCCGCTATCCTTACCTGTCTCTCGAGTGAGATGACTTGATCACCGCGAGTGACCGGCAAACCCGCTGCCTCCCATGCCATCACACCACCCTCGACATTGAACACCTGCGAAAATCCTGTTTCGATTAAACGATCGCAAGCCCTTTGGCTGCGCGCACCAGATCGACAAATGAGGTAGACGGGATCATCACCAGCACCCTCGCGAGAGGCTAACACCTGCGCAACATCTAGCGTATCGAGAGGAATATTATGCGATCCCTCAATATGAACCTCAGAAAACTCAAGGGGTGTTCGCACATCAATCAAATCGGTTTGATGCCGTTGAAACCTCTCAGCCAAGGCTGTACTCGAAATCGTTTGCATCGGATTCATCGCATCATCCAACTCAGTATTCGTCTTTCTCGATCAAGTCTACGCAGGATAAAGCAAATGGCTCTATCTAACATGCTGAGATCGAATGTCATCGGGTTAACTTGGCCCGCATCCAACTGAAGCACTTCATTGCGGTGGAAGCTGTTATTTGGGAACGATCAAAAAGTATCAGCAAGAAAGCCAGATCCAACACGACCCGTTGCACGCAACCATCCTATAGCCTCAAAGCACGACACTCATAATATCGCTATATTTCGACATTTCAATATTAACACCAACGACGAGGAGCTTCTCCCTTCCCCACAGGCTCAATGAATCTCCTAAACTCCATACGACGCACGGTTTTTCTGCCGAACCCTGCAATGCTAGACCCCTTGAAATGCAACGCTAAACAGCTGCTCCCCCTGCATCACTGAATAAATGGCCGATCGCAAACACCGATTCTAATATGCTTAAAGATTCCTATCCGCTCTACCTCGCTGGCATAGCAACCACATCCAAAGATCAAATGCCGGTGACCGACAAATATTCACAGCAAGAAGTCACAACAGTATCTCTTGCAAACAAAGAAATGATTGACCAAGCATTGGATGCCGCCGTGCAGGCGAAGCAATCGATGCGTCAACTAAGCTCATTTGAGAGGAAAGAAATCCTAACGCACTGTGTTCGCAGGTTTGATGAACGTTTCGATGAACTTGCACAATCACTGTGTATCGAAGCAGGCAAAGCAATTCGTGACGCCAGAGGTGAAGTAACGCGTTTGATCGATACGTTTCAAATTGCAGCGGAGGAATCAACTCGTATTGGCGGTGAAGTCCTCGATCTCCAGATATCAGAACGTGCAAAAGGGTATCGCGGTATGTACCAAAGAGTACCGATCGGAGTCTGCTCGTTCATTTCCCCCTTCAACTTCCCCCTCAATCTTGCGGCACACAAGATTGCTCCCGCAATTGCGGCTGGCTGCCCTTTTGTTTTGAAACCCGCGAGCAGCACACCCTTGGGCGCGTTGATTATTGGGGAGACCCTGGCAGAGACTTCAATTCCACAGGGCGCTTTTTCGATTCTACCCTGCCGCCGAAATACTGCATCGGCGCTGACGACAGATGATCGCATTCAGCTACTAAGCTTCACAGGATCGCCTGAGGTCGGCTGGCAACTCAAACAGGAAGCAGGAAGAAAAAAGGTCGTGCTCGAATTAGGTGGTAATGCTGCCTGCATTGTAGATGAAGGTACCGATCTAAAAGATGCGACGGAACGATTGATCACAGGGGCGTTTTACCAATCAGGACAAAGTTGCATCGGTGTACAACGAATCATCATTCATGAAAGTGTCTACGAAGAGTTAAAAGCTCGTCTCATCGAAGCAACACGTGGATTGATCAGCGGTGACCCCAAGGAGGAAGCAACATTCATTGGCCCAATGATTTCTGAAGAAGAGGCGATTAGATTACAAGACTGGATCCATGAAGCCGAGCGACTGGGTGGGAAGCGACTTTGCGGAGGCAACCGATCAGGGGCGATCCTTGAAGCCACGCTGATGGAACAAGTTCCAAGGATCGCAAAACTTTCCGCGAAAGAAGCATTTGGACCAGTGGCCATCCTCAGTCAGTTTCAACATTTTGATGATGCAATCGCCGAAGCAAACGATGGCATTTTCGGCTTGCAGACGGGTGTATTCACACGAGATATCTACAAGGCTCAGAAAGCATGGGATGAACTTGAGGTGGGTGGAGTCGTCATTGGAGACGTTCCATCATGGAGAGTTGACCACATGCCGTATGGGGGAGTTAAGCACAGCGGTTTAGGACGTGAAGGAATCAAGTATGCGATCGAAGAAATGACGGAGATCCGAAATCTCGTCGTACGCACAATAAATTAGTCAGATGTACATCCCAGTAACTCCATGAGTTTGATAGAGTACGTCCAATTGCTCGGTTTTAACGCGGACGACCAAGCGATTCTACGATGACCGAGTCTCTGTTACCGCTGAAAATAGAATCCGAAGCGACAACCAATCATCCTCTACCGAGTTTCACGGATCGCTTGGTGTAAACCGGTCGTCGTCCGCCTCCCGAAAACCTGACCAAGTCATCCAATGCTAAGCCCAAAGCTCTACAAAAATAGTCACGCATACGATTTGTTCATGCGAGTCTTTGGATTTGAGGCAAGCGTTGAACGATTTCTGCGGAAGAGCGGTATCCCCGGAGTGGACCAAGGTCGAATCCTTGATAATGGATGTGGCTCGGGAACGCTTGGGATTCATTTTTTACAAGCCAGCAAGCAATCGACACTTCTCTCCACTGATCTTGAACCTAACTTTCTCGAAGCAGCCACTCGAAAAGCTCAGCGGCGAGGCATCGCGCAAGAACAGATGACGGTGGGGATTGCAAATATCTCGGATCCAGATCATGTCCGAACAGAGTCGGATTCGACTCTACATCTTCAACCTGAAACCTTCCAGCTGATCTGCCTGGGAGCCGTCCTCGGGTACGCTAAGGACCCGGAAAAAAGTCTTAGATGCCTTGCCGGACTGCTTACGCCAGGTGGCTACTTGCTGAACCTCGAGATGAGCGAAACCCGTTTAGGTCAATACGTAAGCAAACGCTACCACTACAGCAACATCAGCATCCAACGCATGAAAGACATCATGTCGGAAGAGGGCTGTGATGTGCGTCATCTGAAAATGGGTATTCAACATTTCCCCGCCTGCATGACACGAACCGCTCTCATCGCAGAAAAAAAGTGAATCACTCGTTAATACCCCAAGATTCACACACATCCGAGAGCCCGTGGGATGCTGGTCTCGCCAAACTCTACAAAGCCAACTTGCGTCTCCAGTCATTCAGTGTGGCAAACACATCGCCGCAAACACGCTTCTGCAAACGTGGGATGTCTACTAACTCAAGTATTCCGAAACCCTTGTGAATACCTCAGTCGCAAACATACTAAGTTTGAATGCCAACAACAGTTTGCAACGGAGAAGCATGGTAGGATACAGACTGCGTTCGCTCAAAAGTCCCCGTGCACTGACCGTCATGAGAAACCCACTCTGCATCGCCTGCGTTTCCCTGATCCCACTGGCTCTGGTGAATCATCACCAAGCAACGGCTGAAACAAACTCAACGGAAATCGCCGAACAGATAAAAATTGGTCGCAAAATCTTTTTAGACAAAAATCTCTCTGAGCCCCGAAGCCAAGCCTGCATCTCTTGCCATGACCCGAAACATGCTTTTTCGGATCCGCGGCCACAATCCCGCGGAGCTGTCAGTAACCGACGTGGAACCCGCAACGCTCCCTCGCTAATGTACGCGGCATTGATCCCCTCGTTTGCTTATGACGAATTCTTCACACCTGAGGGTGAGGAAATCTACGCTTTCGAAGGTGGTTTGTTCTGGGACGGTCGAGCTAGAGATCTTTTTGAGCAGGTTCAAAAACCATTCTTTCACCCCAATGAAATGAACCTCGCCAACGAGCGGACACTTGCATCTCGTTTGCGAGCAGCTGACTACGCGGGTGGATTAAAAAAATTAGTGGGAGCAAAAAATTGGCAGGACGACACCAGCGTGACCTTTCATGCCTACCTTAGCTTGGTCAATTTCCTTCAGAGTCCGGTGTTCAGGCCTTTTGACTCTAAATTCGACCGGTTCCGTCGGGGCAACCCGGCTGCTTTGAACGAAGTGGAGAAGCGGGGCATGAAGATCTACACCGGAAAAGGAAAATGCAACGACTGTCACCCCCTAACTGCAAATCACTGGGAACAGCCGTTACTTAGTGATTTTGGTTTCGACAATCTGGGTGTACCTTCTCTCGGTGCACCCGACGAAGGGTTAGGTAAACATACCGGAAACGCAGCAGAAATTGGCCAGTTTCGATCGCCTTCATTAAGAAATGTCGCCCTCACTGCTCCTTACATGCACAACGGGTCCATCGCTTCGCTGAGAGAGGTCGTTGAGTTTTATAATTCGCGAGATACCAAAGAGAGTCGATGGAAAGTGACCGATTTCCCAGCAACCGTTAACCGAGATGACCTCGGGAATTTACAACTAAACCAACAAGAGATTGACGAACTCGTTGCATTCCTCCAATGCTTTACAGATCGATGCATTGATGAACGACCGGAAAATCAGCTTTTCCCGAGTCCACCCAAGACGACGGCATCAAATGAATCAAAAGAACGATACTTTCCTAGCTGGACTCATCGCCTACACCCTGAGCACAAGGCATCACGGAGACGCCTTGAGCAGGATCAAAGCCAAGCTTCAAAACCCTGACGAATTGGATCTTTCTAAGACAGACATTTGAAAACAAATCCAATGCCCCACCAGTAATGCACACGATCAATTTTTTCACAAAAATAATCCAGTCAGACATTTTATGATCTTTGAACTAGATTCTGGATCGATCTCTCAATCACATAAAAACGTTTAATTAATCCAAAACTCAAACAGGAAAGAAAATGAATTCAATCAACCGACGCAGTTTTATGAGAAAAGCAAGTGTGGCAAGCGGCGCAGCTGCACTTTCGAGCCGAGGTGCTTTCTCGCAGGGGGGAATCCTCGGACGAGCCAAGCCAATTTTCAAAATCTCTCTTGCACAATGGACTCTGGTGCGAGAATTCAGGAGTGGAAAAATTGACAATCTGGAATTTGCGCAAGTGGCTCACGATCACGACATTCAGGCGATCGAATATGTCAATCAGTTTTTCATGGACAAGGCGGAAGACAAAAAATACCTCACCGAAATGAAACAACGAGCAAGTGACCTTGGTGTCGAGAGTGTTCTAATCATGTGTGACAATGAAGGAAATCTTGGTGACCCTGATGGCCAAAAGCGAAAACAAGCGATTGATAATCACCGTAAATGGATTGATGCGGCAAAACAACTTGATTGTCACTCGATTCGAGTTAACGCGAGGAGTGGGGGATCATGGGAGGAGCAAGTAAAACTCGCGTCGGATGGACTGAGGAGACTAAGCGAAATCGGTGAGGAAAATGGAATCAATGTGATCGTTGAGAATCACGGCGGCCTATCGAGTAATGCGGACTGGCTGGCTGAGGTAATGGAGACGGTCAACCACAAGTCCTGTGGCACGCTGCCGGACACCGGCAACTTCCGGATCAGTGGAAGTGAAACCTACGATTCCTATCGTGGCGTGGAGAAATTAATGCCATGGGCGAAGGGGGTTTCCATCAAAGATAAAGTGGTAGATGACGAGGGTAATCAAAGTAACTTGGACTTTACTCGCATGATGCAAATTGTTGTGGATGCTGGTTACCATGGCTACTGCGGCATCGAATTTGGCGGATTTGCCGGACTGAATGCCTCAAGGTCAGCACTCGAAAATGCGAGAACTGAAATCAACAACGCATCGACCAAGGCACTTGGACGAATGATCGAACGCTTGAAACCACGACGTTGAATCAGGGACCTGTCAAACAGGAGGAGAACACAGGTTCTGCGGGGCCTGCCAAAGGGGATGCATCGTCAAGAATGTGCCGATTGAGTTTCACCGACAATCAAGTGAAACCTACGGCATTATTTCCTCAAACGAGGCGTTTCCGATGCGGTACCTCCGCCAATCCTGGTAGTCAAAATGCCACCATTCAAAGCGGTAAACCTCAAATCCCTCCTCTTCCATGGCGGATCGCAAACGCTCTCGAAACCAACGCTGTCGAGAGGTGCCACCGGGATAGTCTGCAAAAGCCCTTTCACTGAATTCATCGTATCCAGAGGGCATGGTGATCGGCTTCTTCTCCCCAAGAGTCATCAGCGTTAGATCAACCGCACACCCGCGATTGTGCCTTGAGCCATTTTTCGGGTTCGCCACAAAGTGCTTCATTCCAGCAGGCGTTGCATCCCAGAACATTTTCGTAACTGCCCAGGGGCGATAGGCATCGTGAACCAGTAAACCAAGTCCTTCTTTCGCTAATCGCTGCTGGATCCTAGAGAGAGCCTCTGCTGCTGGTCGCTGAAGAAATGCGTAGGGTTGTTCGTAAAACTTGGCGCCCATGAAATTATTGGTTGTGGCATAACGAACATCCAAAGCAATCGTTGCATCAACCTTCGTCACATCCAACAAGTCGGCATCTCGAAAACGGCCATCCTCCTGCGGTGGTTCAGACTTTTTGGCACGCGATCTCAGGAGCTCTACTGATTCCAAGGGCTCAATCCGAAAAGACTGACTTTCACTAACACCCTGAGTCCTCCGACGATCAAACGAAACACTCGCTGCAACCACTTCCTTCACTTCGCCATTTCCATCTCGCCGAAAATGCAACTGCTCACCGTGATATAGTCCCCAATCAGGAAAAGCAAAAAGATCGTCCTCAATCTCTGTCAGTGGATAACAGTAAAACCACTCGACTAAAGCATGTAACTTACCCTGTCGCTCCAAGATGTAGAGAACATTGTGGTCCCATCCATATTCACCGATAAGATCTTCCCAACGCAGTGGCGGTGAATCAGGAGGTGTATCTTCCTTTCGCTGAAAGGTTTTGCCCGAAAACAACAACGTCTCATCTTTCGCTTTTATTATCGCACCGTAACCATGCTCATCATCAAAAACAAAATCCCCCGTTTCCTTAGTTAAACGCACTTTTCGATTCAAACTTCCCGTGCGCAACCATAGCGTCTTGTCGCTGTAACGGACCTCGATCATTTGTTGGCTGATCGGCGAAACATAATCTCCAACCAAACGCTTTGCCCGAGATGCATCGACATCAATAGTCTGTGAGTAGATCGGAATCGACTGATTCTCTTTTGTTGCCAACAAAACCTGAAATGCGTGATCCGTCAGCCTCTTCACAACACCATTGGTCCCATCAAGAGCAGCAACAGCCACCACTCCCAACTTCTCTTCTGGCAACACTTCCAATTGGGTTGAGAAACCATAGACGGCACCGCCGTGCCCAATTCTCTGATGCCCGTTCCAATTACTCACGCGAAAGCCAAGCCCGAAGGATGTCGGACGACCAGAAGCATCAAGTGAAGGAGAGAACATCGCTCGCAAACTATTCTCGGAAGGAAGACCGCTCCCTGATGTCAGAACTGGATTCAACAGGTAAACAACGAAACGTGCCAGATCATCAACACTTGCGTAGAGATTTCCTGCTGGTCCGGTACCCAGTACAAAGTTAGGAGCCACAAAAGGATCCCGACCGTCATCCGCTCTCATCCAACCCGTAGTAAGAAGTGGCGCCATCTCATTGCTTATCTCAAAATCGCTCTCTTGCATTCCGAGTGGTTGAAATATGTTCTCTCGAAGGAAATCGGGGTGGCTCTGCTCAGAAACTTTTTCGAGTATCGCCCCAACCAGCGAAACTGCTGCATTCGAATACTTTGTTCTTACACCCGGCGGATAAATCAGGCTTGTCTTGTTTAGACTCTCAAGTGTCGATCCTAAACTTGGCTCAGTAGGATCAAAGTAATTCCCAACCGGTGGCTCCCGAACCAATCCGGAAAGATGTGACATTAATTGACGAATCGTCACCGCATCTTTTTCGGCAGGAAACGAAACTGGCACCATCGGATCAAACTTTGGCAGATAATCTGTAACTGGATCGTCAAGATCAAGCTTTTGCTTCTCGACGAGTTGCATGATGGCAAGATCCGTAAACAATTTTGATACGGACCCGACCCGATAGATGGATTTTGAGGACACGGGCACACTCTGCTCAGCATCCTGGTAGCCATAACCTTTCGACCAAACTAACCGCCCCTGCTCGACGATGGCAATTGAAAATGCGGGTAATTGTTTTTGCTCACATTCATAGCGCACCGCAGAGTCAATTGACTCAATCGCCGACGAAAACGAAGCCTGCTCAGCATGAATTTCGACTACCAGAGACTGACAAATGAGAACACCAGCAAAGAGGAGTCTCACAGACAAGATTGTAATGTCACCCATTGAACAGCCTCTCGCCGAAGCAATGGTACCGCTGACCCATTGTTGAGGTGAAAGCGGTGGTGCACCCTGACCAGAGAAGAACATAAAATCTCTCCTTTTTTAAATCGAAGGGTCCATTGAAGGACAATCAACCGAACAGCAACATAGCACCAATAAACAGTCAAAATAACTTATCACAAATTCAATCATTGAACTCACATTCCTCGGGGGTACCCAATGACCAAACCTGATACGATAAAACGCGAATGTTTGACATTGCTGTCACGCACTTACTCTTAACGTCGTAGGCTCACCTGCTATGTACTGTCTCATCAAGCCTTTGTTCATCAGCTATGCAATCGCACTCATTGTCACGTCGTCTATCCACGCTCAAGATTTGAATTCAAATCAAGCCGGCGATTTACAGGCGATAGAACGTTTTGTCCAAGCACCCGATTCATCCTTTGGATGGAAACACACTCGCACGAAACGGCTCGCCCCAGGAAACATCCACGAATTAAGGGTTA
Organism: Candidatus Nitrosopumilus sp.; assembly: GCA_964225475.1. Lineage (GTDB taxonomy): Bacteria > Planctomycetota > Planctomycetia > Pirellulales > Pirellulaceae > Rubripirellula. The sequence goes on along the minus strand of CAXQOB010000166.1, from coordinate 4,726 downwards.
CCTCACAAACGTGGCAAACAATCCAGTGGCAGCATGCGGTGGAGATTTACGAGCCCAAACAATTAGCCCATCCAAATCACGCGTTATTGTTTGTGACCGGTGGAAGTAGGCCCTCGGAGCCAACTGAGGAGGAAATCAAACAAGGATTCAGCTTAGCGATTCAGTGCGGCGCGCCGGTCATCATGCTGCACCAAGTTCCCAACCAACCGCTCCTCGACGGACGAAAAGAAGATGACTTGATTTCGGAAACTTGGCTGAGATACCTCGAAACAGGTGACGAAACATGGCCCTTGCTATTCCCCATGGTCAAAAGTGCTGTTCGAACAATCGATGCAGTCCAAGCATTTTCCAAGCAAGAACTTGAACATGAAATCAAAAAGATTGTCATCACGGGCGCGTCAAAACGTGGGTGGACCAGCTGGCTTACCCCCGTAGTCGATCAACGCATCGTCGGAACTGCACCCATTGTCATTGACATGCTGAATTTCCGGAAACAGATGAACCATCAGCTTGCCACTTGGGGTGATTTCAGTATTCAAATACGAGACTACACCAGCAAAGGACTCGTAAAGCGTCCGCAAGATCCTGAGTCAGCAAGGGAACAAAAACTGCGGACCATGATGGACCCTTATTCCTACGTCGAAAAGCTGATTCTCCCAAAACTACTAATCGTGGGGACAAATGACCCGTACTGGACGGTCGATGCAATGAACCTCTATTGGGGCGACCTCAGCGGCCCAAAATTTGTTAGTCAACATGCAAACGCAGGGCATGGCCTGGAGGGATCTCAGGAAGAAGCAATGAGAGCGCTTGCCGGTTTCTTTCGTTTGGTTGCGACAGGACAGCGACTACCGAGCATTCAGTGGGAGCCTAAAAAAACGGAGAGCACCATTGGCATAAGCATCGAGACTGATGACCGGGCAAAGTCAGCGAAGCTATGGTTTGCGACATCTCAGGACGGTGATTTTCGTGATGATAAATGGAACAGCAAACCTGCAACTAAAACCGCAAATGGGTGGCAATCTCAGATAGACACCCAAACAGGAAAACAGCAAGCAATCTTTGGCGAGGTTGAATTCGAAGAGCAAGGTGGCAGCTGGTCATTCACCACACTGGTCTATCGCTTCGAAAATAATGATTAATCTGCAAGCAGACGCACTGAGCCAATAAACAGGCTTGATCCACAACTCTCCACTGGCAAGATTCAGCCGCTACGAATCGACAAATCAGCTCACCGGTCGACTTCGGCGTCGATACCTGAAAGTTTCAGCGGCTACCATCTTGTCGCTCTACACAGCCGCAGCCTTCATTGCCTTGCGAGCAACTGCAACACATTGGCGAATGTCGGCGATTGGGTCTTTAGGGTTTTCTTCGTACTCAAGAGAGATTGCACCATTGGCAGGAAAGCCTACCGCTTTGAGCCCACGAAAGACACCTTCAACATCAAGATGACCTTTTCCCAAGATGACACCATGGGTCTTATCCTTCATCTCTGCAAAATCCTTGAGATGAATGCCGTACAGCCGACCTTTGAGTAGACGAATCACTTCGGTAGCACCTTGTCCGGACCGAATGTAGTGCCCCAAATCCGCACAGGCTCCGATACGTTCATCGTGCTTATCTATGGCGGTCAAAACATCAACTGCCTTGTTGTATCGGTGACGAGGCCCATGATTGTGAATGGCTACGCGAATATCAAACTCTTTCACTAATTCGTCGAGATTGTCGAACGAGTCTGGATCAGGATCTGCAGTGATCGTCGGAATCCCAAGAGCCTTCGCGAATTCAAAAAGCTTACGGTTGGCATCAGCATCCTTGGTAAGTCGATTGACACCGTGAGCTGATATTGACATGCCCAGCTCATTCACCTTCTTCCTAACCGCACGAATTTCATCCATGGATGCATTGGTTGCTAACATCCCGCTGTAGAATTCAACTTGCTCGAATCCAAGATCTGCAGCATGCCTTAATGCGTCATCAACGTTATAGCCACGCAGAGAATACAACTGTATGCCCAATCGATAGCCAGCGTCCTTTGCTGCGAGAACGGAACGAGACATTGCAGCACCAATCAGACCCGTTGATGATGCGGTTAAAAACTGACGTCGATTCAATGTATTCACGGAAAACTCGCAAAGTAAGAGGAAACAAAACTCGGCCGATTGCTGTGAAAACAAGACGTAACCAATCCTATCTTCAACCGCCAATACGGTTCAGTTATTGCGACACTCTGTCGCCTCTATCTTAAGCTTAGCAGATACTGCAGTTGCAACTTGACCTATTGCGATCAAAAGACCAACTCAGCGAGGTAAACCAAAGAGAAACGGGTAAAACAAAGACAAAACAGAGCCCATTTTTTTCAAAGCCGATTTCAAGAAGGCAGGCTGCTGCCAATTAACCGTCCAAGCCCAAGAATCGAAAGCGACCCGCAGAACTCTGAAACAACAAACCTATTACAACCCCCAGCGGCATCGATCTGCAGGATCAACAACTGGAGGCAAGGTTATCCTATCAAGCACGTGACAGTGTTTGGAATCCAGGGCTGACCCCGCTGGCCAAAGCTCTCACTGCAGGCAGGGACACCTTCATGTTCACCAGCGGTAGCAGACAGATAGCCAAGCCTGAACTCTGTCGAGCGAACCCTGAGCGTCCACTGCCGGGACACACACGGTGGAGTCGCGAAAAGAAGCCGCGAATAGAAAAAGTGAGGGTGCTGGGACTCGAACCCAGGACCAACGGATTAAAAGTCCGTTGCTCTACCAACTGAGCTACACCCTCTTGTGATGCTGTACCGCTACTTAGTGCAACGGATAACATCACATCTGTCAATAGTTCACTTCGGCTTTGTCGAACTCGGATTGCTCAGAATCCGAATCGTTGCATTACCGTTGAGCGGGGCGGACAGGATTCGAACCTGCGGAACCGGTTTCCCGGTTCACCGATTTAGCAAACCGGCGCTTTCGACCACTCAGCCACCACCCCAAACATTTCAATTGACCGTACCTGGCGACCGTGATTCTTTTAAATCAACCGAGCACCGATGAACCATCAACCTTCATCACTCTCGCGAAGTCTCATCATCGGCAAAGTCCACCAGTGAATCCAGCTTGATTTAATCCAGCAGTTTGCGTGATCTCGCGATTCTCAAATCAACCGTCACCGACCCCTTATGGAAGGATAATTCCCAAGCTGCTCGTTGGACCGTCTAAGATTCAAGAGCGGCAATTGTGTGAAATCGAGCAGACTTTCGCAACCCTCGGAAAAAAAACATAAGATAAGTCGGTAAATCCGCAGGAAAAACTAAGAAAATACTGGAAAACTGGTTCGGGATTAGGGATGCGGATCACAAAATTGCGGATCAAATGCGGGCGTCGCGATACCATTGACGGGCAATTCCGATACGTCCGACAAATCCCTGTGTCGCAAACGTACCCTAGCTAGAAGGTTAATTAGGGGTTTTGCCGCATCGAAATCAATCGCCGATGTGCTCTCCGTCAGCACAATCAACTCGCGAATAGGCGAACCTCCAATCACTCGATCACCAGGCCACTGGAACGAAGATCAAGCTCAATGATGAAATCAAATCCCAAAAACCATCCCATGAGCGAATGGCTGGAAGTTGATCCAAGTCAGAGAATTGAGCGTCTTCACGCCTCAGATCGACTTCTGACGCACATCTCACACCGAGCAATGGCCACTGATTTTGTCGCGATTCTCCCCACAGAAGATGCCAAGCTGATCGAGATTGCCATCGATGCTTTGGAAGAACTCAATCAAATTGAAGCAGCGCTCACGGTCTATCAGCCAGAGAGTGAAATCTCCCAAATCAACCGGCTTGCAGATAAACACGCTGTCAAAGTTTCATGGTCAACCTTTCGCTTGATTCAACGAGCGTTGCAATGGAGCGATCTCACGGAAGGAGCTTTTGACATCACTGCCGGTCCACTGGTTGAGGCATGGGGCTTTCTAAAGAGACAGGGTCGGAAGCCAAATCGACAAGAGATCGAAGACGCGAAAAAACGAGTTGGCTTTCAGAACATCGAACTTGACGACGCTCGACAAACGATTGCTTTTCGACGGCCCAACATGGCGATTAACCTCGGGGCAATCGGAAAAGGGTTTGCATTGGATCGAATTGCAGGGCGATTTCGAGAGCAAGGAATTAATCATTTTCTCCTGCACGGTGGAAACAGCAGCGTGATTGCAGGCGGTGATCAAGATCCGGGCAGCGGAGCCGGTTGGGCCGTCGGCATCGCTCATCCAACAAAACCAAAGCGACGTCTCGCCGGACTTTGGCTCCGTGACGAGGCATTGGGAACGAGCGGCTCAGGCAAGCAATTTTTTCATCACCGCGGCCAAAGATACGGTCACGTGATTGATCCCCGATCTGGCTATCCATCGGGGGACCTGCAAGCCTTGACCAACATCTCAAGATCTGCAACGGATGCAGATGCTTGTGCAACCGGGATGTTCGTTGCAGGGTCTGAAAAGACTCAGTCTTGGGCCGACTTGGATTGGTTCTCACCCACCATCATGATCCGCCAGGGCCACCGGCAAGACGCAAGCGAAATCCGCAGCGTCGGGGTCGTTCATTGGGTTGATCAACCCACATCGAAGTGAAAAGGAAAAGTTGAATCCGGATTCAGCAATGTCTCGATTAGATTCGTTGCAGGTGAACCATGTATTCGGAACTTTATTTGGAAATATCCATTTCCTTCAACGATTT
>CAXQOB010000165.1:0-7387 GCA_964225475.1 Candidatus Nitrosopumilus sp. | reverse complement strand
ATTCCGACGTTTAACCACGCGCGAGGATTCGAGTAAACTAACAGACATGAACGACCATGTAGATTCCTCCACCGTAGAGACGGCCAACGATCGCCTATCGACCCCAGCTATTCGATCGATCGTAACGTTTTGGCGAGGGAGCGCCGGGTTGCGATGCCTCATTGCGGTAAGTCTCTCAGCCTGCCTCGCTACCCAGTCCGCATCAGCCGATGCCCCCAACCGGCCGGTGAACCCTGCATCAAGACCAAATGCAAAAACGGACTCCACGACGGTGAAAATACCGAAGTCAGTTGCGACCCATTTAGAGAGTTACTGTGTCGACTGTCATGGGGCGGACCCAGAGGACGTCTCCGGTGGATTCGATATCCTTCAACGCGTCGAACAATTAACGCTCAAGGATGCGGACGAGGCCGTTGCTATCATCGAGGCAATTGAGACACGACGCATGCCACCGCAAGATGCAGCACAGCCAGCTCATGATGATCGAGCTCAAGTCCTCGATGAACTCGAGGCAAATCTCCATGCGAATTTGAAGGGACAATCAAAGCCACCCACCGCCTCGATTCGTCGGATGAATCGCTTTCAATACAACAACGCCGTCACTGACCTGTTCCAGCTGAACTGTCTCGTTTTCACGCTACCTGAAAAAATCAGGAGAGAGCATGGGCGATATTTCGAACCCAGTTCAGGTGTGATGCCAGATCAAGTGTCGGTAGGAAATCGCCCGTTGGGTAAATCGCAGATGATTGAACCGCGACTTGCGGGTGTTGCAGCGTTTCCGCAGGACCTTCGGGCAGAACACGGCTACGACAATCAAACCGATCATCTGAGTATGTCGCCGCTGTTAATGGAAGCGTTCCTACAACTTGGAAACTCCATTACAAACAGTCCCGACTTTAATCCAAAGAGAGTTGGAATCTGGTCAACTTTTTTTGCTCCACCAGAGGACGGCGAGGAGGCCATGCAACGGGTTGAAGAAATCTTGCCACCGTTTCTTAATTTAGCGTTTCGAGGTCGTGTAACTGATCCACTCATCGATCGGTATAAGAACTACGCGAGGAGAAAGCTTGATGAAGGAAAGAGTTTTACTGAGACTATGAAGGACGTAGCAGCGGCCATCATTTCTTCCCCACGATTTTATTACCTTTACACTCCTGAACTGAAAACCGATCAAGGCGCACAGAGCGAACCATCGGCCCAAATCGACTCACTAGAACTTGCTTCTCGACTCTCCCTATTCCTATGGGGCAGTATCCCCGACACGGAAATGCTGACTGCGGCTAAATCGGGGAGACTCCTCACACCCGAGGGTCTAGATGAGCAAATCACTCGGATGCTTCTCGATCGAAAACTGAAACGATTCTGTGATAGTTTTCCATCACAATGGCTACAACTTGAACGCCTGATTTCTTCGATCCCAAATCGGGAGCTATACCCCGATTTCTATTTCTCAAAATATCGAAGAAGCATGCACATGATGCTTGAACCGCTGCTCCTCTTTGAGACGGTATTGATCGAGAACCGCAGTATTCTTGAATTGATTGATCCAACGTTTTCATATCGAAGCCCCCTGCTCGAAACGGCCTACGGCGAACTAAAAAGCGCTGCTGGTCAACTGCCCGGTGGAGGTGGACAAGTTACCTCGCTCACCTTCTCGCGGGTTCCCATCGCAGATCGCCGAAGTGGCGGTGTGATCACGAATGCAGCAGTAATGACTATGACCTCTGGGCCGGAGCGAACTCAACCGATCACCCGAGGCGCCTGGGTCGCAGGCGTGATTTTTAACGACCCACCCAACCCCCCTCCAGCGGACGTCCCACCACTCCAAGAAAACGCAAGTCCAAAAGACGTTCACCAAACGCTGCGTGAACAATTGGACGCTCACCGTGAACGTTCGGACTGCCGAGGCTGCCATGAACAAATCGACCCACTTGGGTTCGCGTTGGAAAACTATGATGCAGTTGGAAAGTGGCGAGCAACTTACGCCAACGGCTTAGAGATCGATGCGTCGGGCACCATTTTCAATCAAAACCACTATGTGGATCCCACGCAATTCAAAGACGCCATTTTGGAGCAAAAACATCGCTTCAGCCGGGCGCTTACAGAACACATTGCCGCTTTTGCACTCGGCCGAAAAATGACGGTGCATGATCGACAGGAACTACAGACCATCGCCCAAGAGTTGCAAGAGAACGATTATCAACTCCAAGCACTCATTCGCGCGATCGCGCATTCCACCCTCTTTCGCTCAAACTAAAACTGCGTCGCAACACGTCGCTGAACAACCAAACGCGCATAAGCGTGTTGCCTGCCACCAAAGGACTCCCAACGATGACTAAGCCTCAAAGCCGGCGTACTTTGCTGAAGGGTTTCGGTGGCGCTACCCTGGCGCTTCCTTGGCTTGAAAGCCTCGCGGCGTCCTCGTCAGATGCATCGCCTCCGCTCCGGATGGTTCAGTTCTATGTTCCAATTGGTGTAGTCCGCCGAGGTTTTTTTCCCGGCGAGGCTGATCACGTGATACCCAAGGGTAATCTTGGGAACGTAATGGCATCACTAGGAAAGCAGGATCCAAACTTCCAAGATGTTCCACTCGCCGATCTTACTCCGACGATGCGTCCACTGGAGAGCCTGAAAGAGAAAGTGACGCTCGTTACTGGCATGGACCGAACATTTCAAGCTGGCACCGACGTGCACGCACAATGTGCCTCCTGCTACCTAAGTAGCGCCCGCCCCTATGAAATTGAGGGTACCGCATGGCCACTTGACCGAACACTCGATCATCTTGTTGCCGACCAAATTGGCAATGCAACACCCTTCCGGACGCTTGAATTCAGCTGTAACAGCCATCTCGACAATAAGGAGTCGATCTATTTTGACAACATTTCCTGGTACGGAACTGGCCATTTAGCGCCATCAATTCGCGACCCTCGAAAGATGTACCAACGCCTCTTTTCAACAAGTGAGAATCGGAAGCAACGTGAAATCACCAGTCTAGCTTTGGCTGACGCGAGAGATCTACGAAAAGAATTGAGCAAGGCCGACCAGAGCAAGTTTGAAGAGTACTTTGATTCAATTCGGACGATTGAACGACAAATCACAAAGCTCGAAGCATTGCGAGCAGACCTTGCTGATGTCCAATTCGAAGAACCCACTGAATCCCATCTACCCCGAGGGGAATACATTCGTTTAATGGGCGATCTACTAGTTGTCGCACTCCAGTCAGGGCTCACAAACGTAGCTACCTTCATGGTTGGCCCGGAACGGTGGGACACACCCTACCTCTATGAATCACTCTTTGAGAAGCCGCGAAGCCATCATGGAATGTCACATAACCAAACCAAAATGATCGATGACCTGCTTCAAGTTGATCGTTTCCATATGGAACAATTTGCCTACATCGCGAATCGCCTCAATTCGATTATTCAGGACAACGGCAGTACCTTACTAGACGACACCCTATTAACGTACGGATCCGGACTCGGTGATGGCTCCACGCACCAATACAATGACCTACCAATCATCGTTGCTGGCGGTGGTGACCGAGTGCGTTCAGGCCGCCACATCAACCTTCCAGAAGGAACACCGTTGGCAAATCTATGGCTCACTCAAGCCAAACTTTGCGGTCTGCAAATTGACCGATTTGCAGACAGCACCTCCACCGTCTTGTCTCTTGTGAATACCACAGGATGACGCACACCAATGAGCCGGCGTCGTGATCCTCTTCTCAGCATCAAGCATGCAACGGGCGAACCACCGTTGACTCTTCTATTCCGCTAAACGCCGAAGGTGCTTAGGTTGCGTTCGATTCACAAAGGCTCTAGCACCATCCACTTGCAGAGTGGTGTCGTTCGGATCTGCTAGCCGTTTCAATTCCAATAATCGTCACAGACAGACTCCGCGGTCCGCGTTAGCGTGGGTCAGAAGAAAGCGCCGCGGTGATGTCTATCGGCCAGCAACAAGCCCCCTAGTTACCTGAAAGCTTCCCCAGCATGGGTAAGTCCATACGTCCGTTACGGATTCTTCGGGATCTTTTACCAAAAAAGACAAGAAAAAATGCTCCCCTAAGTCACATTGACGATTTCGTGACCTAGTTTTGCCTAACCGAGTTTGCGAGATCACCCCTGTTCCCGAGATCGTGGGATTTAAAGACCCAAGTAGAAGGAAAGGATTGATCAACGTTACTTAATTCACTTGCCCCAGCCGGCACCCAACGGATCACGAACCACTCTCAGCGGTGAACTAGTCTTCAGAGAGTTCTGGGTGAAAGCTGGTGCTCTTGGGCATTTCCTTGAAAACTGGCTACGCCATGTCACAGTACCAAGTCGAACAACATGTGCTAATCCGCAACGTGCAGGAAAATTTCACTCGACGCATAACTCCGAACCGCGCCGGTAACCTTGCTGTATTGATTGCAGTTTTACTGGTGCCCATCGTCGGCATGCTTGCTCTTTCGGTCGACGTGAGTTACTCGATGAGAAAGTCCGACGAACTGCAGCGAGCCGCAGACCTCGCAGCACTCGCAGGGGCAAGGGCGCTTGCTCCTGATGTCGTCGGAACACAAGATCTTGATGTCGTCCGAGCCCGGATCTCTGATGCAGCCAAGGCGAGACTCGCCGACTTACCAAATTTTACGGTATTACCCGATGATGTCGTCATCGGGAAATATGACGTCAAGACCGCCTACACGAATTTCACCGTCACTAAGAAAGGTACATTCGACACCGTACAAGTTACCCTCAGAAGAGATCGCTCCGCAAATAATCCTTTACCACTCCTCTTTGGTGGAATTTTTGGTTTAGTAGAGGACGAGACGTTCGCAAGTTCCACTGCCGTCTTGCAAAAGCCAGTTGCAATTAGACCGGGCGCCGACATTCTTCCGTTTGCAATCCCCGCCGAGTATTGGCTTGATCAGGACTTCGATAAGTCCCTTCAAGTGCGCAGTGATGGAAAAGTGATCAATTCAAAGGGACATGTCCTATCCAAGGACTGGGGCACAATCGATTTCGGGACACGGAGAAACGAAGTCGCAAATCTCAAGTATCAGGTCATCAATGGACTACACGACACCCACCTGACCGAACTCTATCGCGATGGCAGAATTCAAATCCGTTCATCATTTGACAGCCGCCAGGAGATTTGGGTACGGTCAAAGATCGGTCTGCCAGAGGAGCTTTTTGAGACGATCGGAAAGATCGAGGGCAAGCCCAGATTGGCGCCCCTCTTCTCACAAAGTTTTGGAGAGGGAAGAGAGCTGGAATTCAAAATCGTCAACTGGGTTGTTGTCGCCTTTCAGGATGTAAGTGACCCGAATTCAGAATTAACCACTTTGGAGGTCAAACCCGCCTTCCTCTACGATGGACTACTTCGCCCCTCCCAAAATCTCTGTGCTGAGGAGGGTCTCATCACCGGTGCTTACACCTCTCCCGTGTTGATCGAATAAGCGTGGAATTCTGCTTCAAGACGCGTTGCAAAACGCGTTTTAAATCGTCCGTTCACTGACGCCATGTACGTCGTACACGCGTTGCCCTAAAGCCGAACAGTGCATTGCAACGGGTATCAGCTGATACCGTAGTCGACGCCATCCTGCGTTTCGACCCCCAAGAGCAAGGGTCGCATCGTCCCTTTCTCTCTGTAATCCTACAGGAATCTTTTCAGGACGCTGAGCAAATCGCCTTAACGCTGTAAGCTTTTAAAAAATAAAGTCGCACGTTAGTATCGTGTGAACCAATGTGGTCGCGGTCTTTCGTAACACCTGATCATTTTGCCCCCCTTCAACACTACCCCCGGATACAGCTCGTCTCGCGACCGAGCATCAGTCAAATGTGTTTCCGATTCCCAGTAAGCCGTCGGCTTTTCAGCTCAGTCTCCCTACTCCTCCTACCCCTACCAATCATTCTCGCAATCGGCTGTGGAACGAGCCAACCTGAAGTAGAGTACCAGTTCGGAGGACGCGGATCACTTAAGATCGGTGACGAAGCGCCACCGATAACTGTGAGCAACTGGTACCAGGATCAACCGATTACCAAGATGGAACGGGGTACGGTCTACGTGATTGAATTTTGGGCGACTTGGTGTGGCCCTTGTAAAGTCTCCATGCCACAGATGTCGAACCTCCAGGCGAAGTATGCTTCGGAGGCGATTTTCGTTGGGGTGACTGATGAATCGCCCGAGCAAGTAGAGGTTTTCTTGGCCGGCGAGTCGCGACCCGGTTCAACTTGGTCCGATGAGATTCAATACCGTCTCGCAACGGACAGAGAGCAATCCATGTCTCGGAATTACATGGCCGCCGCGAACCAAATGAATATCCCGACAGCCTTCATCGTTGGGAAAACGGGGAAAATTGAATGGATGGGGCACCCAGCCATGATCGAAAAACCGCTTGCAAAAGCCACTGCTGCCGTCACGACCCCGCCCGCAAAATAACACCACAATGCGAACGTTTTGCCAAATCACCTGAGCGGTGCAAGAAAGTTTCATACGAGCCGGTTTTTTTCCCTTTGCGTGATACCAGTCGTTTCGGTCTAATTTCAAACTAGGAACCTCTCCGAGCGATTGAAACGCGAAGCTCAAGCCTCTGATCACGAAGCCAAGGCTTCTTGCTGAACCTGACGTTTTACAAGCACGCCCCCTATTGACTGAGTATCGAAACGACCTCGCATTGAGTCGTGATGCATCATACGTGCAGCACGGGTAAATCTGTAAGGTCCATAAAGCTCACCTGAAACAGGGCGTTACACAATTCCAACTGCCTCCACGAACGGGGGTAGCTACCAACAACCGAATCCGCATTAAATCAACCATGCAACTTCCGATCATCGGCGAGAAAACACCTCAGCCTCATGCTGCAAGGAACTCAAGCGCGGAGGGTGACCCACGTGGTAATTATGCGGTCATCAGCCTAGGCTGCCCCAAGAACCTCGTTGACACTGAACAGATGCTCGGCCGACTCGACGAGGATGGATACCAAATGGTTGATTCCGTTGATGATGCAGACTTTGTTGTCGTGAATACCTGTGGATTCATTGAGTCAGCGCGCGACGAATCTCTTGATGCAATTGACGAGATGCTCGACCTAAAGCGACAGGGTAAAATTAAAAACGTGGTCGTGACTGGATGCCTTGCTGAGCGACAGCAAGGAAAGTTACTCGAAGAGCGGCCCGAAATCGATGCCATGATTGGCGTCTTTGGACGTAACGAAATTGTTTCGGTGATTGATAATCTCCAAAGTGGCGTTGAGGAACAACAGAAGCTATTCCGCCCTGCTTCGGAGATTTTTGTACGGAATACCATAACCTGATCCCCAAATGTATTTATCACCATTATTAATTTCTTCAACTAAATTTTCAGCAGTTGTAAAATTAAATGTTGTATTAAAACTTACATTTTC
>CAXQOB010000164.1:0-16497 GCA_964225475.1 Candidatus Nitrosopumilus sp. | reverse complement strand
GATGGCAGTTCTAAAAGTATCAACCCAGGTGTGGGCGTCTCTCTTTCTGCCCCCTGCGCAACAGCGATTTCCACACGGGTTGGCGTTCTCTAGCCCTGCCTTCGCTGATGCCGTAAGCGACCGTGGTTTTGTTTATGTAACCCCTGCACGTCTCTCACTGATCATGGAGCTGCTGCCTCTGGCTCGGGATACTTCAAGAAGCGATTCTGATGCTGCCGCCCGTGCATGAAGGAAGAGACACGGCGATGGAGCCCGATCTGCGAAGGATCACGCGGAGTTCGGATTGGAGTGTGCATCGGGCGGATGTGGAACGCTTTGGAGTGAGCAGTCGGATGCGTCACTCTGCTTTGATCTAGGGTGAATTTTCTGGCGCTAACACCCGATTGTCAAAGAGTTTTTTGCGCGACTTCGTTCTTTGACCCTACGACCTACGCCTCGGTGGATCCGGCCAGCATCTACCGGACGCCCCCAACGGCTTATTTCGCTCAAAACGTCCTCTGCAGACGCTTGACAACGGAACGATTCGCTGGGACTTTCTGGTATGGTGGGGGAGCTCCTAGGAAGAAATGAAGATTTCGATAGGCGTTTGCTGGACTTTCATGGCCAGAATCAGAGAATTTGCTGAATGCCAGAACCCTGCGTTTTGGAACAATGGGTCTTGCAGACGTGCAGTTCCCTTCGAATTAAAAGTACTGGTGCAAATCATGCCCGTTCTACTCAAGTGCATGCTGGCAGTGGTGTTCTTCGAGTTGTGCTCGGCCCTCACCGCAATCACTCTGTGCCTAATTCCCTCGTCGGAGGTGCTCCCGTTTCCGCTGGAACTGCTGGCGATTCTGGTCGGCGGTGGCTGCGGAGCCTGGAAAGCAGTTGCTTACTGGCAGCGCATCAGTGACAGCATTCTGGCAGAGTTTCGGTTGTTCATTGGCCTGACAGCGTTCCTGCTTTTTCCGCTGCTTCTGGTCGGGATTCCCTACACCGTACTGATGCACACCTCGTGGCCGTTGCGAACAGCATCACGGGTGTTTCAGGGGGTACGCATTCGAGGGATTGAAGGCTCAATCTCTTCTGGCATACGGATCAGGTCGATTGCCTGGAACGACAATGAATTTTCCGACATTCGCCTGTTCTACAACAACATCTTCGAGATTTACCGCCGCCGTGAGCTGATCATCCATGAGTTCCACATTGGAAAAGCACACGTTTCAGTGGATTTCAGCGGACTCATGGACAACGCTCAGTTCGGCAAGGAGGCAGAAGAGGCAATGCGTCTGGCCGATGAGCCGGAGCACGCTCGCTCTGCCGCCACGGCACAGACTGCAGGTGCAGAGAACCTGCCGCTCAGGCATTTCCGCATTGATCGGGTGGAACTTGCCGACATCGCACTCAGGAATGCTGAGACGGACCGGATTACCTTGATTCCGTCGATTGTCTGGACGGGCTTCAAAGCCGGCCCCGGCATGCTCGAAATCGGCGACCTGTTAGCAGATTGCGATGCGCTCAGAATTGTTACGAAACCGATTGATGTCGACAGTTACGAGCGTCGAGTGGAGGTGCTTTTCCTGCCCCCGTTCCATCCTTCGCTCCTGCGGCCGGTACCGCTAGCTGTGAATTTTGGACATACCGCAGACACGCTGCGATACGCGATTGAGGCGTTCAACGGTGGATTGACCATGCAGGCCGTACAGGGTCTGGGTGATCAGCGGTCTGGGGTCATTCGCTGCCATGACCTCGACCTCCGCAGCTATTTCAATGAGCTGGACAATCTGATCGGGAAGGAGTTTTCTGCGCGGCTGCCCTTGCGCCGGCCGTGGAACCTCGAAATGGTGTTTGATGCACCAGGCGGAGAAATGTCCTCAGCTGAATTCTTCGACAGGCGGGTGACGCTGGAACTGACATCGGACAACACTCGACTGGTGCAATGCCGGGATCTAGACCTCGGAGAGTATTTTGAAGGCACCCTCCCCGAATCACTCACGTTTGAAGCGATCGTTACGGAGCACCCAGACAGAAGCCTGTCGCTGGGGATGCTGAACGGTTCGTTCCGCCTCGGCCAGCGGTCGTTTGAAATTGCACCGCACTCCATCGCAGTCCCGGTCGCCGGGATACCAACCGAACGGTGGACACTGGCGAACAGTTCTGACGGTGATCGCAATATTCGCTACGACATCACCGTGGAGACAAACTCCGGCGATGCCCTACCCAACGATTTTCTGCTGTTGTCACAGGAACTGCTGACAGATCCAGCCAGTGACCTGCTGACAATCCTGGCAGAGATCTACTATGGGAAGCGGATTGCTGATCTTGACGCTGACGAACTGTCTGATCTGGACCGCAGATCCGGCTCCTTCGCTTCCGTTCCGAATCGGAACACGCCTGACGATCAGAGTCCTGTCCAATAACAGCACACAACTAACAGCACGACCATCGACACGCAGCCTGCCGATTCCTGCCATGAGTCTGACGTGACCTTCTGCGATGAGGGTACGCGCTGACAGTGAAATGACGCCCATTTCCACAGACGTTGGTCCAGTTCGCGATACACTCTCTGCTGAAATAGAGGCTCACTCTGTCACTAATACCTGATTTTCAAAGAGCTTTAAGTGCGGTGCAGTTTTTTTAACCTACGGGTTAAAACACCCCTTACTTAGCTACTGTTAACCTCGTTTCCACGCGAGTGCCGTCTTCCTGCCATCGCGATATAGAAGAATGCGCTGGTGACTAACACTCAGTCGTTTTTCGGTGGATAAGCTTCTTGGCGATAACGACCTGTTAACTGGAAGCTCGGCGGTACCAGAAAACAACCAGCCCGACCCCATCCAAACGCAGCTGTTAAACAAATCGGCTGAACTCGGCAGCGAGCGGGAGAGTCTTGGGTCAGCTCCGCCAAAACCTATTCACACGTTTTTACTCTGGAGAAAAACAGAGAACGTTCTCTGGAGGTTACCGGCTTCTAAAAGACTGCAAAACACCTCCATTGAAACGATAGAAGCCGAGGCGTGAAACTTCAGCTTGCAGTGATTATCATGCAAGCGATGTCGGACGCTTGCGGAAGCAAAGCTCCCCACGACAGACCTTCCTCGAAACCGTTCTCTTGTTTGCGGGGTAATTGCCCGTGACTCATTAAAAACTCTGTAATCCGTTCCGAAACACGTCTGAATCACTCAACTCAAACCCTGCGGTGGCATGTAGCTAGCGGCCGTGGGTTTTTTTCATGTGCCGGAAGAGACAGCGGACGATTTATCCCGTTATCTGAATCAGACTTATGCCTTCCTGCCAACCTGTGGGCGTCTCTCTTTCCGTCCGCTGCGCGACATCGATCCCCACACGATCTGGCGTTCTGACGGCCCAATTTCGGCCAAACCGTCTGCAGTCTCTGACTGGCTGCACTCACGAGGTATTCCGACGCAACATGTATTCTAGACGGAGGATACCGGTGGCTTAGGTACTCTGCGCATCTTCGGCTATGGTGATCTCAATCACGGCCAAATCGGCTCAACCGGCGACCGACGACTGGACATAATTGGAGTCTTGCCACGAAGGTTCATTCGAGCCGGTGGCTCGGCTGTGGCATTAACCAAAGAAACAATCAAACACCACAGATCCAAGCCGTGAACCGGAGCGGCGAAGTCGGGCAGTTTAGTGATGGACCATTCTTCGTCGCCGCCCCGTCGGCAGTTCCTAACCATCCTGATTCAATCGGCAGGTGACGCCGACCAAAATTTCACGAACGGGTAGACGAGCTTGTGGACCGTCTAGAGACGAGCGAGCGCCTAGTCATGTACAAACACTCGCCTTACTAAGCTGAAGGCTGGCAATCGTAGCGATCATCCTTTTCCGTTCAAGCTTGAGCATGAAAAATCAGGATTCCTGTCATAGACAAATAATGCATCAGTAATGGCTTAAAACACGTTGCCAATGCAACTTCATTGGGCAAGTTTAAAACAACGTTATCCGCTAACGCTGCGTGAGCCGCGATAGCGGATACATAGCCATGGAACACACGTTCAAAAAAAAAGAGTGAACTTTGGGGTAGCAATCTGAATGAGAGAACTGCGTATGCTCTTCTATCAGCGAGTAAAACTCACCAAGCTTGGAGTATTAACCGGTGCGAGCAATAAATTACGTGAGGAATCCTAAATCTTGGCGAATCGGAATCGATGACGCATCAGCCGATAAAGGGTCTTGAGTGTGTTGGAGCACTTCCGCATTCCGCCGCGTCGTTCGTACAATTTGATGGAGTTGCGAATGCGACGACATAGCTCAGAATACCGCGGGTCCGTCTCAGCACACTCATACAAGAGCTCCGCGTCTCTAAGCATATAATCGTCGCCAAGGTGAAAGGGACCATACAACAACTCGGGATGGGTGAACCGTACCGATTCATCCCTGCTGCCAAGCACGCGAAGGCACCACCGTGTAAAGACACACTTTGAACAACGGCCACAGTTTTCGCCTCCGTGGTAACAGATACGTAGATGGGAAAGAATCAAATCATCATCGCTGATCACTCTGATCTTTTCGAAACGCTGCAACAAACCATCTAGCTGGATCGGATTGCCATGTGTACCAAGAAACGGATCTATCCCCGGATGAGAACCCCATGGTATCTCCCATGCACCCTTCTGATCGACGGATGATGCAATTCGCATCTCCGTGACATGCCGCTCGAGTAAGTGCCGCAGCCCTGCCAATGCTGAGCCGTGGTACTCAATCCATCCAAGGTACCTCTGAATCTTTTTCGGCAAGTCAGTTTCTAAAAAAATCACGTCTTGCGAAAACGTTTCAGCAATCGAACTCGTCATTCGTTGCAACGATGCGATCTTTTCCTTCTCATGCAGCCCCAGATCACACCCAATGATAGAAACAAGGATCCGGTTCACGTCTCGATTCATCCAAAGGGAATAGTTGGAATCCACGCCACCAGAATAAAAGAGTCCCGGCCCGGCATGGTCCTCTCTATCAGGAACTGCCTCCGGCCTCTCTGCAGCGACGCTGAGTCGGATCGGCCGACAAAGCGGTGTCCAGCTTGCCACGAGTGATTGAACCTGCTCACTCCGCTGCAGCAAGCCCTCGTCAATGGGGTATGGAACCGATAGATTTGCTCCAAGTTCGACGCTGGGAACAAGTCCAAAACAGACGAGTGCATCCGGGTTTTGACTGAGGGAGTATCCATTCGACTTAACAAAAAACTCGAACCACTGTTTACCGTTTTTGTAAACGTCAACAATGACGAGACACGGACCCTCGTTGTGTTGACGATAGCGAAATTCAATCTGGTTGCGGATAGCGGTTCTCCTCAGCGGGCCTGGACCTTTCTGATAGCGCGCAGCGCACTCGAAGAGTCGCGCAACCGATGGCGAATACGACGACGCTTCGCACGCACCCGAGAATCCTTCAAATCAAAGTCAACGTGACCATAACCCACAGATGGTGGTATTCCCGATGGCGCCTTCGCAAGCCTGTACAGATCCGTCATACGATAAGACCTTTCCTTACCATCGGGATCAATCACACAACAACGCAAAGCATTTGACCTTCCAATCGCTTGCGTCATGGCTGAAGCCTCTTCATAGGTGAGACATTCCCTTATTGAAAACTCATGCGGGAACGTTCTACGGTAGCTCGCCTTACTAGTATCTTGCGGCTTGGATCCACGTTGGCCGAAAAGAAAAGGAATCCCGTAATCCTCAATCAAACGAGCACCCGCTTGAGCCGTCTTTGCGTCCCAATCGAAGTAGGACTCGTTTACCTCAAATCGAACCTTCGTCTGACCTAGAAGTGGTCCCTCGTCAATCCCCGGCGACAGCACGTGCAGGCTGATTCCCCCGAATTCGTTCTCTTTACCGTCCATCAACATACCCATTCTTGGAACTACGCCACGATAGGCGGGCAGCAGAGACGGATGAAGATTGAGCGCGTTATTACCAAAATAATCAAGGACGTTCTTCGGAACGATCTGATGTGTCATTAGGGTCAGGAGCGTGTTTGCTTGAAGTTGATCACAACGCGCTATCGCACCATTCCAACTCCTTAGCGATGGATACCGAGTCACTGGCACACAATGAGCCCTCAATAGTCGACGCGTATCCCAACCAGGGTTAATAAATCCCACCGGCCGATAGGAACGTCGCATTAGTGAGGCTCGCTCAGTGAAACACCAGACCTCAGCGACCTCGTGTCCTAACTCAAGCCATTTTGAAAGTGCTCTCGCGGTGATCCATGTGTCTTCGGCAATGACAATCGCACGATGCTTGTTCGGTGCGGTCATCTGGCTTTCACCTTAGAGGTTGGTACTATCGAAGGGCCCAAAGGTAACGTATCCGAAAGAATACAAAAGGCACGCGTTCTGCAACACTTTTAGCAAGACGACTGACCTCGATACAACCTCAGCTAACGCCTCGCCAGCCGGAATCCCCCTGCCTTATCGATCACTAAACCGACCTACCGCTCGCAATTCCATGCTCATTCAGCCGCGGCTCGCTGGCTTACTTTGGTTGATTACGCAAAAAAAATCGGCGAGTACATCCGAACACCAAAAACGATCGCTATTGCAGGTTGCTATCACATCGCCACCCTATCACCTTCCGCACCCGGTCGCGCTCGCAACTTCCCCACGCTTGTGGACGGTGACTTCTTTCTGGCAACGTCCGCACGGTGGGGGATCGAAGCTTGCGTCACTGTGGGCGGGATCAAAGAGTGTTTGTCGTCTGGTTCACATTGGGAAAGTGGACTGAGCCGAGCCATCTCGTTACGCTTAATGCTATCGCCCTCGCTCAATCAACAGGAGAAACCAATGCCGACGCGTAACGAACTTACCGTCTTGATCAGTTCCGTGTTTATTGCACTGTTCATAACTGGAAAACCTTGGGCCAGCGACACACCCGAGGATGCGACCTACAAGAGTTTACGTCGCAAGTTAGAAACGCTCGAGCGAACCCTTTCGAACCAGTCAATCCAGCTCAGTGATACGAAGCAAAGATTGAGTCAGTTGGAACGCAAAGTCCAAACAGCTCCGATCCCCACCGGTTCACCGAATTCAACCACGGCTGACTTAGCCAAGCTAAAAAATGACACGAACACCCTTGCCGTTAGGTTGAGGCGTCTGGAGACAAAAGTCGACGGAATCAACCGATCGAACCTAGAGCGCGCGATCGATCGCCTCGATCAGCGAGTATCAAGCCTTCAGGTCGACGTTCAGCGGCTAAAATCACAGCGTTAACCAGCATCGAACTAACCATGCAGTCCAACCGGCTTTTCAGTCAATCCGTTAAGATCGTAGAATAAGAGCCAGTTTTAATAAGCTCATGACCCATACCGGCACCATCTTTTTTCACCAGGATGCGACGCGACCCGACGTGGTTGCCGAGTTTCGCAACGAGCGGCTCCAATGAATACAATTCCCTCGCCTGTCCGCCCAATTCTGCTTGTGACCCTATGGGCGGTTTCACAACCGGCACTTCCTGCGGCAGACGCTACTCATTTTGATCAAGAAATTGCTCCAATCCTTGTCACCCATTGCCTGGAATGCCACCAAGGATCCGACCCTGAAGGTGGGTTACAACTCACCGAGCTTAAGCATCTACTGAAGGGCGGTGACAGTGGCCCAGCCATAGTACCCGGTGAGGTTGACCAGAGTCTTCTTTGGGAGCGTGTGGTTTCCGGTGAGATGCCTCCTGAGAATCCGATGGAAGAATCAGAACAAGAGAAACTACGGCAGTGGCTGAAAGACGGTGCGAATTGGGGCGAAGGTCCACTTGACCTTTTCTCGATCACGACTGATCGACGTGCGGGTAAAGACTGGTGGTCATTGCAGCCGTTGCGGAGCAGTGACCCACCCGCGGTGGATAGCGCATGGATCCGAAATCCGATCGATCAATTTGTATACCGCAAACTAACCGAGCAAGATCTGGAGCCCTCACCCGAAGCAGACCGGCGAGTTTTGATCCGGCGATTATCGTACGACCTGACGGGATTACCTCCCCGACCTGAAGAGGTTGATTTGTTCGTGAACGACGAGTCGAAAGATGCCTACGAAAAACTGGTGAATCGACTGCTGGACTCACCGCACTACGGCGAAAGGTGGGGCCGGCACTGGCTAGACGTTGTCCACTTCGGCGAAAGCAACGGATTTGAATACAACCAACCTCGCAATAATGCGTGGCCCTATCGGAACTGGGTAATCGATGCACTTAATAATGACATGCCTTACGATGAATTCGTGAAGCAACAAATCGCCGGCGATATATTAGCGGCGGATTCCGACGGAACCATCGCCGTCGCATGTCTGGTCACTGGACCCCACAACACGACGAAACCATCCAATGACACCATGCGAAAAACCATGCGACAAGATGAAATGGAGGACATGGTCGGTATGGTCAATCAGGTCTTTTTGGGAATGACCACGAACTGCGCCAGATGTCATGATCACAAGTTCGATCCCATTACCTCCCGTGACTATTACAGCATGGCGTCCGCGCTCGCAGGCGTTGAGTTCGGTGAGCGCAATGTTCCCATGAGCAAGGAGTCGGTTCACCAAGCTTCTGCTCTCAAGATGCAGATCACGGAACTGGGGGGAGAATTACACGACCTCGAGAACCTCGCGAGGCAGGCCGCCCTCAAAGATATCCAGAGTCCCGGTGAGACTGAATCAGGGCCGCAGCCGATTGCTGCATGGAACTTTCAGGAGTCGCCGAAGGACATGGTCGGTAACATGGATGTTACTTTTCATGGCGGCGCCAAAATCGATGCGAATGGCTTAGCAATGGACGGCAAGGCGTCTTTTGCCCGGACAAACCCACTCAATAAACCTCTCTCTGCCAAAACACTTGAAGCGTGGGTTCAAGTCACGAATTTGAATCAACGTGGTGGTGGTGTCATTTCGCTTCAAACGAAAGATGGAGTTGTGTTTGACGCAATTGTCTTTGGCGAAAAAGAGCCAAAGCGCTGGATGGCTGGTAGCAATGGGTTCACGCGATACGCGTCCTTTACAGCAAGGGAGGAAACAGAGCAGCACAAGATCATTCATATAGCGATCACTTATGCAAAAGACGGAACGATCACCGGGTATCGTAATGGCATTCCCTACGGCAAACCTTATCAAAACAACCTTGTCACCTATGACGCGCATAATTCGGAGATCGTGTTCGGTATTCGACATGGTGTGGCAGCTGGCGGGAACCGGATGTTCGAAGGAACAATTACGCAGGCTCGACTCTATGACCGGGCGTTGAGCCAAACCGAATTGGCGATTTCTGCCCGTGCCAGCGGCATCCACATTGTGACTGAAGCCGAACTCGTCAAACAACTCAGTCCACAGCAGCAACAGAGGCGTGGCGAGGTGAAACGAGAAATCAAAAAAGCTCAAGCCACACTGGCCCAACTCGAGAATGTGAGGGTTTGGACGGTTCAATCAATCAAACCTGCCTCGGTTAAGGTTTTGAATCGAGGAGACGTCCGATTGGAGGGCGATGTTGTTTCACCACGCGGACTTTCCGCAGTCCAAACGCTATCCTCTGACTTCGGACTCCAGCACGATGCTCCCGACCAAGAACGGCGATCACAGCTAGCGAAATGGATCACCGACCCTGAAAACCCCTTATTCCCTCGAGTGATTGTCAATCGTCTTTGGCACTACCATTTTGGAGCAGGGTTGGTTTCAACACCGAATGATTTTGGATTCAACGGAGGGCAACCCAGCCATCCCCGTCTGCTCGATTGGCTCGCCACCGAATTAAAATCACATCAATGGAGCTTGAAACATCTACATCGACAAATTGTCAATTCTGCAACCTATCGCCAGTCCTCCACGATGAATTCATCGGCGTCTGCCGTTGACGCAGAAAATCGCTTGCTATGGCGAAAGGAACCTTCGCGTCTGGAGGGCGAAGCTTTGCGCGACACGCTACTGTCGATTGCAGGAAAACTTGACCGAACCATTGGTGGGACGGGATATCGTGATATGAGGGAATACAAATTCAAAGGAAGCCATTTTTACGACCCCATCGAACAAGACCAACCCGAACAATTCCGTCGAACCATTTATCGCTTTAGTCCTCGTGGTGCGAAACGTACCATGCTCGATACCTTCGACTGCCCCGACCCCTCCGCTCTTACACCCAAACGCTCGGAAACGACGACGCCGCTGCAATCTCTAGCGCTGATGAATAATCAATTCGTGCTGCGGATGGCGAAGTACACGGAAAATCACCTCCAAACGCTCACTCCGAAAATTGAAGAGCAGGTTCAAATTTTAATTCGCTTAGGCTATGGACGGGAAGCCGACGCGCAAGACCTTGAACGCGCTTTGCCCTTCATCGAAAACCACGGATTGGCTGCGTATTGCCGCGTCGTCTTCAACAGTAATGAGCTACTCTATGTCCGATAAGCGATCGTCTAGCAAAAACATGCTGCGCCATCATCGACCCAACATCCCGCGTCGTGAGTTGCTGTCTTTTGGGGCGTGCGGGCTCACAGGGGCCGCATTAACAAGTCTCGTTTCGGCAACTGAGAAGGAAACACCCTCCGTCCCTCACTTCGAGCCCAAAGCAAAGCGTGTCATTCATATTTGCCTGATGGGCGGGTTAAGCCACATCGACAGCTTTGATTACAAGCCTGAATTACAAACGCTACATGGCAAAGAATTAAAGTATGAGGAACGGCCCGCAACCTTCTTCAACCGGATTGGCCTGATTCGTAAAAACGACTGGGGTTTTAAGCAACGCGGCGAAAGTGGGTTGTGGGTCTCTGACCTATTTCCTCACTTGGCATCCGTTGCGGATGAAATGACGGTCATCAATTCAATGGTTGCAGACTCCGCCAACCATACGCCAGCTACTTTTCAGCAAAACACCGGTTTTCAGCTTAATGGTTTCCCTGTAATGGGTTCATGGATTTCCTACGGACTCGGTTCGGAGACGGAAGATTTACCGGCCTACGTCGTTCTTCCTGACTCAAGGGGATATCCTGCGGGCGGAACGATCAATTGGTCCAATGGATTCCTTCCGTCCGTCTACCAGGGTGTTGCTTTCAATAGTCAGGGAACGCCGATCCCGGACCTATTTCCGCCGGAAGGGATCAATGCGGAGACGGAGGCCTCTAGTCGCGAATTACTGGCCCAGATGAATCAGGACGATCTTGAACGTCACGGAGCTGAGGATGCGTTATTGGCAAGGATCCGTAGCCATGAGTTGGCCGCACGCATGCAACTAACCGTGCCCGAGGTGACAGGTCTGGAACAAGAGACCTCAGCCACAAAGGAAATGTACGGCCTCAATCGTGAGACCACCGCCGACTTTGGTAACAATTGCCTTCGTGCGCGACGCCTCCTCGAGAAAGGTGTACGGTTTGTGCAAATCATCTCCGGTGGCTCGTTTGGTAGCCCGCGCATTAATTGGGACGGGCACGAGGACATGGTTAAGAATCACAATCGTGAAGCAGAACGAATTGACCAGCCGGTAGCTGCATTGATAAAAGACCTAAAGCAACGGGGAATGCTGAAGGACACCTTAATCCTTTTCACGACTGAATTTGGACGCACGCCCTACACTCAGGCCGCGGACGGAGAGCTGGGAACCGGTAGAGACCATAACATGTATGGTTTTTCGGTTTTCATGGCCGGGGCGGGACTCAAATCGGGCATCGCCTTCGGCGAGACGGATGAGGTTGGCTGGAAGTCGGTGAAGCATCCAGTGCATTGGTACGATTTCCACGCCACAGTACTACACCTGCTGGGCATGGACCACGAACGCTTAACGTTCTATCACAATGGCATTGAACGCCGTCTGACTAACGTTCACGGCAATATCGTCAAGCAAATCCTCGCATGATCGTGGATCACTAAACGCTCCAGGCCGCGTTCAAGAATTCAATACATCCGAAATCTCTATGCGCCATCAACACACGCGTGGGCAACGTTCCCAGCCACATCGGTCAAGCGGTAATTCCGTCCCGAATAATGATAAGTGAGTTGCTCGTGATCCAACCCAAGCAAGTGCAAAATGGTTGCATGGAAGTCGTGTACATTCATTCGATCCTCAGCCACCTCGGCACCCAACTCGTCACTCGCACCATGGGAATATCCGCGCCGAGCTCCACCGCCAATCAAGAAGGTGGTGAATGCCTTTGCATGATGGCCGCGGCCCTTCGGATTTGAATCCTCCCAAGGGGTTCTTCCAAATTCACTGCACCCAACAATCAACGTATCGTCTAACAACCCTCGCTGCCGTAGATCTGTCACAAGAGCCGCGATTGGCTGATCAATTTTTTTCGCTAGGGGCCGATGCGTTTCCATATCCCCATGTGCATCCCAATTGCTATTGGAACCGACATCGAAAAGCTCGACAACGCGAACACCTCGCTCGATGAGCCTTCGAGTGGCCAAACATTGCCACCCAAATGACTTTGTATCTCCGCTTTGGATCCCGTAAAGATCTAGCGTGGATTGACTCTCACCGGATACATCAAATGCATCTGGAGCTTCTCGCATCAAGCCGTATGCCGTATTGAAGTTCGTTATTCGAGTCTGAAGGTTGAGATCCCCTGGATTTATCCTCAGGTGCTCCTCATTGAGGTCCTGCAGCATGCGACGTTCAAGTTCCTGTCGTGGAATTGATGTCGTTTTATTTTGCAGGTGGGGAATTGGTTCTGGCCCTGGAACGACTCGTACTCCAGCATGAAAACCCGGCAGAAAATTGGAACTCCAACACTGATAAGCGTTGTAGGGCTCCTTGGAGGCGAAAACCACAAATGGAGGGAGGTTGGTGTTAAAGGTACCTAGTGCATAGCTAACCCACGACCCTAAGCTAGGAAGCGGAATGGTCACGGAGCCAGTATGCATTCCCAACGTCGCCGCGGAGTGCCCAGCTGATGCATTCGTCATTGAGTGAATAAAACAGAACTCATCAACGACGTTCCCGACATTAGGGAACAATTCGCTGACCATGCGCCCCGATTCACCGCACTGCTTGAACCCAAATTGCGTCGCCTTGATCGTGTGGTTGCCGATTTTTTTTCCAGCATCGGTGTTTAGCTTGGGCTTATGGTCGAAGGTATCAACATGTGAAATTCCCCCGGTCATGAAGAGGATGATTAAGCGCTTTGCCTTCCCGGGAAAATGGGAAGACTGCGGAGCCAGCGGGTGCCCCTGATTTAAGCCGGCGGCTAACGTCAGCTTATCCCGCAGTGAAACACCTCCAAAGGCACCAAGCGATGTCAAGGTGCGAGCGAACTTCCGTCGATTGATTTGGTTTCGTGATTCCATGTCAGTCTACAAACAAAAACTCGTTACTCGTGATCAGCACCTTTGCGTAGCTTGCCAGTGCACGATTCATCGATTGGT
Organism: Candidatus Nitrosopumilus sp.; assembly: GCA_964225475.1. GTDB lineage: Bacteria > Planctomycetota > Planctomycetia > Pirellulales > Pirellulaceae > Rubripirellula. Next base: position 3,158 of record CAXQOB010000164.1, on the reverse strand, counting down.
CCGGAGCATCACCCTCTGAATCACCACTCGCCGCGGCATACGCAGCGAGGTATTGAATTCCTCCCGCAACTTCCGCCAGCTTGGGTTCACGCAGGTAAACCCGCCGGAACATCTCGGATATCAAAGATTCTGGCTCATCAGTTATACCAGCAAGCCCGTCGGCGAGCCCCTTGGCCTGCTGCTCAACAAAGTTACTGTTGGCCATGAACAATGCTTGTAGTGGAACTGTCGAACGGTCCCGCGTGTCGGTGCTTGCGCTGGTGTTAGGACCGTTAAAAATCGCTAGGAACGGATGTGGATGTAACCGCTGAACCATCAGGTAGACGCTGCGATGATTTGACGGGTACACCGCCTTGAACTGGTGGTGGGCCGTCCATTTCCATTGTTCTTTCGGAGGAAAGGGGTGTGGCCCCGGTCGCGTTAGATCGAGGTTCCCACCGAGATGCAAGAGGGAGTCGCGAATGGTTTCCGCGTCCATCCGTTGCCGGTCGAACCGCCAATAGTAACGGTTTCCGGAGTCAACCAACTCATTCTGGCTGTGGTTGACGTTCGAACGCTTGTACGCATCCGAGGTCATAATCAATCGATGCATTGCCTTGATCGACCAACCACTGTCGATGAAGGCTTGCGCTAGCCAATCCAGCAATTCCGGATGACTGGGAACATCACCTTGCAAGCCGAAATTTGACGGCGTTGCAACAATGGGTTTTCCGAAATGCTGCTGCCAAATACGATTGACCATTACTCGCGCAGTGAGTGGATGTTCCGCGCTGACCAGCCATTGAGCAAACTGTAAACGCCCACTGTTATCTGTCGGTATTACCGTCCTGTTCTTATCTTGCAGAAATCGGGGAAAACCACGAGGTACGACTTCCCCTTTACTTCGCGGATTCCCACCTTTCTGAATCGCGGAATCAGCAGCCGAACCGTCATTAACGCCGTAGGCCAGAGGTGCCTTGCGACTAGGAGTGTTGGACTGAATTTCGTCTAACCTCGCCTTGCTGGACTCAACCTCCTCACCCGATTCGATTAAGGTCTCTAGCTCTTCAATTTCCTCGGCGTGCTTTGCGGAGTAGGCTTCATCCAATCTTGCGAGTTCCTCTGGATGCACCGTCGATACAAAGTATCGCTGCTCCTTAACAGACTCTCCCCCGGGGTGTGGATACGACGTACTCTGAAAAATACCATAGAGACCATAGTAATCCTCCATTGTGGTTGGATCGTACTTGTGGTCGTGACAACGCGCGCACCTCAACCCCAATCCCATAATCGACTTACCGATTGTGTCGAGGGTGTCTTCGATAATAAGATGCATGTCCTCCAGATCACCGGTGCCAAACCGCTTTGCCTGAGCCAAGAACCCAGTTGCAATTACCTGCTCCGCGTAACGCTCACCAGAAGCATCCAACGCCATAATGTCACCTGCAATCTGTTCCTTGATGAACTGATCATAAGGTTTGTCTGCATTGAATGAATCGATCACATAATCGCGGTACAGATAGGCTTGCGGAATTGGGTAATCCGAGTTCTCGCCCGCGGTGTCCGCGTACCGTGCAAGATCGAGCCAATGTCGTCCCCAGCGCTCACCGTAGTGCCTCGATTGGAGCAGTTCGTCAATGAGTTTTTCATAGGCCATGGGATCATCGTCCACAGAAAAAGCATACATCCGCTTCCAATCCTGAGGTAAGCCAACCAAGTCGAAGGAAGCTCTCCGCATGAGCGTGCGTTTATCCGCAATTGGATTGGCGATAATCCCCAATTCACGCTGGCGAACCTCAAGAAAACGATCGATCGGATGCGTTGACCGTAGTGACCGCTCGTCCGGAACCTCGACGCGCATTAGTGGAAGAAATGCCCAATGCCGTCCCGCTTTACGCTCAGCATCTTCACCATTTTCCGGCCATGGAGCCCCGGAGTCGATCCATACCGCGAAATCGTTTCTCACACTCTCCGGAACCACCTTACCGGGCGGCATCATCAATTCCTCATGGGCAGGATCCAACGCCAGCAGTAAGAGACTGTTTCTCGAATCCCCCGGCACAACCGCGGCTCCATGCTCTCCACCCTCAAGAAGCGATTCTCGAGTGTCAACCCGCAGTTCCGCGCTGGTCTTCTCACCGCCATGGCACTTATAACAGTTCTCGTAAAGGTACGGACGGATTCGCGTTTCAAAGAACTCATTACTGGAAGCTAATGCACGGACATTAGCCAGCGGTGCGCAAAACAAATACAGGAAAATCAACAATCGCATGATTGGCTCTCTTTTTTTCTTTTCCCAAACTCATAAGTTTAACGATCAAAGAGCGACGTTTCAAACGACCGTTATGCCAACGTTACCCCGAGTGATTCATGGAAAACAAGAACAAAATAGAATTGCGACCAGGGTTCGATCGACTTGCTGCGGCGTTGCTGGACGGACTTCCAAACATGTTATGTTGTAAAACATGAACGCGAATTCCAACCTGATGCGTGACCTTCTATGGGTAATCAATAGCCCGGCTCTTATGCGATTTCCAGACTCAGTCGAAGCGCAAGTCCCTCGATTGCAGCCTTCACAAATTGACGGTGCCCATCTCCAAGCGGTCATTGGAAACAGCCAAAACTTCCGTGTAGGAAAATATTTTGAGTCCTTGGTGCATTATTGGCTTCATCATATACGCGGCTGTGAGGTAACCTCCGCGAACCACCAAGTTGTGGTAGACGGGCGCACCGTAGGCGAAATCGACCTTATTTTCCTTGACGAACTCGGGCTACTCAACCATTGGGAACTGACCGTCAAATTCTACCTGAAAAATGACTCGCCGCTCACGGATGCGGACTCATACGTCGGCCCCAATGTGCGCGATAACCTCGGAAGGAAACATGCCCATCTACTGAACCGACAATTACCGCTGAGTCATCGACATTTCCCGGAGGTGGATATCCGAAAAGCGTTCACAAGAGGTCGGATTTTTTACCACTGGAAAACGTCCAGACCCCCAAGAGACATTCCACAACTCGCACCCGATCATCAAACCGGTCAATGGCTCCGTGCGAACGAACTCCCTACTCTGCTCGCTAACAGTCATGCCCAGTACAAAATCAACCAAAAACCGTTTTGGTTAGCCAATCAATTGCGCACCGATGACCAAGCAAACAATATGCGTTCTGAGGAAACC
>CAXQOB010000163.1:0-5322 GCA_964225475.1 Candidatus Nitrosopumilus sp. | reverse complement strand
ATGCGCCGGAGGATCGGGTTAAATTCGGGATAACCGATAGCCTGATCCGGCTCTCGGTTGGCTTAGAGGATTTCGAAGACTTGAAGTCGGACCTGCAGCAAGCGTTCAATTTGGCTTTGAAGTGATGGAAAGCAGAGCTGCGAGTGAGAGGTTGCAGGGTAACGATCGTTGATGAACCTTTAGGCCGATGCTTGTTTACCCGGACAATACAAAAGGTCTTGTTCCCCAAGTTGGTAAGCTTTCATGTTGCAGTATCTGCGTCGCTTACTCGAATTCGTGTTTGTAAGGCTGATACGGTTTTACCAGATCGGTATTAGCCCTCTCCTGGGGCCTTCATGCAGATATACCCCAACCTGCAGTCAATATGCGATTGACGCGATCAGGAAGTATGGCCCAGTGAAGGGTCTTTATCGCTCACTTCGTCGAATACTGCGGTGTCATCCCTGGCATCCCGGCGGTTACGACCCGCCTTGAAACCATGCGATTGTAAGAACTGACCTGAAGCGGACGGATTAGTGATTGAGGGCGTCGAAACGCTGGCCGATCATGGTTGTATTCCAGAGAACCTACCAAGGTCCCAGCAGAAGACTTATGAGAGTCGACCCTGCTTCAGGCGGGCGCACTGAGCAGGGCCTGTGTAGATCGCTTGGTTAATGCACGCTTGGCAATACAACGCGATCTCCCATCAAAGTTGTTCCATTAATGATTATTTGGCCGGAGGATTGTTGGCAAAATCTCCCGCGACCGCGATCACCAGTTTCTCGGGATCGATGTATTTTCGGATCGCTGAGTTGACACCATCCACCGTCGCGTTAGCGATATTATTCTCGTGATCAGCAACGTGTTGCATGGTGCGTTCGTTGAAGAGTGAGCCAAGAAGTTCTTGATTGAGAGCCGCATCATCGGACCGACGGACACGAGCAGCTTGGAGGTATGCTTTCTTTGCCTCTTCCAATTCTGTCTCCGTTATACCGCCGCTTCGGATCTTCTCGAGTTCTTCATTGATCACGGCGACCAGCCGATCCTTCTTTCCCGGGTTGGTTATCGCTGCAACGATAAAGTCGACGCGGTTGTCCTTCGCTCTGGGAAGTGCGTAGCTTGCTATGCCGTAAGAGAGGCCTTCTTGTTGCCTGACGCGATTGCCAAGTCGGCTACTAAGTGAGCCTCCACCAAGGATGAAATTTCCAAGTTCAAGAGCTGCAAATTCAGGATCGGAGTCGCTTAGCTCCACCTGCAGACTGGCGCGATAGACAGCGTTCTCTTTGTCTGGTGTTTCGATGGCTTCGATGGAGCCGGGGGCAGCAATGTTAGCGGGTCGATCAATTCGGACGTACGGCTGGTCGCTGGCCAAGCCCTTCAATTGAACGGAAAGCATTTCTTTCAGTTCCTCCACGTCAAAATCCCCGACTGCGGTCACCTCACCGGTTTCGCTCCCAACGAATTCGCGATGAAACGATGCGATTTCTTCGATGGTAACGTCGCGATACATCCCAATCTCGTCCTCAATGGATAGTGACTCGAGGACGTGTCCAGCTGGGAATGTGGAGAGCCGGCGATCCACACTTCGACGACCCAATGAGGATGGGTCGGTTGAGGATTGCTCGAGCCCCGTGATTAATTGTCGTTTGATCACCTCTAACTCTGCGGGTTCAAAGCGGGGCTCTCGCACAATTTTGCCAAGCAAATCAATGACTTCCGGCAGGAACTCTCGTTTGGTCTTGGCATTGAGTTGAAGGAGTCCGACAGTGGAATTAACCGAGAGTTGGCAACGCAAACGAACTTTCTCGTCTTCGATCGCAGAGTAGTCAAGAGTCTTGGTGCCTCGAGACATCATGACGCCCATTAGCTCCAAGGCTCCTCGTTTCCCTTGCAGTGATTTTTCATCTCCAAACCGGAGGGTGACTGAAACGGTGACGGTTTCGCCACGCGTCTTTTTTGGAAGTAGAGCGTATCGTATGCCGCTTGTAAGATTGCCACGCAGCGTCCGCTCCTCGATCTTCAACGGGTCGGGATCGATCTGTTCACCGGCTGCAACTGCTTCTCGGCCTTTGTACCCGTCGAGCATTCTTGCAAGGTCCGGTGCCTCAGGAATCAGTACTCGATCGGATTTTTCGGACGGTATGAACAATCCTACGGTTCTGTTGTTGCGAACAAAGTACTTCTCAGCGACAGCTTGAACTTGGTCCGTTGTTAGATTCTCGATGTAGTCGCGGAACAGGAAATAAAGCCGCCAATCACCCTGAGCGGCCCAGTCACTAAGGGACACCGCGATCCGGTCGGTATTACTCGCTGATAGTTCACGCTGTTTGAGGATTTGCTGGGTTGCCCGCGCAACTTCCTTGTCGGTTACTGGCTGCTCATTAAAGGAACGCTCCATTGCGTCGACAAGCGTGGATCTCGCGGATTCGATGGAGCCGTCGGAGGGGACCTCTGCGAGCGAAAATAGTAAACCTGGTTCAGTGAAGGCATAGGAGTTCGCATAGACACTAGAGGCGATTCCCGGCTCGACTAATTGCTTGTAAAGTCGCCCGTTCGGTTCATCCCCCAGGATATACACCAAGGCTTTTGCCGCAGCATAGTCAGGGTGACTCCCAGCAGGAATGTGGTAGGCAGCACCAACCAGTTGAGTTTCACCTACGCGACGAACGACGACCGTCCGCTCGCCATCCTGTGCGGGTTCCGTAGTGTAAGTAGGGTCGATCGGCGTTTCTGGCACAGGAAGCGTACCGAAGTAATTCTGTAGATGTTCCAACGCTTTCTTGGGTTCAAATTTTCCAGCCACAATGACCATGACGTTATCAGGTCGGTAGTACTTTCGATAGAATTCCCGTAGCTTGATGACGGGTACCCGTTCGATGTCACTGCGGTTACCAATTGTCGTTTTTCCATAATTGTGCCATTCATAGGCTGCGCCTTGCATCCTTTGCAACATGACTTGAAACGGCGAGTTCTCTGAGCGTTCAAATTCGTTTCTGACAACCGTCATCTCGCTTTCCAGATCTTCGCCTAGAATCTTACTATTGAGAAGTCGATCCGCTTCCAGTCGAATTGCGAACTCGAGATTATCTCCTGATGCCGGGAGCGTCTCGTAATAATTTGTTCGGTCCATCCACGTTGTGCCGTTCATCGATCTGCCAGCGCCTCGGTCCTTTAGGGCCTTGGGGATGTCAGGGTGAGTAGGAGTACCTTTAAATAGCATGTGCTCCAAAAGGTGCGCCATTCCCGCCTCACCGTATCCCTCGTGCCGCGATCCCACGAATACCGTCATGTTGACCGTGACCACTTCCTTGCTCGCATCCGGAAAGAGCAGGACTTTCACCCCGTTAGCCAAGCGGAATTCAGATATACCTTCCACTTCCGTGACCTTCTGAATCATTGTCCCGCTGTCCTTCGTGTTCTGTTTGGGGTCTTCCGCGTCGACTTTTTCACCGTGATTGATCATCAAGCATGTAAGCGTTCCAGCCATCCATAGGATGGAATGAGGACGTCGCTTGGCAAGTTTCATCATGATGGTTCTCATAAGGTTATCGCTCACGTTGTTTCGAGGTTAACTAGAGATTGTCGTTGGGCGAAGGGTTACGCGTTTCGCTTGGGTGAGAAATGCCGAACGCAGGAGGGCAGTTCGGCGATGCGAGAGTGGGTGAATCCGACGCTGTCTTTCTCGTTTTAACTTTGCTGATTAATCCAGTAATAGTGCACGGCATGACGCCGATGACCTGGGAAGCCTGATTGCTGAGTCAATCGGTGAACCATCCCAACTTCCTATCCGTGATGGCCACGGATTTTGGGTAATTCGGTGCGTTCGGCAACCCCGCGTGTATTGTATCGCTTCTTGGGACGGCCGATAACTAGTGAGAGTCCGTCTCACGGTGCTTGCGCGAGAGGCAACGCAAACAGCCACTGATTTAGGGGAGCGGAGGAAGATAGGTAGGTTCAGAGAAACATGCATCACTCACCCGACTCGGCCAGCAATCGTCGAAATCGTGCTCATTACACTTGGCAACGTGCAATCGCGGTAGATCAACTAAGCGACGATTTGCCGGTTGAAGTGATCGTTGGAAAACGTATCGTTGCCATTTTTCGTCACCAAGGAAGGATTCATGCTTTGGATGGTATGTGTTCTCATCAGGGTGGGCCCCTCGCACAAGGCAACGTTGAGGGAGGATGCGTGACATGTCCGTGGCACGGTTGGCAATACGAGCTCGACACTGGAGTGCAGACCATCAACCGACAGCCACTTCAGGAATGCTTTGATTGTCGGGAAACCGGCGGCTGGATTGAGTTATTGATCGGCGACGAAGCCTGAGTCCGATTCGCTGAGAAAAGGCTTGGCACACGAAACTGCAACCCCCTACCCCGGATGCGCATCCCCAAATGCGTTGTCCGGTGAAGGTCTTGATCTAGATGATTGGCAATTAGCTTGGGTGCGATTCTTATGGGCGATGCAAGCCCACGTGCTGGAATCACTCAACCGGGAAGCCTCGCTTGCGAAGTAGTGCCTTTGTGTCGACGTCGCGCCCGCGGAACATACGGAAACCGTCGGCCGGATCGATTGTATCTCCGATGCTCATCACGTGATCGTGCAAAGCCTTTGCGACCTCTTTGTCATAGAAGCTGCCGGCCTCCGTAAACCGTTCTGCAGCATCTGCTGTTAATGCGTCCGACCATAAATAACTGTAGTAGCCAGCAGAATAGCTGTCGCTGCTGAAGATATGCATAAATTGCGGCGTGCGGTGCCGCATCGGTAATTCTGAGGGCATTCCCATCTCTTCGAGTGTCTCACGTTCAAAGCGATCCGGATCGATGGTTGCATCACCGGCGAGGTGAATTTTCATGTCGATCAGAGCACTGGCGAGGTATTCGACGGTTGCAAAACCTTGGTTAAAGGTTGCTGCATTCTTTATCTTATCTAGCAGGTCCTGCGGGATCGGTTTCCCGGTTTCATAGTGGACGGCAAATCGGCTGAGGACCTCCGGCGTGTCAAGCCAATGTTCATTTACCTGCGATGGAAACTCAACGTAATCCCTCGCGACGTTTGTTCCTGACTGGGATGGGTAGCGTACCTTCGACAACAATCCGTGGAGCGCGTGTCCGAATTCATGGAATAGTGTTACGGCATCATCCCAGGAAATCAGTACGGGTTCTCCGTCGGTTCCGCCAATAAAGTTCGAATTGTTCGACACGATGGGGGTGATTTTTCCTTCAAAATTCTCCTGCGCTCGATAATCGGTCATCCAAGCTCCACTACGCTTGCCCTCTCGTGCATAGGGATCCAAATACCATAGACCAACGTGCGTGCCGTCGGCATCCGTTACCTCCCAC
>CAXQOB010000162.1:0-30313 GCA_964225475.1 Candidatus Nitrosopumilus sp. | reverse complement strand
TACTGCTCCTGAGAAACTGGATCAAATTTATGGTGATGGCACCGTGCACATTGAACCGTCAAGCTGCAAAATGTATTAAAAGCACCGCTAACCATATCATCGCGATCAAGATTCCTTGCCACCTTTCCATCGAGTTTCGATTCAGGAACCTCAACATGGCCGATGAAGTCCCACGGTCCAGATGAGATGAAACCCAGGCCCAGGATTCCATCGGATTGACCTGGATAAAAAACATCACCCGCTATCTGTTCCCGAACGAATCTTCGGAATTCTTTATCCTGATTCATGGATCGAATCACGTAATCTCGATAAGGCCAAGCATTCTCTCGCAGCTTATACTTATCGTATCCGCAAGTATCTGCGTATTTCACAACATCAAGCCAGTGCCTCGCCCAACGCTCTCCATAGTGCTCCGATGCGAGAAAACGTTCCACCCATTTCTCATAGGCTTTCGGATCCTCATCTCGGACATATTCCTCAATCTCTTCCATGGTTGGAGGCAGTCCCAAGAGATCAAATTTCAATCGCCGCAATAAGGTTCGTCGATCCGCCTTGCCTGAGAAGGTCAAGTCATGCATTCCAAGCTGGTTAGCAACAAAAGCGTCAATCGGATGTTTAACCTCCCGCATTGCAAGATCGCGAGTTTTTGGCACTGGTATTTCAGGGCGTCGTATCGGCTTGAATGACCACCAATTCAGATCATGATTGGGCGGAGTGACCAATGTTTGATTCTCCGGCCAGAATGCTCCCGTGACGATCCATTCTCTAATGGCTTCCCGTTCTGACTCCGTAAGCGGTTTGCCAGTTTTCGGCATTTCCGATTCACCATTGATTGGATCAATCACCTCCCAAAGACGACTTGCGTCAGGGTCCTTTGGAATGATGAACCCGCTTTCAAATGCGGATTCTCTGTTGGATAGTGAAAACTGACCCTCGCTGGACCCCTCACGGTGGCAGGTCAGACAGCGTTGCTGCAGTATGTCTCGAGCTTTCTCAAAAGCTTTTAAACCGGGATCTATCTCATTCGACTTGGATGATTTCGTATCAACCGATGCCGTTGTAGATTCCTCTGAGAATGCTTTCGATACCTGTCCATCCGGTTCACTGGTACCCAACAAGATTTGCCCAACACAGAAAGCAAAAATGACAATAACGGCGTTCACACGGCCTCGCCTGCTTTTAGATCTTGAGACTGCGTGATTTGTCATCTTCCTCGCTCTTGCTTCCGGTATCGTTTCGAATACATGCTATGACGCCACAGAGGTCATCAGCAAACTATCCCGCGCCCCTTAAATCATCCGCAAAGCCTCTCGATTAACTGCGATCTAAACAGTAACCAAGTTTCTCACACCAGAGTTGCATGCGTTTGCGAAGCACCACAATTTTAGGTGAATGAACGACATTCAACCAAGAGAGGCATATACTCTCGGTAGCCACTATCTTACCGTAGGTGAGACCGCAAGAAGAGAGAATGTGCAACGATTTTGCCTGTAAGGCCGCTGGTAATTACATTGAAATCATCGATCACGGATCCTCACACAACCCATTTACTCCATCTGGTCGCTCTAGCGGTTGTTGCAGAGTCTAATCCCCGATCCTTTATTACCCATTGAACCATGATTGTAAAAAAGACTCGACGTTCGATCCAATTCTTAAGAACCACTGCAATCGGTGGATTACTTTTTCTGCTACCACTCATCGTTGTTGCAGCATTAGTCTCGCAGGTAGCTCCGATTCTGATCCAAGCAGCCTCTTTCGTCCAAGAATCTCTCCCTCTGGTCAACACGGTAAGTGTTTCTTTTTTGGTTTCTCTCGCTCTAGCAATCCTTCTGCTGTTGTGCTTCATTGCCGGAATGGTTGCAAGATGGTCCATCAGTCAACGACTCGCCAAAGCTTTCGAGAAAAACTTACTCTTGCTCTTTCCTCGATATGCAATTCTTAAAGATCAAATGGCAGATACGATTGGAGGAGATGAGAACCGACCTGACACTCAATCTGTGATCGTGACACTTGCTGATCGACAAATGATTGGTTTTGAATCTGAGCGTAGTGAAGACGGTCAACAGGTGGTCGTCTACCTACCCGGATCACCCGATACGTGGGCAGGCACAACGATCATTGTACAAGCCTCACAGGTTGCTCAGCTCAATCGATCCTTCGGAGACACGGTTACTATCCATGAGCAAATGGGCCGAGGCACCCTTCAATTGATTCAATCGCAAGAACCGCAGAAGGCACTATGAAAGCGAAGCAGCAGCAATCTGAAATTCATCCGCCATGCGGTTTCCCAAACGAAATCAAAATGGAAACTGTTCATCAATTGGGCTGTCTGCCAATTCAACGATAAAGTCGGACATTCGCTGCTCAATCACGCGCATTACCTGCTCACCCTTTTCGGCTGACGCCTGATGTGGATTGCCTGAACCCGTATTGGTTGTCAAAAGATCCCATCTTCTCGTAATTTGAACCCAGCCCTGATTAACTGCGTGGAAACGTGTTGATCGAGTTTCACCAGAATCAGCTCTTAACACCCCACCGCTGTCTTTGGCAACAAGGTGAGGAAAAAAAGCAAGCGCAACAGACGTCTCCATCTCTCCCGCATGATCCTCCGGATGCTCAAAAATGTCGTGATAAACATCACTGACCAAACGGAACCAGTCACACAAAAAAACCTGGATGTCCCGTCCCGCAAGAGTTCGCAGAAGTGGCTTGAAATCGTTGCCGCCATGACTATTGAGCAGCAGTATTCTCTGGATACCTGAATTCCATAAAGAATCCACTACATCCGTCACCCACGCGTCGAGGGTCGCCGGATTCACATTAATTGCCAAAGGCAATCGCCGCATGTTGGTTTGAACGCCGAAAGGTGTTGTTGGCAGTAACATGACCCTCGCCCCTCTCTCAGTCGCACGCTCACAAATACGATCACCAATCACCGTCGCTTCAAAGAGATCCGTGCCATAAGGCAAGTGCAAATTATGTGGCTCGGTCGCGCCGAGAGGCAACACTGCCACTTGAAAATCTGCCTGTTGTATCTGCTCAAAATTCAGCTCGTCGAGACGCCAGGGTTTAGGTGTGAACTCTGAAGGACGATTCGAATTGAACTGTGACATCTTCTCTTCATCCTTTGAAAAAACTACGGCGAAATACCTAATTCAGCAAATCATGAAACGAGTGCGTCTCACGTCCAACCTTTAAAAAAGAGTTCACTCCGTTGAACCACAAGTGAGCTCCAACCGCGGTGCATCAAGATCAATACAGACCACCAAATCATCACCCTCTTTCAACCAGCAATCGCGATCCAAATTTGACCATTCTTTTACTTCGCGAAGTTGACGTTTTGAATCGCTACCCACGCGTGGAAATGAAGTACCCGAAACAGGTCCTTGGTGATTCCTGAGGCGTAGGGTAAACATCGGTGAGAGGATGGGACAGTCAATCTTCACGCTCCCATTTCCCACCCAAAACTTGCATGCAGCTTTCGCGGCCCAGTAACGGGCAATTTCACTAACCTTCATCCATAACGTTTCGTTGCTAAAACGATTACCAATTGACCTGACGACGCGTTGAAACGCCCTGAATCCTTCTTGACTTCCATTGCTGTACATTCCCGGCCAATGGCATAACATGACCGCTGGTTGTCGGCGTTGGATCAATTCAATCATTCGCCCAGATGTTGCATCCTCGTTTGCATATCGACTCGGCTCGGAGATTCGATCTCCCTGCCAACCACCAAACCAATCTCCTGTACCCGCGGGCACATTAATGGTCATTCTTACGTCTGATGTGCCAGCTGATCGCAAATTCTCGATGATCGGTTCCGTGCTCTCATCACCAGAATGGACGTACTTAAAGTAGTGAGGCAAATCAACTTGAAACACATCTCGTACCGCCTCATCAACTGCCAAGGACAATTCCTTTTTGACAAGATTCCCAAAACCTCCCGGCGTTGTGACGCCCTCGCACGGCAAATCACAATGCTTAAGAATTCGCAGAGCGTAGGCTAAGTAACTTGCTAACTCGTCAACACTTTTCTTCTCCTGCGGATACGAATTCTCCATTGTTCCCGAATTAATGGCCTGCATCGGCTTGCCGGTTTTTAGATCGAGAACACGCGTGTGCGTAATCATCTCAGGATGGATATCCCAATTAGGAAGCATCACCTCTCGAACAAGGTTCAAACTGTCCTGCAATTGCTTTTGCGACCAGCCAGGAAGCTCTCGATCAAGTGACCCGACGCAAGCAGGATTCGGAACAATACTGTATTTACCTCGAACTCCCTCCGACTGAGACCACTCACCAAATTCGCGAACAAAACTATCTGGTATTTCTCGTGGCCATTCTCTCCATGGCTTTTGATATTCTTCCCGCTCTGGCCATGCAGCTGCAAATTGAGGCGTGCAAAAATGCCCCATGTTCACGAGACAGGTTGAATCATCAATGATGAATGACAACGGAACACGATTGCGGGGCAACAAAACCTCAAGGCTTTGCTCCTGCTCATGATCTTTTGCGACAAGAGCTCTACTACCCTCTAAAAAAACCTGACCGATCACCGGTGACAGCACTGCTGCTTTCGAAAACACCCTTCGATTCACCTGTTTCGATATCATCTGCAACCCCTACAAAGATGGGATGAATTCTGCCAGCGGATCGAACCTTTATTTGCAAACCAAGACGCGTCGCAACAGATTCCGTTGGCCGTAGGAATCAGACAATTCGCGCCCTCCAGACGGCGTCACTCTTAGTGGGGCATCTGAATAACAAATCAATGCCCTCCTGCATGGAAGCAATCAAATTTAAGCAATCCACGAGAACAGAACTAAGTTTCCAAGTAGGCCGGGTTATAACCGCGAGGGATTTTCACACACTGCGCTGCCAAGGGAAGCACGTCCTGTTTTCTGAGTCACCAATATAGGAAATTATCAATCAGGGAGGAGTTATTCGTCGGTAACTTCCGTGAGTTCGTCCTCTTCAGCGGGCTGCTTCGGCCATGCCGGGATTTTGCGTCCCTCGGCAGGTTTCGCAACACTCGGATTGCTACCTCGAAGTGAGGCCACATAACTCGCCACAAGAACGATCTCATTTGGTGATAGCTTTGCCTGCCATGGGGGCATCGCTCCTCCATTTGCTCCGTTCTGTAAGACCCTCAGAATATCTCCAATATCTTTGATATTCTTGTAATTGTCATCGCAGAGATTCGGTCCACCTAAACCGCCACCCTCGGCACCGTGGCACGAAACACAATTTGCTTTAAAAATTGATCCACCTACCTTCAACCACGATTCTTCGTAGAGGTACTTAACAACATTTTCGCGCGTCAAACTTAATTCTCCAATTGCGCCGAATTGCAGTTTTAGGTTTGCCGCCAAAGCAATGTCATACTTCTCTGAAAGCGTTCGACCCTCAGCCCCACAGTGGTACCAAAATAGATAAGGCGGTGAGAAAGCGAGAGTCATGGTAAAAATCCACTTCCACCACTTTGGTGTTGGATCATCCTTCGACTGCGTCACGTGGTCCGTTGCTTGATCTTTTTCTGTACGGCTCATCTTATCCGTCCTCCACTTTTCATCCAAAGCGGATTTAAAAACCTGATTCTTGGTGTCTTATTTTTATGACCTTCACTTGTTTAGTGAGGTCGCTGCATACTCGGTTAGCGTAACCGGATCATCTTTCATGGCAGTCTCCGCGGAGTCGTCCTTCGAATCAGCAGTGACAGGAGCAGAAAGGTCCGTACCCAACCGCTGCAAGTAGGCGATCAAAGCCACCGCCTTTGATTCCAACGTCATCACCTCTCCACGTCGGATCGTACCACCCGAAGAAACAATGTCTGCGGCTACCCTTTCTGCCTGGTCGCGTGCACTTTGTAGATAGACATCCATTTCTTCTTCGTACACAACTCCCAACAATCTGGCTGTTTTCACCTGCTGAGCGACTTCGTCAAAATCAATCTTTGCATCAAGCAAGTGGCTGTATGAAGGCATCACGGAACCGTCCACAAAGGCTGTTGGATCTTCAAAATGTCTCCAATGCCAGATACTTGTCTGCTTATTCCCACCCTCTCGAGCAAGATCGGGTCCGATACGACGCTTACCCCAGAACGCTGGAAAATCAAAGACAAACTCGCCTGCACGGCTAAAGTCACCATACCGCTTCGTCTCGGCTACCATCGGCCTAACCATCTGGGAGTGACAGTTAAAGCAACCCTCCGTTCGATAGATATCGCGACCCAGCAACTCCAAAGGGCTGTAGGGTTTTACCGATGCTATCTGGGGCACAGCGGACTTGAAAATGATGTTCGGTAGAACAAGAACCAGACTGACAACTAACACCAGCAGAATTGGGATCACAAAAAAGGGTGTAATGGTGCTTTCCCATCTTTGATGCCAGTGAAGCTTTGACCATCTTTCGAGCGCTCGTGCGGCATCCAAAACCGGTGCATGGTCCAAGGTGCCAGGGGATTCAATCTCCGACTCTGCTTCGCTGGGGTTAACGGGCACCTCACTCCCAACCTCACATGCGGACGATCGATTCACCCAAGTCATTGCAAAATTGGCAACCATAAGGACTAGCCCAATCACATAGAGCATGCCACCCATGATTCGAATCCACCACATGATTCGAGAAGCAGAGATTGCTTCAAAAAAATCGGGGTACATCAAATTACCAAGCTCATCCATGGATCCCCACATCGTGCTCTGGATGATTCCAGAGATATACAGTGGAACCACAGACAGCAGTACACCCATCAATGAAATCCAAAAGTGCAGCGACGCACCCCTTTCACTCCAGATCTCGACCTTAAACAGACGAGGCATAAGCCAGTAAAGAATCCCGAACGCCAGCATTCCATTCCAACCCATCATCCCACTATGAAGGTGTGCTATGGTCCAGTCCGTGTACTGGGTCATAGCGCTAACACTCTTGATACTCAGCACTGATGCTTCAAGCGTTGAAATGCCGTAGAAAAGCAAGGCAACCATGAAAAAACGGTACGCAATGCTGGATCCGAAATTCACGGCACCACCACGCAGGGTTCTCCAACCGTTCAACAAACCTCCCCACAGGGGCATCCATAACAGCAGGCCTGCCAACATACCAACGGACGAAATCCACTCCGGTATCGCGGTGTAGTGCAGCGATGCAGTACCTGACCAAAGCAACAATACCACCAATGCCCAAAAATGAATCTTTGCTAAACGGTAGCTACTTAGACGCTTTCCAGAAACCAAAGGAACAAAGAAGTACATCATTCCCAAAAAGGGCATCAGAAGCAGGTAGTAGATTGCCGATCGCCCATAACACCATTGGACGATCATGTCTTGAGCACCGGCCAAGAACGGGTAACTCTTAACCCAACTAACTGGCAATGCGATACTGTTAGCAGCTAGCAATAGAGGAAAAGAGACAATCGTTGCTGCATAGAACCATAATGAAACATAGAGCTTCTTCACTTTCCGCGTGCGCAGCGTCATGAAAAAGTTTACAGCGAAGCAAGAAGTCCAAACAAAGAGGATTGCGAGATAAATTGGCTGCAAAAGATCAGCCTGACTTCTTGCTTGGGTTAAGCCTTCTGGAAAATTAAAAATCGCTGCGATGATAATGAATTGCCACAACCAGAAGTGTAGCCGACTCAATAACCAACTCCAATTCTTGACCCCGCATAAACGTTGCGTGCTGTAGTAGATTGCTGCGAAGATTCCATTCGCCAAAAAAGCATAAATGGCAACACTAGAATGCAAAGGTCTCAACCGGCCAAATGAAAGTGTCTCCACACCACCGAACATCTTCGGTATCACGAGGAGGTGAGCGATAGCAAGCCCGGCTAAGGTTGCAAAGAGAGCCCAGAGAAGGGTTGCCGCTGCAAACTGTTTAACGATGGCATCATCGTAAGAATGGGGTTCAATCAGATGGTTGTTGTCCACCTCTGAACCGGCCATATTCACCCCGAGCTCTTCGCTCGAATTTGTACCTGAAGCCACGCTGCTCATCCTATGGAGTCGTCTTTTTCACTTACGTTTCGTCTTTTTCACTCGAGTGTCAGCCGAACGAATACGACTTTTTTTCCACTGTCCCTAGTATATCAGCCGATGAAAGAATGAAACCGGGGTGGATGCGACAGTGTGTCGCGGAATGAGCGTTTCGGGAAATAAACGTCGACAGGCGAAATGGCGAGAATATCTACACCAACGAGGCACATTTGGGTCACCGGTTGCAGCACAAGGATTCAAAAGCGGCAAGAGAAGCAATCACTGCGAGACTTGATCGAATTAACGCTGCACTGACATTCTGATCATCTGTACACACGAACGCATCGCCTCACGCATTGTCAGTTTGCTTTTACCTTTTTGGCGATCTGTAAAAGTGATCGGAACCTCTGCCATTTGTGAACCCTGCTGCACAAGTCTCAGCAAAACCTCCTCGAGTACCGCGTATCCATTGACCCTCAAACTTGAAAGATTGACCTGATCCAAAGTGCTGACTCGGTAACATCGCATGGATCCACTACAGTCACTCACCGGTAATCCCAAGCATGTAACCGCGAATCGATTAATGAGTCGGCTCATGACTTTCCGATGAAGCGGCCATCCGATGATCGAGCCGCCTTTTGCGTATCGCGATCCAATGACCACATCGATTGTCGAATCTCCTTCTGCAAGCTCAAGCAGAGCAGGTACTTGCTTTGGGTCATGACTGAAATCTGCGTCGAGGTTAATCATGAAATCATAACCTGAATCAACGGAGTACTGCATCGCTCGACGAATAGCTCCGCCAAGACCTCGCTGATTCTCACGAATCAATAAATGCACTTGGGAATCTTGACCGAATTGTCGATCTACCAATTCAGCCGTTCCGTCTGGTGATTGATCATCAACCACCAGCAGGTCCGCTGCAGGTAATGCCTCTCGTAACGCCTTGACCAGCGAGACAATATTCTCGCACTCATTCAGCGTACAAACCGCGATCAATACCCGACTCACTGCCGTTTAATTGCCCACATTAGAGGAGATGCTGATGGATGATAAAGAAAACAAGTCACAAATTGAGGAGATTCAATAAGGCGCTTCTGATCTAGGATTAGACCGCGTCGAATTCCTCACTAACTTCTCTCATTCCCAACGTTTTATGGGACGATCAATTATTTCTTTTAACAGGAAAGCCTGTCGAATTCCGCCAGGTCGACTGAGCATTTGGACTAACTCAAGCGAATTGAGACCGAGCCCCTGATCTGAAGTGGACTCATAAGAATTCGATTCATACGTCCTGGGAGAACGACGAGTTGCCTCTTGCCCAACCGAACCCTTCGATCGTACTGAAGTGACTGATCGCCCAAAGCCCGGGCGTTGCTTGTCGTTGGCCAATCCTTGAGCCGCTACAGGCTGATCGGAAACAGATTCTCGGACAATGCTGGCCTCCAAGACGGGGTCATCCACCATGATCGCGTCAACGACTTCTTCTTCATCCTCTTCAAGCCGAATGACTCTTTCACGACGACGATCCGAGTACTGGGAATTTACATCTGCTCGTGCTTGTCGCGTTTCGCTCCGCGCTTTTTCGCCACGTTCCTGCTGGGCTTTTTCTGCGCGACGCTTCGCTGCCCTCGCTAAAAAATCTTGTAAGTCATCAGACATTTACACTTCTCCAAAATACCGTTACTCCGACACGATCAGGCCTCGTCTCCCCAAACCGCATGCGATTTATCGAGCCTCTAGTGTCTGCGCACCCTCTTTTGCCGTCGATGCTAATGACTTACGCATTTCGGTATCCGCATTCACGTTTTGCAGTTTGTAATAATCCATAATATTCAAATTGCCCGAGCGAAACGCACCAGCCATTGCCTTTGGCACAGCTGCTTGTGCAGCAACCACCGATGCTCGGCTGTCTTCTATCTTTGCTTGATTCTCTTGCTCTTCTGCAACTGCAGCAGCTCGCTTACCCTCAGCTCTCGCTCGCGCGACCTGCGTGTCGGCTTCAGCTTGATCAGCTTGCAAACGCGCACCAATATTGGCACCAACATCAATATCCGCGATGTCAATTGAAACGATTTCAAATGCCGTTTGAGAATCCAATCGCTTCGCAAGCACTGCCTTACTAATGACATCCGGGTTCTCTAGCACCGCCTTATGATCGGCCGCGGATCCAATCGCGCTAACGATCCCTTCACCCACCCGCGCGATGATCGTGTCTTCGGTCGCACCGCCAATTAGCTGTTGCAAGTTAGCTCTCACCGTCACACGAGCTTTAACCTTTAGCTGAATACCATCCTTTGCGACCGCATCAAGCGAAGGTTTCGTTGCACCTCTTGGAGGGCAATCGATGACCTTGGGGTAAACACTTGTTTGAACGGACTCCAAAACATCTCGTCCGGCCAAATCAATTGCGGCTGCCTCGCGAAATGTTAATGAAATGGTCTTCGCTTTTTTTGCAGCAATTAGAGCTCGAATCACCTGCTGAACATTACCACCAGCAAGAAAATGGGCCTCAAGAGCTTCACCGGTGAGATCCGGATCGATGAGCCCGGCTTGAGTTGCCATGATTTTACTATGGACAACGGTACGGACGTTAACCTTACGAAACGTCATGCCGAGCAAGTTGAAAAAGGAAATCTCTGCTCGCGTCAGCTGCGACTGTATCCACAAACCAAAGTATCGACTAAATACCGCCAAGCTAATGATGATCAATCCAAATAAGATTGCTGCAACCACCAACCCAACGATTGCGCCGTTGCCCAGTTCGACGTCAGAAGCTTGAGCGATAATCTGATTGTTAAACATCGGACGAACTTCTTTCTGGAGTGATAATTTGCAGTCCCCGAGACGACTCCGGCACGGAAAACTTGCCAAGGACCCTCAATATAACGAAAACCTCGACGGCGTAAGGTTCGTTTGACTACCCAGGTTTGAGTTAAATACGTTTTGTCAGTCGAGCGACCAATCCAACACGGAACTCACTCCCCCCCCGTAGTGGTTGGCAAAAATGCGAGAGGCAGTTTGACGACAGTGTCCGAGTCGCACTGCGATCAACGATTTGAATCCACACTCAATCTCCGACACTGGAAGCAAGGGACAAAAAAAGCCGAGCTCTTTCAATGAGCTCGGCTTTTCATGAATCGTAATCCGCTGACTTACTACGCTTTGTCCGAATCCTTTTCCGCACCGGCTGGCGTGTTGTCTTCATACTTTGCCTCAGGGATGTTTGCTTCTTCGTTTGAAGCAATCACGCTGTGATACACGGCGAACTCGTTACTGTCGGAATCCGACGCTTGGTCGACTTTCTCTTCGGTAACATTCGCCGCTTCCACGATCATCTCAATGACCTTACGCTCGATGATCTGATTTCGCAGCGCGTCCATCTGCCCTTGTTTTTCCAAGCGCGCTCGAACACGTCGCTCAGGCTGGTCGCTCTGCTGTGCGATCAAGGCGATCTCAGCGTTGTAATCTGCCTCGTCCGCTTCGACGCTCTCTTCTTCTGCGATCTTTTCGAGAATGAAATGCTCACGCAGTGCTGATTCCGTGGATGTTTGTGCATTCTGCTTCGAGGCATTCACGAATCGTCGGACTGCATCCTCATCGAACCCGCTGCGTCGCAGTTCAAGAACCTTACGCTCCAACTCTCGCATTGTCTGACGCTTGACCAAACTTTCAGGTAGCTCGAAGTTAGCGTCACCTGCGAGAGATTGGATCACGGTTTTTCGCAATTCTTGTTGGGTACGATAGTCTGCTTGTCGAACCAATGAATCACGAACAAAACTCTTGAGTTCGTCTTCTGATTCAAAATCACCCAACTCCTCCAAGAATGACTCAGTGAGTTCTGGCATTTCTCGTTTAAGGACTTCAACCACATTGAAAGTGGCGTCAACTTCTTTGCCTCGAAGTTCTTCATCCTCAAGTCCCTCAGCAAGAGTGACTTTCGACGAACGCGACTCGCCCTCTTTAACACCCTCCATGACTGAACCAAAGTCAGCAGAAACGGCATCTGCAAAGCTCAAACGCTCTTCGAGGGTGATTCGCTCTTCTTCCATTTCAGATACGGCTTTACCGTCGAGCACAAATGATGCACTTACGAGCAATGTATCTCCCAATTCAGCAGGTGCATCGGTTGCCTCGAGAGTGGCATATTTCGATAACACACGATCAATGGCTTGCTGAACTTCCGAATCACCAATCTCTTCAACCGGTTTGGTAATCTCGAGTCCTTTCCATGCGGGACTCTCAAACTCAGGCCTTACCTCAATTTGGAACTGAAACTTGAAATCTCCGGAATCGGGAATTTCAATCGAGTTGTAATCGAAGTCGGGTTCCCCAATCGCGGAGAAGTCCTGTGAGTCGGTAACCTGAGAAAGACTGTCCATCAGTAACGAGCCTTTGACCTGTTCGGTCACTCGATCTTTGAACTGCTTCTCAACTAACTTGCGTGGGGCACGACCACTGCGAAATCCAGGCACCTGCGCTTCAGGTACGAGTTCATCGTACGCGTCTTTGAGGTACCTCTGGACTTCCACTTCTGGAATGGTCACCACAACCTCGCGCAAACAAGCTTGCGGGCTTTCAACTTTCACTTCCAGTTGAATCGGTGCTTTTTCTTGGGCTTCGGCCACTTCGGTCTCGGTAGAGGTGGACATCCTTCAACAGACCTCGAATTTCTATCGGGTGCAGGTGTTCGGGGAACTCCGATTTCGTTTCGGGGATCAACCGACCGAAAACCAGCCTGAAAATAGCAGGTCTGCTAGGTCATCAGGGTCGATCTCACTCGAGACTAGTCGCACATCACAAAGTGCGAGCCTACAAAAAGCTCAGGGTCCTTTTCACGCACCAAGGCGTCGAATCACCTGATCTCGTCTGGAAATCTGGAGTAAATAAAAATCAAGCGGGGTAGTCTATCGTCCAATGCTTCGATCGAGCAAGCGGTAAACCACAAAACCATCGAAACCGTTTTCCCTGACATCCAGTCGATTTTAGAGCGGAGATTGCCTGAAAATCAGGTCTTGCCGTCCCCCTGACCGGGCCTATAATCTGCCCGTAGGTGATTAACCTCATGCGGCTGTAGCTCAGTTGGCAGAGCATCACGTTGCCAACGTGATTGTCGTGGGTTCGAATCCCATCAGCCGCTCTCTCTCACCATCAATAACGTCATTCTGGCGTTTTCTTGCAGTTGTATTCCTGGCTGAGTCGCTCTCCGTCTCAAATCCCGATTGAAATTCACGCGGTTGGGCGTTCCATCATCCCGCAGGAAACCCCTCTTTAGAACTATGTGAATGCAGTGTGCGCGGCGTCCAATTTTGGCGGTTTTCCAGCATACGGCTCACCAAGCTGGGCTCTTTTGAAGGTCTCCGGTATGGCGTTTGAGGATTCAAGTAAAGAAAAAAACAGGAGGAAACCGAAACCAACAAGCCTCCTCCAACAGTGAAGATCCCTCAGAAACGAGATAAAACGAACTCGGTAATCCATCCCGCGTCGGGGGTTTTTCCAAAAAATGGCGATTGCGAGCTGCTTCCACCAATAAAACTATTTCCGAGATCCCAAAGGCGGTATGATCCTCAGATGTAGGAGGTAGCAACCTCGGGCAACATGGCACTGGAACGTTGAAGATCCGAAACTGCCGCAGCCGAGAAGTCGTCAATTCCATGCCACAATGGCCGCGCTCTGGTAATTGTTCTTGTCTTTAGCCCACCGGTATCGCTACACCAAACCGAGTCAAACGCCGAAACAACTTTCTGAGCTGACCTGATTCGGCCCGATCCGATATCCCGAACGACATCAAGAGCGAATTCAAAGTGCCACACGCAGAGCTCGGTCCGATAGCAGTCCACCTTCCTGAGCGAGTGGAAACCAATGAGACGCTCGCCGAGCAATATCCGCGTTGGGATCTCAAACTCATAGCCGAAAAAACGGGAATTCATCAAAGGCATATCGCAGCACCCGAGGAGACTGCGAGTGACCTAGCGGTTGCTGCTGCCGAGAAACTTTTTTCAGAGCACGACATTAAACGGGAGGAGATTGATTTCATCCTGTTGTGCACACAAACTCCAGACTATCCCTTACCCACGACAAGTTGCCTACTCCAAGATCGACTCGGACTCCATACGCGTTGTGGCGCGCTTGACTTCAACCTTGGCTGTAGCGGATACGTTTACGGACTCGCATTAGCAGACGGCTTAATCCAGAGCAGCGCGGCAAAAAAGATCTTACTGATAACCGCAGAGACCTACAGCAAATACATTGACTCAGAGGATCGAAGTCTAAGAACGATCTTCGGTGATGGAGCCACGGCAACGCTTCTCACAGCAGCGAAGCAAAAATCACTATGGGGATTTCAGTTCGGAAGTGACGGAAGCGGGGGTGACATGCTTCTCGTCGCTGATGGTGGTGGACGTCCCGAGAAAGACGCAATCAAACCCCGTCATCGCAAACGCTGGAACAGCCGTCTATACATGGATGGACCTAGTTTGATTAATTTCACGGTGGAAGCAATTCCTCACCTCGTTGAAGAAATCCTAAGTAAGAACAATCTCGAAGATTCTGACATTGCTCACTACCTATTTCATCAAGCAACCTGGAAGATGCTTGATCAGTTACGTCACCGGATGAGCGTAGAAGAAAGCCGTCTCCCCATTGAACTGGCGGACATCGGTAATACGGTCTCCTGCACGATACCGATTTTGATTGACAGGATGCGAAAACAGGGTCGGCTTAACACGGATTCCATCAACATGCTGGTTGGCTTTGGCGTTGGACTCTCCTGGGCTGGCTGCTTATGGCGTGATCATTACCAGATGAACAATGCTCGCTGAGCATTGACTTGGCATACTTTTCCCTTTGCTTTGGCCGATGACAGGTTAAATCGCCGTCATTCTGAAGACACGGCCCCTGCGCGGTCGCGCAACAAAACCGAAAAGCGGTGAAGAGTCATAGGATAAAGTGTAGGTTGAATGGTAAAATTCGCCTCGTTGGTCCCTGAACAATGATAATGTTCTGCCAGAGATCAACTCAGCAACGTGATGCCGGCTTGGTCCATGGGGACACAAAAATGAAACACAACCTTACTGGCCGACTATTGATCGCCTCACCGTACCTAACGGATGGCGAATTCATGCGCTCGGTGGTCTTCATCATCCGTCACGAAATTGACGGAGCCTTTGGACTGGTGATCAATCGCCCCTCTGATGAGCGTTTTCGCGACTTGCTCAATGAATCTCCCAGCGAAATCACCAAATCGCCAAGCGGACCCTCATTTCGTGATGATGATTTTGTCTTTCTCGGTGGTCCAGTAAGTGGTCCCATTCTCGCCTTACATGATCTCGCGGGAATCGGTGATCCGTGTGGAACTCTCCCCATCGACGAACCTGACAGCGATTTGAAACCCGGTGAATCCATCACTCAAGGCGTGAAGCATACCGTGCATGACTTTCCCGCAGATCCATGGGGTTCAATGTCAATTGATCTGGGAAATCCTCCGGCATGGATCACAGGAGATGAGGACCACTTGAGGATTTTGCTAAAGCGAAGTGATGCGAAGGTCCGTTATTTTAGAGACTGCAGTGGATGGGGTCCCGGACAACTCGACAATGAATTAGAAGTTGGCGGTTGGTTAATCGGTGATGCAAATGAAGAGGTACTATTTGGCACGCCGGATGAGAGCTGGGAGATTGCGGTCAAACAATGCGGTCACAAGATTCTGAACGAGATCGCTCCCGGCGTCCGCATGGTCGATCCAAATTTAAATTAGTTTTTTCGATGCGTTAAAACGCGGTTACTGACGGATCATGAAGTACCTCAAGCGAGAAAGCTATGCGACGCTATGTAATCGGTGACATTCATGGATGTGCCAAGGCATTGCGCACGCTCATCGAGACGATTCAGCCGAATGAAGAGGACGAAGTGATCTTTCTGGGGGATTACATCGACCGTGGTCCCAATAGCCGTGATGTAGTTCAACAAATCTTGGAGCTACAACAGCGTTGCAAAGTGATTCCATTACGTGGCAACCATGAGATCATGCTTCTTGGTGTTGTCTTGGGTGGTCTTGATGAAACTGTCTGGCTTGAGAATGGCGGTATCTCCACAGTGAGTAGCTATGGTGGATCGCTGAGTAAAATCCCCGACAAACATCTCGACTTCTTTCAATCGTTGCGTGCTTGCTACTAAACAAGCGATGAGATATTTGTTCACGCTGGCTACGACCCAGAAAAACAAATACATGAGCAAGATCAGTCTATTACTTATTGGATCCACCTACCGGTTATCCTCCCGCCGCCGCACAAAAGTGGGAAACGAGTTTTTGTCGGGCATACACCACAATCAAATGGCAACGTTTTTGATGGTGGTCACCTAATCTGTGTCGACACGTATTGCTTCGGTGGCGGATACCTCACTGCCTACGAGACTACCTCGAGTGAAATCATCCAAGCCGATCGTCACGGGCATCTGCGACGCGCGCCAGTGCAACGTCTAGTGTCTGGCTTGAAGGGTCTTCTAGCGTTAAAAAAACCCAAAAGCTAAAGCCTTACCCAACTCGGGGCCCTTTAGAGTACGAACCAGGTAACGCGGTGGTCACCCCCTGATTCTCGAGCAATGTCGGAACAGAGGATTAAAAATTTGGTCTCACCGATCATTGGGTTAATCTGTTTAAGTGAGTCCATTACTCATCCGGTGAAGATTGCTGAACCGTGATAAATTCGTCAGCGAAAGAACCAATGCGACCGTCGAAGGTGTGTCCATCAACGTGTATTCGAAATGTGGTTAAAGAATCCGGCAACTCAAATTCAATAGTGACGAACCCTTCTTCATTTGTCTCTAACAAAGGATGCCAAAAGATCGTCTCTTGGTAATCCCCGCCAACCTCCTCATCGGGAATCTGACGCCGATGCGCGTACTCCCGGACGGGAAACTGCAACTGCTTAATCAATTCCGCAGTTGCTGCCTGTGCCGTCATTCCACGCACCGGCAGTAGATCAAGGATTTGTTGCTCCGAAATGCTTCTGTTATCTCCAGATACCGAGGGATTGACAGTGTCTTGATCGACTTCAGACTCCCTTTTTCGAACTTCCGCGACGCGTTTCAGTAACCAGGCAACTTTCTGCTCTGGTAACCAATCAATCCATTTTGAGTCAATCATATTCGGTAAATCCGGTGGTGCCGCGGAGCGTTGTATCATCGGCGACATCCGAGCCCCCATTCCTTCGGCAAGCTCGTGATCTCCATGCCCTTCGTCATCCATTTCCATCAAAGGTTGTGCACCGGGTGCGTCCCAAGCGTTGGCCATGTTAGCAGCTGAATCCCCGGCATCGGCTCCACCCGTATCTGCGAGCCGTTCGGTCGAAGGCATCTGTTCAGCTCCACATCCAATCAGACATAAACAGGCGATGGATAATAGTGCGTTGGTGATTAGCTGTGATCGTTGTCTTCTTCGGTGCCATACAAAAACAGCACACCATGTCGCAAGAACGGATGCAGCAACGTACCTCAAATCAACCCAAGCCTTTGCAAGGGACGCGTCGAGTGCCTGCCGATAGACAAGCCAATCCGAGACAAAACCCTTGGTGTTACCTACTTGCGATGGTTCATCTGGCTCTGCACCATCCAGCTCAACTAGGCGAGTCAATAACTGCTGAAATTCCTCCGAAGCGGGTGCCTCGCTCCAATTTACAAAGCGCCGCCATCCTTGAGTCCCTAAAAGCAGATCAAGCCCCTGTTCAGCAACCTCGCTCGTGCCGAGGTAGAAATCTGCGTTTTCCAAATCCGACGGACGCGCTACCTCACTCAACAAGAGAAATTGCGTTTCAAGTGATGGCCTGGCTGAATCTTTCAAACTCCGAGCCGCTTCATCGACCACGGAGACACCTAATGTCGCAACCTTGGCCTTACCTGACTCGTCGTGAACACGAAACCCTAATTGAACACGCTGCCCTGATGCAAAAACTGGATTGGATTCTAATAACTCATCGCACTCAATCACCAAATGATGGTCAGGTCGCCGATAGACCAATCTCTCCGCAATCGGCCTACGCTCCGAACCCTCGCCCTGAAGCAGAGTGACTCGCATCACTCCACCACTTTCTTTCGAAACGGGAATCTCAATCTCATTTTCGCCCTTCATCAGATCAACTAGCTGTTCCGCAACGACGCGTCCCCGACATCCAACTTGAACTGCGATCTGTTCTTCTTTAACGCTCCTGATCATCAACTTCAGCGATGCACCGGCTTGGTAAACACCCCGCTGTGTATCCAAAACAGGATAACCTTCACGAGCTCCCGGAAGCTTGAATGAAAGGACTTCACCACTAACAGAGTCCTTAACCTTTAACCAATAACGCATCTCCGCGGCAGGAACGAAATCAAAGCGTCCAAGACCATTTTGCATGGTTTGAACTGTAGAAACCAAACGGTCGTTCTGATCGAACAATTCGGCTTGGCAATCAACCGGTTTCCCCTTTGCATCCTCTGCAGAAAAATACACGCGATTCAGCAAATCAGTTGAAAGGTCACCACCCTCAGGATAGAAATGCACGACCAAATCTCCTCGCTGAACCGGCACTTCAATCAATTGACTCTCTGATGTAGTGTCAGTCGTTGTCGTGACTTGTAACTGCAGAAGGTTGAAATCTCGCTCGGGAATCATCAAAGCAATCGCCGCGATACCTTGTTGGTTAACGGGAAACTGATTTTCCTCCAACGGGACACCATCCAGTAATAGCCCTGCGGAAATGGAATCAGGTATTCTTGGGCCGTCTGACACCAACGAGCGGAGTTCCAAAAGTGCCTCCAAAGATTCTCCTCGTTTAAACGAAGGTTGCTTCCACCGCACCTGTTGATCAATCTGAGGTGTTCGATAGTTACGAACCTGAACAGGCACTTTTTCATCTGGAAACATGGAATCCAAGCTACGAACTACCAATTCGTAGTTCCCAGGTTCCATATCACTACGCAGCTGGAATGATCCATTACCAACCCCTCGCTGCGTCACACCCGTCATACGATAAGCTGTCTCATCGAGCTCTCGCGATGGCTCCGAGCGAATCATGTATTCAATCGGAAAACCGGAAACAGGCTGAAGCGATTTTCGATTCAACGTGAGAGAGCGGAAGTAAATCAACTCACCTGGCCGATAAACCGGACGATCTGTCGTCAGGTATGTATAGGATCTGGTCCGCGGAATCGTTAGTGACAATGAAGATTCGGCGCGGACGCCTTCGGTGGTCTTCGCAACAACCCGTAAGGTTGTGTTGGGTGGTATCACCAAATGATCAGGAATGAGAATATTCGCTAGACCCCTCTGGTCAGAGGTCGCTGAACCGGAAAAAAGAACCCCGGAAGGAGACAGCAAACGAAATGAAAGACTCGCAGGAACAAAACGTAGATTGCCACCAACAGCGGAATGATCCACCAATGAAGTCGCGACTTGGTATCCTCGGTTTCGTTCTGCTTGTGAAAGTGAAAGGGGTGTCAACTCCAATCCAATCTTCGCGGTCGGTGATGAGGGCAAACGCATCAAATAGCCTCGACCAACGATGAGAAAACCGATCATTGCGGCAATCATGGCCCAAGAGGATGCCCAGAAAAATGAGTTGACCCGCCTATTTCCAGCTACCATCTGCTGCGAACTCGAATCCAATGACACCTTTGGGTCAGCAATTTTATCCGCGAGAGCAATGTAATCAGGTTTGGGAAAAACCTCTTTCCCCACGGCCGTGACGTCTTTCAACTTGCCGACAAACGACTGTGTGATGATCCACTGCTGCGCGACAACCTCATCCTCTCGGATTCTCTCTTGCAACTGATCGACTTGCTCCTGTTCAAGCAATCCATAGTGCAATTCCAGCAGTTGCTGCTGCAGCTCCTCATGTTCCTGTTGATTCATTCTTTGTCTCCCACCGATTCACGCAATTGTCGAATCGCGGAACGCATTCGTGTTTTGACAGTACCAATTGGAATCGAAATGACCTCGGCAATTGCCTCGTAGGTGAGTTCACCATTTTGGCGGAGTAAAAACACCTCCTGCTCTTCTGGCCTAAGCTGCATCACCGCATGGTGCAGCAATGCTAATTGCTCATCCTTCATCAACTCTCGCTCCGGTGGTAGGGATCGCGAAGGGATGGGGGTCTCATCTGGCAGACTCCTTCGTTTTCGATTCCAGGCTGATTTGCGATAATCCCTAGCCGTATTGACCGCGATTCGAAAAATCCAAGCCTTCAGATTGTCAATCTTTGGAAGTGAGTCACGGTGCCGCCAACACTTCAAAAAGGCCTCTTGTAAAACATCACCCGCGCCGTCTCGATCCCCGGTAATGTAGTAGAGCGTGCCGATCAATTCATGATGCGCATGATCAAAAGCAGCTGCCAGCGCGCTACCGGCATCTCGGTCGTCGGTCGTATGATGAGTGTCATGATTCACTTGCATCACCTGCTAATTCTGACGAATTACCATCCTTGGGCGATTGCTCATAAACAGATTATTAGCAAAAAAAGACTAACTGTTGGCATTTACGCCAAGATCAACTCTCAAACATCACGTTATGAGGCACCCTGCCGGGAGGGCAAAGTGGTCCATGCACCGGATCAATGCGATCCCCGCCTCGCATTGATGATCCGACTCGCAGGGGACTCGACCAAAAAAAAACCTCGGAACAACGCCTTATCAGGGCGATCGCTCCGAGGTTGATGTCAGTGTCTCTGGATTCGCTAGACCGCCGACTCGAGATCATTGTCCTCCAGGAGGCTGGACAGGGCTTCATCAGAAGCTCCAGCGGCATCTGCCTGATCCTGTTGGGATCCGAAGTACCAATCGGCCATCTCTCGTGTCGAATCCGACTCAATCTCAATTGAACCCGAGAAGATTTCATCAACCGAATTATCCGGCGAACCTTCTACGATCTCAAAGTTTCGCAATGGTAAGCCTGCGAAGTTTGATGTCGCATAACCAGTCGTGGCTGCAACGGATCCAATCATTTCACCGCCTGAATTATTGGCGGATGCCAATTGATTAATGACGAAGAGTGCGTCACTTGCAGATACCGCGCCATCGCCGTTGACATCGAGATAATCAGGAGGAGCTGTGCCGATCTCACTCACAGGAACCGAGGTAGAACCACTCGTCTGGTTTCGGTTCAGGAAGTTGATAACTCGAAGAGCATCGATCGCTGACACTCGACCGTCTGCGTTGACATCAGCCTGCAGAATCGGATTCTGATAGCTCGAAGAGGTAAGAGTAATCTTCACCGTGACCAGATCACTCTCCAGCCCTGTACTATCCGTCAGCCGGTAAGAAAATTCGTCGGTGTCACCAACGTTACCCTCAGTGTTGGTGTAGACGAAAATCCCGGTTGGATTGATTGTTAGAGTGCCTTTCTCGGGCTGCACAACGAATGTGATCTCAAACGTATCTCCATCCGCGTCATAGTCATTGGCCAGCAAGCCAGCCTGTGCATTCTGAATAGAAAGCGATGAACCGAGGGAGACCGTGTACTCATCGGCCACAGCGACTGGAGCATCAGCATCTGGAGTAACAGTCAGCGTGAAAGTATCGATTACGGAACTGGTTCCATCAGTTGCTGAGATCGAAATTGGAACCGATCCATTACCATCCGGCTTCAAAACAATCTGCATCTCACCGCCTGGGAAGGCAATGGATTCGACGAATGGATGTTCAGCAATCTGCTCCGCTGTTGGATTAACCAGAGCACCGAACTGAGCCACCGAGTAAGTCAGCGGATCACCATCCGGATCGAAGAACACTGTCGACATCAGACGATCCACTCTCGGGGTGTCCTCCGCGACCGTGATCGTTCCAATCGGATCAATCACTTGCGGTGGATCTGGTGTATCAGCAACCGACACCTGAATGGTTTGCGATGTCTCGTTAGCATCAGGCACCGAATCATCGGCAGCAGTAATCGTCAAATCGATTGGGGTCGCAGAACCAGCATAGGATGGCAGCACCAGTTGCAACGTGTCCAAATTGGCCCCAACGATCGTCGCTGCAACCGCTCCGGCGTCACTTGAACTCACCGAGAAGTCCATTGCCTGACCATCGGGCTCGGTGAACCATGTGTTCAGATCGTATGTGAACGTCTGAGGCGTTGCCTTACTCTCAGTGAAGCTTAGATCATCCGTCGTCGGAAGGTATCCCAAAACTCCATCTTGTCCCAGGAAAGAAGGTGGATCGTTAACAGGCTCGACGGTAATACTGACCGTTCCTTCTGCTGACAATCCAGTGGATGTTGGCCCCGTTTCAACGATGGTGTAGTTAAACTCATCCGCTCCGCTGTACTGATTTGCGGGAGTGTAGATCAGATTGTCACCATCTCGGACGATCGTACCACCTTGCAGCGAAGTCGCATCGAAAGAATCAAATGCTACAAGCTGACCAGCATCGATCTCATCTTGTGGTCCTGCAGTATCATTGAGCAACAGATCAGAGATTGCGATCGTCGCTGATACGTTCTCCTGGGTCGTGACACTGTCAGCACCAGGTCGTGGGACGTCATTGACCGCGGTGAGCGTTATCTCCACCGATCCGATTGTTGCTGATGCCAAAGCAGTCTGACCCGCTGCAGGTACATCCGAAACTTCGTAGGAGAAGCGATCTAATCCGATATAGTCAGCCGGGGGAGTGTAAGTCACACTTTTTCCATCCGCTGCGATCGCAAGAGTTCCACCTTGCTCAGTCACCAATGTGGTTGCCCCAAAGAACGCGTCAGACAGTACCAAATCCTGATCGGACTCGTTGGCTGGCCCAGGCAGGTAGAAAGGATCAATCAGATCCTCGGAGGTAAAGATCGTTTCCTCATCTTCTGCAATGGTTGCAGTGACCTCCGGAGCTAATGTGGTCACAGGAGCATCGTTATCAGGGTCAACGGTGACCGTGACATTTAGAGCCCGTGGACTGACCAATTGTGTTTCCGGTGATCCAGGATGAATATCCGTCACACGCGCAGTGAATGTGAAGGTGCCAAAGTAGTTTGCTTCAGGTGTATAGACGAAGGTACCGTCAGCGTTAATATCCACCACACCCGCGGTTTCACCGAACGCATTGGTAATGGTTTGAGCACCTACGTCACCCGCGAAGATCTCAACCGGATCTCCATCAGGATCAACAATGCCGTTGAGCAATCCAGAGGCAGGGTCGAGAACTTCCAGATTAACATCCTCTGAGGTTGAGAAGCTCAACTCACTTTGCGCCTCCGTTACCTCGGGTGGAAGACCCGGCAAAATTTGTATCGCGTAATCCTCGACCTCCCCACTCAGGGCGAGCCCTTCCGAAGTGAGGCCACCTTCTTGAGATACTCGGAAACGAGCATAGGTCGTCACCGCGGTGGGCGGAATCGGAGCCGTTTCCGGAACAACGATACCGAATGTTCGAGTGCTGACTCCGCCGGTATCGGAGAAGACATTGGAAACAACACCCTGCAGTTCTTCAGGCAGCAACTCACTTCTCAGCTGATTGAAGGAAGCAGTGTTTGGTTGAGGAATGATCTGCTCACCAGGATCATCCCAATCACCGTCGGCATTGAAATCGATCCATGCTTCGAGAATACCACCACCGGTGACACTCACATCAATCGGCGTTGCGACGCCATGATTGAGTACACCATATGGGTTCTCTTCACTGATGAAACTCACTCCATCCTCATCATCAGCTCCCACACTCACCACAGCTTCCGTTGCGGAGATGGATTCAATAGAAACGTCAGCAGGTTGCAGTGGGCTCTCGATGATTGCCCTGCGAATCGCTTCAGCAATCGAATCAGCGGAGGCTGGGTCAGCGGGCTGAATTGCGAAGTTATCTTCATCAAACGCGCCCGAATTGCCGGTTGCCACATCAAGTTCTAATGTGGCCTGCACGGTACCAAGATCAAGAGTGATCGTGTCGCCGTCTCGAGTGGTTGGATCCACTGCCGCGGTATCGATCTGAATCACCGCTCGGCCGTCGGCGAAAGTTGTGTTGAACATGGTACCTTCACTGGTGATACCAATCGTCACATCGTCGCCTAAAGCGTTAACTCCTGGTAATCCATTTGGATTCGAATCAACCTTAGTACCAAGTTTCAGAGGACCACCAACCACATGGCGTGGCCCGTTATTTGCCGAAGTCGTTGGGTAACGTCCGGCTACTCCGTACAGCGGATCGGGAGCGTCACCATAATCGAACAGTGCAGTAGGCATCAAAATGGTGAACTGTGTTGTCAAATCTGAACGATTCGCTTTCAACAGGTTACCAGCCTCGTCCTTAACACCGGGCAAGAAGAAATTCTCTACATAGCCATCAAGATCGGCGACACCTGCAAAGAATCTAGCGTCCGTCACGAAGAATGTGCTTCCACCCCGATCCTCTGCGGTAAGAGGCGTGACCGCCGGTTCACCCGGAACATTTACCGAGTTGACTGCGCTGATCATTGCAAACTTCATCTCAGTAGAGCCGAACGATGGCGAGTACTGAATCGGTGTTGCACCGCCTGGGACTCCAGACAATTCAAGAGTAGGTGCTGCAACGATGTTAACAATGGTTCCTGGGATGTCGTTCAAGTTGACGCTGCCGGTTGGATCACCAGTGATTGGATCAACAACGACTTGTGCATCAAGCGAAAGACCACCAGGGCTGTTGTTCAGTGTAGCAGCCAAACTTGCAGCAACATCAGCGGGCGTGCTGGTGGGTTGGAACGGAACTGCAACATTGCCCAAAGTGACTCCGCCACCGCCAGAGGCGACTTCGAATTCGTAACGTACGGTTGTCGCACCCTGAGTGATCTCAAGAATCTCGCCGTCGCGAACAATGTCACGCTTCAAGGTCGCTCTGTCTAATCCAGGTGCCGCCGTGATTTGACCCGTTGGATCAATAATTCCATTGATGTTCACCCGATCCTCAGAGATTCGACCAAGCGAAACACGACCATTGATCTGCTCTGTTGCAGTAATCCCTAAGGCTACGGAATTAATGGCAGCAACCGTGTTGGTGACAAGTACAGAGACCTCATCGAACGCGTTGTAGAAAATCGGAATTGAACCCGGATACGAAGGCACAGTTCCTGCGGTGGTGTATTCAAAGACAACTTCGTTTCCAAGGTCGTCAGCAAGCACCATCACACTACCATTTTGGATACCACTTCCACCGATCAACGGCAAAGTAAGTATTAATGGACCATTGATTGAAACCGTTGATGGACCGGTTACAGAAGGTGAACCCGTGACTGACATTGAGTATCCATCGGTCTCAAGGCCTAACCCTTCTTCACCTCCCACGGAAAGTAATCCACCAGGGATCACACTGATATCGTCCTGCTTCAAACCATCCACTGCAGTGAGTGACTGCATCGCATTTGCGATGAATGCTGAAAACTCGTCTGCGGTCGTAGTTCGGCTGATATCAACCGCAAAACGACCCGGCTCAACGCCATCATCAATCACTCCACCATTACCATCCGGTTCATCGGTGCGATTGATTTCAAGAACAACAGGATCACTGTCGTCTGCAGGCGTGATCGTAATGGTGTCGCCGTCCAAAGGAGTTCGGCTTAGCCCAACGACTTCCAAACGCCCTGTAACCACATTGGCCGTTCCACCGACTGGCAGATCCAGGTAAACGGTTTTGCCATCGCCTTCAACAACAGGATTTAGACCGAGGCCCGTTGCGAGAATCGCGTCACGAATTGCTACCGCGATCTCCTCTGGTGTTGTAGCGGAAGAAACATCAACTCGCCGATTCTGAACCGCGTTGACTCCGTCACCCACGACATCGAATTCAAAACCAAGTGGGCTATCACTACCATTTTCAAGACGGAACGAATCGCCGTCAGCGACGCCGCCAGGACCCACTCCCGCTTGAGGCACTTGAAGAGCCAGTGTTCTGCCAGGTTGAGTCAGACCGCTCAGAGTCGTGATTGCCGTGACTCCAGGCTCACCGCCTATCACTACCGATTCGTCAATCACCCGAACATCAATGTCGAGTGAACCATCATCAATCTTTTCCTGTATCGCAACCGCCATGTTGTCGGCGATCTCGTTCAAGAACAACTGCAATGCAGCGTCATCACCGGGCGTGGATTGTGCTGGTAACGAAACGGGGATCGTTCCAGGCAGTGTTGAGCTGTCCGGTAGATTGAACTCAAAGATCACCGGAACGTTCACACCATCATTGATTTGGAACAAGTCACCATCACCGATCCCGCCAATGTCAGTTCCTGCTCGTGGTACAACCATCGTGATTGGTTGTGGAACAAACAATGAATATCCTGATTCAAACTCAAAGACGATCTCACCGCCGTCACGATCAATGATCGTCAACTGGTCACCGTCGGTCACCTCACTCGCAGAGGGAGCAATGAGGACGTTTCGATCTTCATTATTGACTTCGATTCGGTAGGACCGATCGTTTTGCCAAACACCGGCAAGCGGCGTAAGAGTGATCAGCTTACGGGTTTCATCGTAGAAGAAGGTGTAATCCACTCCCTCAGTCATCAGACGATCGTTTTCCAATAACGTCACGTTTGCACCAGCTGGACGCAAGCCATCAATCACAGGAACAACCACGGTTGAATCATCGATCCCGATCCCGGTGAATGGATCTGATGAATCTCCGTTGTCTCGCAACTGAATCCGGAACTCCTTGTAAGTTCCAGGCTCCAAGTTAATCACGCTGATCGTTGAATCGGAATCAACACCTGCTGCGTCGTTATCGCGAGGCATCTCCGTAATCGCGATCGGGCCAACAAAGTCTGCTAATTCAACCGATCCTCGATCCTTGAATACCGATGTACCGATACCACCGAATGATGCGAAGTCTGGATGGTCAGCTCTGAGCACACCCGATACATCACTGGTTGGTGCAAGGATATTGGATACACCCAAACCAACGGATATACGAACTTCAGCGTATTGATCACGTTCGGTGAGTGAATTGACGGAGGAGTCAATGATCACTGTACCGTAAGCTGGCTGGAAATTATTTGCTTCTGGATGCTGCAACGAAAGGTCGCTGGAGTCCAAGGTGACATTGAAGTCATCATTTCCGCCGTTCACATTTGATGTGCCATCCCGCCAGCCGGTGAGGCTGGTATGTGGGATGCCAATCGTGCTTTGGGCGGCAGTCGTCGTTTCGGCATTCAAGAAATTATCTTGGAAGACATTGCCAACAACGATCACTTCCATCGGTTTCGGATGTGATCGACCAAGACCTAAACCAAGAATGGAGTTACTACTTTCAACTGCAACCGCCTCGTGCAAATTCATGAACACGTTGTTCAAGATGGTTGGGCTGGCTCCGCCAGCAATCATGACGCCGGTCTCGTTGAGAAGTTGGTCAGCGTCTTCACCTGCAATCGGATCAAGTTTTAGTCCAGCCGCTTCCGCTTCTGGACTTAATTGAATGAAAGCAACATTCTGTATCAGTGCGTAAAGCTCCGTCGTGCCCTCCGATGGCGAATCAACGTTGTCATGACCCATCCCTACTGGGGCAAGAGTGTCTGGGTGCCGCACGTTGTTATCAAATGGAAGACCAAACTCTGGATCAAAATCCGATGGTTCCCAGAAGTAGTGCGGCAGCTCATCGCCTACTTGGGTTTGCCCGCTGACTCCACCCAAAGCTTGAGCCGAGCCCGGTCGAACTGCCCCCTCCAAGATCCTTTGGGGGTTACTGAAGTCGTAGTTGGAAAGTACCGGAATATTACCTGGCAAAGTGAGATTGATTGCAGCTTCAATGCCCTTCATCAAATCAGGCACCTCGCCACTACCAATCGGAACCGTGACGACACCATTGCTGACCGTAGGAACGTTGCCACCCGCAAACCGGAAGGTCACTTGATTCGTTCCATCAATCCCGTCAGAGATAGTGGTTACGGTGAAAGTTGCTCCGGATAGTGCCTGAACTGCAGCTTGATCCCGATCGTCATTGTTTAGTCCGTTTGGAAGCGGCTCGTTACCATCAAAGCTCATGACGAAGGAGCGAGGAGCGAACGCACGAAGCGAGAGGGTATAATCGCCTGTCCCTCCAAAACCTGGCGTACGATTAGCCAGCGTCCGCCCGGAGTAGGTATCGTTGCCCTCAGAACTAACTCCGACGTAGTAAATACCCGATTTGGGTGCAACAAAATCAATGAACGGATCGACCCCGTTACCAGGCTCGCTATTTCCAGTTAGTAGAGTCGAAGCGGAATCATTGCTACTGAGCGTGCGTGTGACTCCATCGGTGTCAACAAAGCTCTGAGCCGTACCGCTCGCATCAAAGATTTGCAGGGCTAGGTTTGGGTCACCATTGGTATCAATGTCCGCGACAAGTCGATCCCCAACCTCAAGATGTACTCGATAAAAGTCAACATCGGTGGTGGACGCCTGTAGGCCTCCGTTGTCACCAAGGACCGCGGTAGCAGTGTAGTCATCACGATGGCTACCACTGATCCGAGTATCCACTGCGTTGACAAACAAATCATTTGGCTCAGCTGCCGACCCCTTCGTCACTGACCTTGTTCCGTCATCACCAAAGATTGTGTTATTGACAACCCTTGCAAACGGCTGAGGAGCCTCAGAAACAGGAGCTTGGTAGGCATTGATGTTCCCCGTGATATTCGGAATTCCACCCTCGGATCCTGGGTAAATAATTGAGGCACCCTGAATGTAAAGTGCCGGTGCGATAATCCCACCCGGTGTGTGTGGCAGTGCGGTTAATGAGGGACCAACCGAAACTTCTACAAGCTCGGCCAAACCGTTGGTCATCAAGATACTACCTTGAATTGATTCACGGATTGTGTGCACCATTTCAAGTTGAGTGTAATCGCTTATGCGACCCTCATAGGCCGGGGATTGAGGATCCGTTTGCCGGTAATAGACAGGAACATGGCCATCCTTTACACCATCACCCCCGTTTTCATCCGACCCTAGATTGGCAGGATCTCCGTCTCCGATATCCTCGAACTCAAAGACGACTCGCGTGCCCGCTGCGTCAATTACAAATGTAGAGCCATCAGCGATCGAGTCACCAACTCCAGTCTCAATGACCCAAGGAGCCGTTTGACCATCGATCTTGATCCCAGCGTATTCAGCCTGATCAATGGTGTTACTCTGGATCACGATCCCAGGAGCAAGTCCACCAGAGACATGATCGTTCGCGTTAGGAACATTCATGACAGCGCCCGGTTTCCCAATCCCTGTGTTTGGAGCCAAGTAGAGATCTAAAGGCTCTAAAAATCCGGCGGGGAAAACTAGTGGGGTCTCTGTACTGAACGGATCAAATCGATCGTTGAGATCCTGGTACGGCGATGAGTCTCGTGTTCCAGGCTCCGACCAAATCCCGATTCCTCGAACATCACTGATTTGGTTGTGCTCCACGAGCACAACCCCCTGAGTGCGATGGAAGTTGGTATCGCCCATCTCATCATGGAAAATGGCAGGCATCAGCAAATGATCGTCTGCGTTTGTGTTGAGCGGACTGGATCCGAGCGCAGCTTCCTCAAAACTTCCAAACTTGATACCGCTCAATGCCAATCGATTGCCGGTAGCCGCTTCAGTATCAAGACCTCCAGCAGTGGTTGCCTCGACCTTGATGATCGATTGTCCATTGATTGCATCACGGATTGCGCCGGTGAGTTCCGCCGTAGTCGTGAATGCGGGATCCATTGCGATTCGAATGTGACCAAAATCAACATCGTTATCATCGTCGAACTCAAACACTTGAGTTTTTGCACCATCACTTAACAAGAATGTGTCACCATCCCCAATCTCAGTGAGATCAGGGACGACCATGGTGATCGATTTTGTCAAACGATCATTTGTGTCGAAATCTTGCTCGAGTGTGATCGTATCGATCGTTGCAAAACTCGGGAGGTCGAACCTTCGTGACCCCTGCGCAAACCCAGAAGCCTGTCGAATTTCAAGTTGATACTCACCCTTTCCAGAGGGTTGGTTATCGTTTGTTAAATCGACATCAACGAAATGCGTACCCTTAACCGACTGGAAAACTTGTTCGCCACGCTCCGCGAATCCAACGATGATATCGTCGATACCGAATCCACTTCCGCCGCCGAAAGCAGATTTATCGTACTCAAGAGCTAACTCAATTTCAGTGTGACCAGCTAACGCACTCAAGTCGATACGCTCCTGCTGCCATGTTGAGTTATCGAGGAGTGAAAAGGCCACCTCAAGCGGTGGTAATCCGTCCGCAAGATTCTCAGCACTCTGAAGCGTGACCCGAGCGTTATCACCAATGGCTAAATCCAATAAGCGATTGAAATAAAGGGTCGGCTGATCCGCGGCTGAGTGCTGAGAATCTTGCGGACGGATTACCACCGCTTGAGGTGGCCTTTTCACTCCTCGATAACTCAACATGGCAGC
>CAXQOB010000161.1:0-8197 GCA_964225475.1 Candidatus Nitrosopumilus sp. | reverse complement strand
CGGTGACGGTGAAGGCGGCTGTGGCGGCTGTGGCGGCTGCGGTGGTTGTGGTGGTGGTGGCTGCGGCGGCGGCTGTGGCGGATGAGAAACGCTTATCTCGTCTCATGTGAATCCGAGCCTACTTGGTCTAAGGCAACCAAAACTCTATTTTGGCTTGCAGTCGGTACCGCGGCTAAATGAACCGAGTCATTATTTAATTACTATTCCTTTTCGTTTGCGTGTTGTTCATGAAGAAAATCGTTTGGTCATTGATGTGTGTGATTCAGTTGGCATCCGTTTTTGGGGACGAAGCGCGGCCGAACATTCTTTTCATTATGTCGGATGATCACGCGTGTAACGCAATTAGCGCGTACGGTGGTCGGCTTGCAGAGATAGCTCCAACGCCCAATATCGATCGCATCGCTCGCGAAGGGATGCGATTGAATCGATGTTTCGTGACCAACTCAATCTGCACGCCGAGCCGAGCGGTGATCCTTTCGGGGCAGCACTCGCACTTGAATCGTGTGAAGACCCTCAATGACGCGTTTCCCGGACCGGATTCGGGGACCCCGAATCTTGCTGAGATTCTACGCAGGTCGGGTTATCAAACCGCATTGATCGGTAAATGGCATCTTCGTTCAGCGCCTTGGGGTTTTGATTATTGGAGGGTCGGTCCAGGTCAGGGGATTTACCATAACCCGGTCTTCATTTCATCAAAGGATGCAACGCCATACCAAAGCCGGCCGCCAAAGGGAGCGGTACGAGAGACTGGCTACTACACGGACCTGATCACCGACTATGCCATGGAGTGGCTTGAGCAGCGGGATCAATCAAAGCCGTTTTTCATGATGCTGCATCACAAAGCACCCCACGGAAAATGGGAGCCGGCCGAACGTCACCGTGATTACCTCGCGGATGTTACCATTCCGGAACCGGATTCATTGTGGGAAGATTTTAGCCATCGTTCGTCTGCCACTCGTAACATGGGCACGTCAATCACCAGTCGGCTGCATCCACGTCGAACCATGGTTGCCGATGTGCAAAAACCCGATTGGCCGGCGGGATCAATTGATCTTGCGGGCTTAAGTGATCGAGAGAAAGGACAAGCCGCCTATCAAAAATACCTCCACGATTATTTGGGCTGCGTAAAAGCGGTGGATGAGAACGTCGGCCGTGTTCTGGATTATCTTGATCAGGCTGGTCTGAAACAGAACACCCTCGTGATTTACACCTCAGACCAAGGCATGTTTCTTGGTGAACATGACTACTTCGATAAAAGGTGGATTTATGAGGAGTGTTTGAGGATGCCTTTTCTTGCAAGATTACCCGGTGAAATCCCGGAATCCACAGTCAACGATAAGGAACTCTGTTCGAATCTTGATTTCGCACAGACCCTGCTTGACTATGCAGGTTGTTCGGAGGCAAAGGAAATCGATTCGATGCAGGGAAGTAGTCTTCGGCAAATCCTGCAAGGCAAAACCCCGAAAGTGTGGCGAGACGCCGTTTACTATCGATACTGGATGCACCTCGCACATCACTACATTCCCGCCCATTATGGGGTGCGAGATGAGCGTTACAAACTTGTTTTCTTCTATGCACTACCGCTAGATGCGAATCTTGGGCGTGGCCAATTTGAACCCTCGACACCGGGCTGGGAGTTATATGATTTAAAAACCGACCCAAACGAGATGAACAATGTCTACGGGCAACCGGGTTATGATGCAGTCGCCAGTCGGTTGAAAAAACGATTGCTGGAGTTAAAGATTCATTATGGTGATTTGGATGAAGGGTATCCTGAACTGATGGAGGTGCGGTCTGCTCACTGGGGATCGCACTAAACCCCTTCACAGTTTCTTTCACACGAACTGACTCAAGACAGCAGGTTTATATGCAGAGTCGAGTCCACACGGTAGCGCTCTGGGTATAACGTATGTTGGATGGTAGTCGAAAGATCGAGGTTAAGAATGAACGTTACCTGGTTTTTACGTGATTCGCTGCAAATGAGTCGTTCGGTGTTACGGCACTGCTTGTTGCTCTCCGTCGTCACCATGTGTCTTCTGTCGGGATCTGCATTGGCCGGTGGAGACCTGAGAATTCGTGGCTCATATGTGGGGCGAGTTGAGGATGACGGAACGATTCGGATTCGCGGGACAGCAGTGGGGAGGTTTGAGAAAGACGGTGGCATACGAATCAAAGGGACACTCGTTGGGAAGATTGAGTCGGACGGAACCATTAGAAAGCGAGGTTCGTCAATTGCGAGGATCGAAAGTGATGGCGATGTCCGAGTGAACGGATCACTGCAAGGCAAGATTGAGGACGACGGGGATGTTAGGAAGCGAGGTACGTTGATCGGTTCGGCACGAGGGGTAAAACCCGCGCATGCAGCTGCGCTTTTCTTCTGTGGTTTTATCGATCTCGGATTGGATTGATTCGCCGCGCTACGTCTCACTCCCGTTTTTTGCATTGGATTCACATGAGTCATCGCTCAGGGCTTACACTTACAGCTCCCAGCGACACGACTCACTCGCGCTGGGGTAACGTGCTGAGGATTTACGCAATCTTTAAATGGTTGGGTTCCAACTGCAAATCACTGTGTAATTAAAAGAATGGAGAGAGATGTGGTGTTTTGTTCCATGCGTCGGTTGTGCCTGAGTTTCGGGTTTTGGTGTTTGGTGGGGTACGTATCGGTAGCAGTTGCTGCGGAGCCCTTGAAGGTTTTTGTGCTCGCAGGTCAGTCCAATATGGTTGGTCATGCCCGAGCCCATACCGTTGCGA
Source organism: Candidatus Nitrosopumilus sp. (assembly GCA_964225475.1). GTDB lineage: Bacteria > Planctomycetota > Planctomycetia > Pirellulales > Pirellulaceae > Rubripirellula. The sequence continues at coordinate 5,443 of CAXQOB010000161.1, read as the reverse complement.
CCTTATTTGCGTCAGAGAATCCTCGAGATCGGGAACTGTTGGAGATGATTCTCGCCGATGAGCATGGGCTTTCGGTGGATACGTTGAACGAGCAGTTAGCGCGTGGGAAAGAGCTGGATCAACTTACCGGCGGGATTTCCAACGATAAGTTGAAGCAGATGGAGGAAGGGCCAGAGAAAGAAAAACTGGTCGCACGGGTCGAAGCTTTAAAGACGAAGCATGAACAGTATAAAAAGATGGTCAGTGAGAAATGCGCGGTTTCAAACCGCGTCTATATTCACTCGATTGCTGACCGTAACCAGCAGTCGGGACCCCTGAGGATTGGGTGCGGCGCGTCGACGGATAAGATTGGTCCGGAGTACGGATTTGGGCTTTCCATTGAAGAACAGGTAACCGGTCCTGTTCTGATCATTAAAACGTCATGGGGTGGGAAATCACTGAACTACAATTTCCGTCCACCTTCTGCAGAGACCTATGAGTTGAATGAGAAGGAGAAGTCAGGCGATAAGGCCGAGCAGATCGCGAAGGATGCAGGTTTGAATTATCGCATGATGATGGAGTCGGTTGGGGAGGTGCTCGAGAACCTTTCTGACTTCCACCCACAGTACGAAGCGTCGGTCGGATACGAGGTGTCTGGTTTTGTTTGGTTCCAGGGATTCAACGATCAATTTCGCGACGATTTTCGGGAGGGTTATCAGGCGAATATGATTCGCTTTATTCAAGACGTGCGAAAGGATCTTCAATCTCCAAAAATGCCTTTCGTGATCGGTGTTCTCGGCACGGGGGTAACTGCAGAGAAAGTGGGTGAGAATGCGGTATCCGTCGCCCAGCGTGAAGCTGCGAAAGAGATGGGGATCGAGAAGGGTGTGGTGTCCGTCGAGAGTTACACCCAATACTCGCATTACTCGAACGAGGTATTTCAGAGGGGTTGGCCGGCGCACTATCACGAGTGGGACACTGTCGGTAGCGATCGACCTTATCACTATTTGGGCAGCGGGGCGTTCTTTGTACGCCTCGGTGATGCATTCGCAGACGCGATGGTGGACCTTATAAAACGGTAGGGTGAACGTGCTAGTGGTCAGGTTGGGTTGAAAGCGGTATCCATCCGGTACTGCTGTAGATTGGTTCGAGGCCCGTTGAGATCGATTGGTGGCGATACTGCTGTGTGTCTGTCAGTTTGCCGTCCAAATAGGTTTCGACGGTCTTCCGATACCATGCTTCCGTTTCCGCACCCGCAGCACGGCCACCGGAATCCAGTAGGTCAAAAATCATCTTGACCCTGAGGTCGTCAGTTTTCGTATCGTATTGTTGGAAGGCATGCATCCGCCAAGTGTCCTGATCGGCTGCCACCCACCGAGCAATTTGTTTGTGGGTGCTAAGGTCATAGGCGTAATGGATTCGATAGCATTTCGGCGGTAGGTTGAATGGATTCTCCGCCGCAAGCTGACTCTTGGACTCCACATAGAGCAACGGCGGAAAAGGTGCTTCGAGGGTCTGAAGCTCATAGGAAAACGGATGGTGAAAGAACGTGACATTTGTCACCTCACCTTCAATCTGTACTGACATCGATCCAATTGCCGACGCTGCTTCATCGGTGTCAGGAGGATTCAGCGAGTGCACCTCCACGGTGGCGGAGGCTTGGTCTTGCGTGCGAGTTGCGATCAGATCAAGAGTAGGATCCCAGACAGGGTGATTAGCAAAGCGGTTCTTTTCGATTGCTTGGATGATAGAGGTCGGTACATCAGCGTCTTCATGTCTCCACCATCCTGCAACACGATAGGGGTATTTTGTTGAGTCATAGGCATTTGAGAATACAAACCAGTGCAACTCTCCCTCTTTAAGTGAATCGGGGGTCAGTACTTGCGTCCTTCGATTCGATTCTACCTCTCTCAGTGATTCGAAGGGCATGTTGCCACCATTCTGGATGACGACATAGAGGTACTCAGGGATGTTTCCTGTACTCTTAATCGGTTCGAGCCAGATCTCTAGAAAATGATCGCCATCGGATGGCATTTCATTTTTTTCCACGATTCGAAGTACCTTTGCGAGACACGCTCCGTCGGCTCGTCTCAAAATTTCCGTGGCTTCACGCTCGATCGCTGGATTGCTACGAACTGAACTGCGTTTGAGACGCTCCCAAGAACCCGAGGGTGCGCAGCCCCACGTTGGGACCAGTGCAAGAACGTACAGGAAGGTACAAGCAACGACTTTTCGGGGTCGCATCGCCGGGCACATCAAGAAAAAGGACCATCGTTCCGCAGGGGATTTCCAAAGTGATTTGTTTGGGTTGGGCAGCATCATTGGTACAGCAGTTCGTTGGGTTTGAAGCGACACCTGGCGTTCTTGCCAAAAGCACCGAGAAAGCAGTCGGAGCTACGGAAACATGACTCAGAAACGGTGACGGATAAATAAAAGTGGTAAACTTTCTGCTCAATGGTTTGACTGTTCCCGATAAGGATGAGACGAGTGAAGAGCTTAAAGGTTTTGTTTACCCTGTTTTTTTTATGCGTTCTTTTATTCTCTGCCAGCGCTAAGAGCACTTCAGCGGCCACTGTGATTGAGGATATTCAATTTGCAGAGATCGATGGGCATAAACTGTTGCTGGACCTGCACATGCCGGATGAGAGTCGGCCACCACTAGTGGTTTATATTCACGGCGGCGGCTGGAAGGGTGGTAGTCGAAAATCCTGTCACGTTAAAGGGTTGGCCGATCATGGGTTTGCGGTCGCCAGTATCTCATACCGCTTGACAGACCAGGCAATTTTTCCGGCTCAGATTCATGACTGCAAAGGTGCGATTCGTTGGCTTCGAGCTAATGCGGATCGATTGGGTTATTCTGTTGATCGGTTAGTTGTTACTGGATCAAGTGCTGGAGGGCACCTTTCTGCTTTGCTTGGCACCTCCGGAGGCGTAAAGGAACTCGAGGGTGAGGTGGGTGGAAACCTTGAATACTCATCCCGTGTGGATGCAGTGATTGATTTCTACGGACCTACCGACTTCATTCTCCGCTCCCGAACACAGCCTCATCGAGCAAACGAAGTGGGGTCGGTTGTCTATCGCTTGCTTGGTGGTGGGGCTGATACGGAGACGAAGTTAGCAAGTTTAGCGTCGCCGGTTACTCATGTGACAGCTGACGATCCTCCGTTTCTGGTCTTTCATGGCGATCAGGATAAGACCGTTCTCTTGGATCAATCTGAGCGAATCGCTGATGTCTACAGCAAGGCAGGGCTGCCTTTAACGCTGCGGGTGCTTGAGGGTGCCGGTCACGGTGGAAAGTCGTTCTACACGGGACAACCGCAAAAGGAGACCATTGAGTTCCTTGAGTCGCACCTTCGATTGCAAAACAGGGCAGAGGTTTCAAAGCAACGCGAACCGGGCTCTCTGTTGCGAGCGACTCCTGAGTCGCAAGGCGTTGAATCCAAGGGTCTGTTGAAATTCATCAATCAACTGGACGACGTGGTGGATCAGATTCATAGCGTGATGGTGCTACGAAATGGTAAGGTGATCACGGAGGCTTGGTGGCAGCCAGAATCAGCGGATCAACCGCATATTTTGTGGTCGCTAAGTAAGAGTTTCACTGCAACGGCAGTGGGGATGGCAATTGAAGAGGGTGCATTCCAGCTCGATGACCAGGTGATCAAGTTCTTTCCGGATGACCTTCCCGGGGAGATCTCGGACAATCTGAGAAAGATGACCGTGCGAAATCTGCTTACCATGTCTGCAGGTCATACGAATGAGCCTTGGGCCACAGGGGGTGAGGATTGGACAAAGCGATTTCTTGCGCAGCCGATCGCAGATGAGCCGGGAAGTCGATTTCGGTACAACACGCCTGCGACGTACATGTTGTCGGCGATTATCTCAAAGACCACGGGAAAGAGTGTTCGGGATTACCTTGTACCGCGGCTCTTTGAGCCCCTAGAAATTGAAGCACCGCAGTGGGATCAGACAGCCCAGGGAGTTTCCTTTGGTGGTTTTGGTCTCTACCTAAAAACTGAGGATATCGCCAAGTTCGGACAGTTGATGCTGGATCGAGGGACGTGGAGCGGCAAGCGATTGATCAGTGAAGCATGGGTCGATCAAGCGACAAGTTCTCAGATTAAGAATGATCGAGAGGGAGGAAATCCCGACTGGAAACAGGGGTACGGCTTTCAGTTCTGGCAGTGTCGTCATCACGCGTACCGGGGTGACGGCAAAGATGGACAATTCTGCATCGTGATTCCTGACCAGAACCTTGTTGTGGTCATGACGGCAAAAACGAAAAACATGCAGCGGCAGTTAAATGTGGTGTGGGATTATCTGTTGCCCGCATTGAAAGAGGGTGAACTCCCGGCCGACCGGGAGTCGTATGAGCAACTGCAAGAACAAATTGAACAACTTCGTTTACCCAATCCAATGATCGAGAGACCTCGCCACATCGGGTCACCCGACAAAGAAACTCATCAGATTTCACGACGTCGATTTCAAGGGATTCCGAGTTTGGCCATTTCGGGTAAGGGTCGACTTTGGGCAAACTGGTATGCGGGGGTGAATCCCGGAGAGGACGAGCATAACTACGTGGTCCTTGCCACAAGCGGTGATGGAGGGAAGCAATGGAAGGAGCAGCTGGTAATTGATCCGGACGGATCAGGGCCGATACGTGCTTTCGACCCCGAGGTGTGGATTGACCCGTTGGGGCGTCTGTGGGTGTTTTGGGCGCAGTCAATTGGGCATGACGGGTCGACTGCTGGCGTCTGGGCAATTCGCACCGACAACGCTGATAGTGAAGTTCCAAAATGGACCGCGCCTCGGCGAATTGCAGATGGGATCATGATGTGTAAACCCAATGTGTTGCAGACAGGCGAGTGGGTGTTGCCCGTTTCCACCTGGCGGAGTACCGACCATAGCGCTCAGATGATCGTCTCGACTTCCTTCGGTAGGAGCTGGACTTTGCGAGGCGCCTGTAACGTGCCGGTCAGCGACCGCGCGTTTGATGAACACATGATTACAGAACGCGCGGACGGATCGCTCTGGCTTTTGGCGAGGACACGCTACGGGATTGGTGAGAGCGTCTCATTGGACCGAGGTGAAAGTTGGCCGAATCTATCGCCGAGTGATTTGATGCACCCGAGTGCGAGATTCTTCATCCAGCGTCTTGCAACGGGAAATTTATTGTTAGTGAAACATGGGAGAATTAAAGAGAAAACAGGTCGCTCGCATCTCACTGCGTTTCTCTCGATGGACGATGGAAAATCTTGGTCATCAGGTCTTTTGCTGGATGAAAGAGCCGGGGTTTCTTATCCAGATGGTCAAATGGATAGCGATGGGAAGATCAGAATTATCTACGACCGCGATCGTACGGGTGATCGTGAGATACTGATTGCGACCTTCCGAGAGCAGGATCTCAAGGCGGGTGAGCTGGTTGCAGAGGATTATCAGTTGCGGCAGGTGGTCAGCCGTATTGGCG
>CAXQOB010000160.1:0-23872 GCA_964225475.1 Candidatus Nitrosopumilus sp. | reverse complement strand
GCCGTGTGATGTCGTTCTGGCCTTCGCAACGCGGCTGTGAATGGAATTGAACGGTCGAAGAACGAACCTGTTATCCGACACGTCATGTTGCCGACGGTTCCACCCGACGGTTTATGAAAGCGGAGGTATTCAGAGCCAATTGCGATTCTCTGGACTTGGCGAACTCAAATAGTACCAGACATCGCAAGGCTTATTGAGGCACGAGGTTGTTACCATTAACTAACCAAGTTCCTGAACACGTCGATTCCCTTAGGATCAATACAGGAAAGATGATTTAGTAAAGCACAAGCTTTCGTTACACTTTTGAATAGAGACGAACAACAACAGCGAATCCTACCTGAAGAGTAAACATCAGGTAAATCGCAGGATCTCCTCGTATCTCAGCGGAGAAAAGGCCCAACATGGCTCTGAGCCTCAAACAACGAGAAAAACTCCTACCAAGCGATGTACGGCATCACATGGGTGGGTACTTGTTTTTGGGATCACTGCTGATTTTCTTCCTATCAAGTATCTTGCTTTACGGGATCTATGCCTACGCTCGTCGAGGAGATGCACAGTCAGCCGCCCCGATACCGAACACATTTCTAATCAGCACGGCATGTCTCATTCTGATAAGCGGACTTGTCCACGCCGCCTCGGTGATGATTCGGCGTGACCGCTACCGGCTAACCAGCCTTTTACTCCTTTCGAGTAGCCTCGCCGCCATTGGATTTGTGTGGATGCAATGCCAAGCGATGTACGGAATGCTGAACGGTCCTGCGTTATCGGGCGGAACAGGAAAGGGTGTAGCGGGTATGTTGGTGGTGCTGGCTTTTTTACATGCACTTCATGTCGCAGGAGGGATTGTTGCCTTAGCAATCGTCTCTTTCCATTCACTCCACGGTCGCTATGATCACGAACGTCATTGGCCCGTTGACTTTGCTGCTCAGTACTGGCATTTCCTTGACGTCATTTGGCTATTCATGCTGGCTGTGTTCTGGATGACAACTGGCGGTTTCGAATTCTAAGCACACGATTAGACGTTCCAGATCATGGTGATCTGTCTTTGGCCAGGCTCAATTCCTCGGGACCTATCGACGAAGCAATTGCCTCACTCGTCACGGCAATTAGTTTTCATTTCGGATGAGCTGAATTGAATGCACATCCACTGCTTCATCACCCACAAAATCTTCGGCGCTCAGACGGAGAATTGCACGACCCTCAGGCAGCTGAAACTTGCCAAGACTTAACGGCTTGAAATCCTTAACAAAATAATGCGACTTTTCAACGCGTTCTTTCGACTTGTCGTAAAGAGCGGGATCAAACGCTTGCGAAATTTCCATACGCAAAGACGGAACACTCGCAGCATCTGGCTGATTGCGTTCTAACTGCAATAATACTTTTGCACCAAGGTCTTCCTGACGGCAAGTGTAGAAAAGCACGGCCTCAAAAACACCACCTTCATGGATATCGATATCCCACGTAATGGAGCCACTCTCATCAGACCAGTTTTCGAAGAACGAGTTATTCGGTGCTTTGGAACTGCGCTCAATCGCACCATGAGGTATTCCATCTCGCGCTGGCAAAACAGTCAGCTCGCGGTAACCCACCGTAAAAGGCCGATCAACGTAATTCTTAAACTCTTCAGCCATTTCCTCACGATGCGCATTGGCAAGCTCGGTAAGCTGCTCTGTTAATCCTGGATGGCTCGCGGAAACATCTACCTTTTGTCCGGGATCTTTTTTGACGTCAAACAGTCTTCCCGAATCGTCTAATCGAAAAGAACCGCGGCGAACACTCACTTGATTCTTGCGAACCGAAAAAATTGTTCGTTCATCGACTTCCGTTTCTTTTCCTAACAACCACGGGGCAAAACTCACCCCATCAATTGGCGACTCGATTACCGTTTTGACCCCCGTCAATTCAAGTAACGTTGGCAACCAGTCAATCGCACCTGCAATCTGCTCCACAACCAAGCCACCCGGTATTGCGCGCGGCCACTTCACCAAACAAGGCGAACGCACACCACCCTCATCGATCGCTCCCTTCTTTCCTTTCATTCCACCATTCCAACGGTACGAATTGGGGCCATTATCTGAAAAGAAAATCACAATCGTCTCTTCATCTAGCTTTAAATCGCTTAACACAGCAAGAATGCGGCCAACGTTCCAATCAATATTCTCAACCATTGCCAGGGCTGCCCGAGTCATCAAAGGATCTTCGCGATCCGAATCCATATGACGCATCGGCAAGTCGCTACCTTTAAACTTCTCATAAAAACGATCGGGCACCATCATCGGTGAATGAGGTGTATTCAGCGGTAGGTAACAAAAAAAGGGTGTCTCGCGATGAGCCTTAATAAAACGAATTGCTTGGTTTGTAAAATCATCAACCACAAATCCCTCACCCCTGACAATCTGACCATTACGGTCTAAAGGCGGACTGAAGTAATGCCCCCAATGCCCAGAGGTAAACCCATAAAATTCGTCAAAACCCCTGTCATTTGGATGATACGGCGACTGAGTTCCATTATGCCATTTACCGAAGCACCCAGTGGCATAACCCGCTGCCTGAAAAACATCAGCCAACGTCGTCTCTTCAGGGTTCAACCTTTCCTGCCCAACACTCACACCCGACACCCCGGTGCGTGGATAATACCGGCCCGTCAAAAATTCAGCGCGAGTGGGAGCACAAACCTGACAAACATAAAAGGAATCGACCACCGCACCCTCACGCGCAAGTGAATCAATATTGGGTGTTGAGAGGTTCACATTGCCGTTTAGGCTCAAGTCACCCCAACCTTGATCATCAGTCAAAATGACCAACACATTCGGTTTAGACGAGCCTCGGGTTTGGCCATGCGCCTTGGCAATGAAGCTCAAGATAACGAGAAAGAGAAAACAAAAATGATACAAGGGTGATTCAAACTTCGTCATTGATTCCGTTTTCCGTTCCATCGTTCCGAACTCCCCAACCCTCAGGTAATACCACTGATTTGTCTTGCGTTTGAATCAATCGGTTCAAAGCCATTAAACGGATTTGTGACAGCTCATTGACAGAGTCCAGCACTGCAGCAGACTGCGTGACTCGTCGCCTAACGAACCACACGTCCCGAAGCACTGCCTGCTGCGAGTGCTTCAATTTCAGAACGACTTGAAAAATTGAAATCACCCTCAATTGAATGCGCTAGACACGATGCTGCAGTTGCGTAATCCACAATCGCTTGACAACCTTCGTGAGCATCAGATCGCATCGCGAAAATCAATCCGGCAGCAAAAGAATCTCCACCACCAACGCGGTCGACAATGTTACGAATTTCATACGGATCATAAGCACCGTCGTGGAGTGGTGAAAAAAATGCTCGATCTGTCTCAGCGTCAAACAGCATCGCCCCCCAACGATTGAATGATGCAGAAAGGCTCTGACGCAGTGTCGTTGCCACCATCGCAATATTGGGGAATTGCTTGATCACCTGTCTCGCAACCTCTGGGTACCGATCCGCTTCCAGCACGCCTGATGCAACATCGGAATCCTTTGCTCGAATTCCAAGAACATCACCGCAGTCTTCTTCATTTGCGATCAGCACATCGATGTACTTCACTATTTCTGGCATCACTTGCCGAGCAAGATCACGGGCACTGGTCCCGGGACGCCACTTCCAGAGCTTTGCCCGGAAATTAAGATCACATGAAACTGTCAAACCTCGTGACCTGGCGCACTTGACAGCAGCGAGCGTCGCGTCTGCAGCAGCCTCCGAAATCGCAGGTGTGATACCGGTAACATGAAACCAGTCCGCATCATGAAACAAAAGGTCCCAATCGTAAGCATCCCCTGTGGTAAGACTGACGGAGGAATAATCACGATCATAAATCACACGACTCGGTCGCTGATTGGCACCGGTTTCAAGGAAATAAAGCCCTAGTCGCCCCTGATCAGACCAAATCAAGCGTGAATCGACCCCTGTTGCCCTCAGGCTGGCCGCACACGCCTCGGCAAGATCATTCTTGGGAAGTGCTGTCACAAATCTTGCCGCCTCTCCCATAAAAGACAGAGAGGCCGCTACGTTAGCTTCTGCACCTGCAAAGGTAACATTCAAAGTACCGGGAAGACCTTGTCGAATTCGCTGGAATCCCGGAGGCGCCAACCTCGCCATAATTTCACCGAAGGTTACAACACAGCTCATTTTTCAACTCTCTCTTTGACAATGCGACGACTTTCAGTGGCTCGGTCGATGACAACCGACCAGTCACTATTCTGTATTGCAGACCTCGGCGCAATCCAGGAGCCCCCCACTGCAAGCACCGTGGGATCATTCAGGTAGGTTCCTAACTTACTGGCATCAATTCCACCCAACGGAATAAATTTCAAACCAAGATGTGAATAAGGAGCGCACATACTTTTCAGGTATTGGATACCCCCAATTGGTTCAGCGGGAAAGAACTTTAGTTCACGGCATCCCAAGTCGATAGCACGTTCGATCTCACTTGGGGTCGCGACACCAGGCGCAAATGGTAATCCAACGGACTGAGCATGCTGGACAACTCGAGGATTTAATCCGGGTGCAACAGCAAACTCCGCTCCCGCGTCCATTACCTCATCAATTTGCGTGGGCGTCAGTACCGTTCCGACACCGGCTAACATTTCCGGCACTTCCTCTCGCACTAGACGCAGCGCCTCGATAGCCGCTGGTGTTCGCAGTGTTAATTCCATTGCATCGATTCCACAGGCAATGAGTGCGCGTGCAAGTGGTACAACCTGTGCGGCTTCATCTACCACAATTACAGCGATCACACCCGCATCAGAGATACGTTTCAACATGGGTTCTGAAAACTGCGAATTCATCAATATAAACTTTCGCTGTATGAAACATTCCGTGCAGAACCGTTCTTTAACGACAACTGCGAATCACCAAGGAGAGACCAGATCACCACGATCATTTAAACTGAGCGACGCCGGATTTCCAAGGACAGTAAGATCCGAGCGACTCACCACCTCTTCATAGAAACACTCACTCGCCATCAGACGGCTGACGTGAAGTGTATCACGTATCCAAGCCCATTTAACCGCATGTTGTCGCTCGAGACTGACTTGAGAAATCGCAGCATTGATTGCGAGAAGGTCAGAGCCAAAAACCAAGGGAATCGCCCCCGCCGATGGATGGGCACTGGTAATGCAATTCACTTTGGTTTTTTCTGCATCCAGTTGATCTACCACCCTCTGATGACAGTATTCAGCGATCCCAATCCCCGCAGCGTTACCCGCGGTATTCTCAGTCAACGATCGCACATAAATATTCCGCACCTTTGGAAACTCATTGGGCGCAGCGGCTCGGTCGTTGGTTTTCCTTCCAATCAGGTTGGTATCCATTCCAGTCCCGCTGATCTCTTTACCGATTCGATCAACGATCAAGAAATCCAAATGATCAAACGGCAATCGCGGCAATAGTGATTTTGCTTTCTCAAGCAAAGCAGGCTCGCGATTCAGAATTTCTGAAGCAGGTACCGCCTCAAGATGCGCGGTATCCTCAAATGCATCTTCAACAATCGCCAAACCACAAGTGATAGGCATTCGATCTAAGAGGAGCTCGACTACCGACGGGACGAGTCGATCGAGACAATAGTCATAATCAGGAAAGAACTGATGATAAACCGATGCTCCAACATGCTTGCCAAGCCCAATCATCAGCATTTTGATGAGCCCACTCTCGTAATTACCGGCCAATCGAGTGTGAGGCTTGACGCGATTCACAACGACCACGTGATCCGCCTCGCTCGCGAGTCGATCGAAATGAATGGGCAAGCCTTCAGGGGTTTTCCCGAGCAAAATGGTTTCCATTGAAGCAGTCACGGGACAACCCATCAGAGACTCCGTGATACCAAAGCTCTTCAGTACCGCCTTCTGGCCCTCAGCGGTGGCACCACCGTGACTTCCCATGGCGGGAATGATCTGCGCTTGCCCCCCACGCTTTGTTACCTCCAAAACGACCGCGCGGACAATCCGATCAATCTGATGAATACCACGACTACCGACCGCAATCGCAACTCGCTCACCCTTTCGAACGCAATCTAAGGATCCGCTAGCTTGAAATGAGTCAGCGATCACCCTCTCCACATCAGAGATCCGTGCAGAGGGAAAATTCTGCTCCAACGGAAAGAATTTCGGTAAAGACAACGCCGTACTCAAGGTGACCGCAACTCCAATGGATTCAACTGCAGATCAGGACGAGCACTGCGTATCCGCTCCAGGCCGGCCTCCGAAATCTGAGTTCGCTGGACATCAAGGCTTTCCAAATTCGGCAACCGGAGCAGAGCATCCACACTCGTGTCCGTTATCCGAGTACCCGTCATCCACAAAACGGATAGACTCCTCGCCTCGGTAGCAGATTGTAAAAATACATCTCCTACTTGAGTCCAGCTCATATCTAATTCGCGAAGCGATTTTGCTTCACGTATCCAATCACTGAGTTCATTATCTACCCTTGTGACCTCCAAAGTTAATTGCTGCAGCCCACTTGGATCAGGAATCAATCGCTCCACTGCCTGATTACCAATCGGTAATCTCGCAAGATCAAGCCACGTGAGTCTCTGACTGACTGGAATCTTTTGCAAACCTGTTTCCGTGACTTCACAGCCAGTCAGGCAAAGAACCCGCAATGGTTTTTCCGGCGGAGCAGATTCTAAGACTGCATCATTGACTTGAAGGTACTGCTGTAACCCCCGGCCCCATGACTGGATTATCTCGGCGTCAATCGCCTTCTCATTCTGAAGTGATTCCATCGGAGATCGAGTTCGGTAAAGTGCACCAAGACGATGGTAAACCCAACGTCGCGAATCTACGTCTCCGCCATCCATCAAAGCATGCACATGAGCAATCGAGTGTGAATACCATCGCGACAAATCGGACCGCTGCTGTGCCTCACGCTGACCATCTCGCATTAATTCCCCGGCCGCGATCAAATCCCCGCCCGCTAACACACGGTAGCGTGCATACTGCAATCGTGGAGCATCCCAACCTCCAACGGTTGCGGAACGAGTCCCAATACTCAGTGACTCCATGTACCCAGCGATTCCCTCTACCAACCAAAAGCCTTCCGCTTCGCCAGGTGAAGCCTGACCCAAACTCGATCGGGTTGCTTCGCGAAATAGCTGATGAGTGAGTTCATGCCGTCTTGTCTCCGAGGCGTCCTGCTTATTGTCATATAGAAAAATCGTTTTCAAGGAGTCACTGTAAAAACCCGTGGACACTTCTATCCCGGCATCCTCCGATTGCAATGTTTGTCGATACTGCTCAGCATCCTTTAAAAGCACTACTTGAAATCGACGCCTGATACTCAACCGAGGACGTTTCGCACTTAGGAAATCGATGATGGATTCACTTGGTTGATATTCCGCCAGCACTGAGGAGACCTGAACCGAACCCTCCCATAAAGGAAAAAACATTTGAGTCCAAATCCAAAAACATCGCTCAAGATCCTCCGCAACACGACGAGTTATATTCTCATCCGCTGTGCTGTAAATCGAGAAGTGCGAAGTTTCAACTTGTGCAAAAGTGCCGGCTTGCCAACCTAACCAACGAGGCGAGGTTCGGCCACGCCGTGCTTGGAAAACAAAAGGCTCAGCAATCGGCAGACCCAAGAAGCGTCGGACATCAAGAGTACCGGGATCCTGATGATGCGCGACCCAAAGCTTCATATATGCTTCCCAGCCTGCGTTGCCTCCGCCAAAACTCGCATCAGGAAACAAACTGGATGGGACCGCCTGCCCCTGTTGATCGGATGCTAGAGGCAATAAGCACGTGACCTTTTGATTCGCATGCAGCTCTAAGCCAACGAAAGCAAGAAAGAAAAACAGCAAACCCCGCCATGCCGACAAACTTCGTGGCTTTGATGCGGTCATCTTCTTCATCGTGGCGGTATTCTCGTTAAACTATTTGAAGTGCCGGATTGAATCATTCGCCGAGTAAGCAACAAAACCAAACCGCGGTTTGTGATCTTTAAAGCTTCGATTGAAATCTGTCGTTCATTGCAGAGCGATTTTATGCACTTCCCATTCTAACACTCTAACCCACACTGCGCTGATGCGGACTTTCCCCAACCTTCCGTCTTTTTTCATACTGTGTCTGGTTTTTTCATCCTATCCAGCCCTAACTCGAATCACGCAGGGCGCGGAGCGAAATATCATTTTCATCATCACTGACGATGAAAGCCCAACCCTTGGTTGTTATGGCGACACAGCTGCTGTCACACCTGCCATCGATGCAATTGCGAAAGATGGAATGGTTTTCCGCAACGCATTTGCCACAACCGCCTCTTGCAGCGCCAGCCGAAGTGTTGTCATGAGCGGCTTACATAATCATCGAAATGGTCAATTTGGCCATCAGCATCACTATCACAAATTTGCTTCATTTCATAACGTCGTCAGCCTCTCACTGCCGAGAGTGATGAGCCGGGCGGGATATCGAACTGCGCACATTGGAAAGTATCACGTCGCACCAGAGACCGTGTATGAGTTTGAAACCTACCTCAAAGGGAATGGTCGAAATGCCGTGACGATGGCCAATCAATGCAAAGACTTCATCAATCAAAAAGATGATGACCGACCTTTCTTTATCTACTTTGGAACTTCAGATCCTCATCGAGGAGGGGGTAAAGATCAGAACTCTGACAGTGATTTAAAACCTGATCTGTTTGGAAATCGCCCGAACGACCAAGCTCATGAAGGTGTGGAAGAAGTCTTCTTTAAACCAAGTGAGGTATCGATCCCAGCATTCCTACCGGACACCCCGGAAACCCGAGAGGAGCTCGCTCAATACTACCAATCTTGTTCCAGAATCGATCAAGGCGTAGCACGTCTTGTTGAAATCCTGAAAGATGCAGATCTGTTTGACCGGACCATGATCGTCTTTACCAGCGACCACGGGATGGCTTTTGCCGGTGGTAAAACCACGGTATACGAAGGCGGCTTACGTGTTCCAATGGTGGTGCGCGACCCCTATCAGGAGAAACGGGGTGTGACCAGCAACGCACTGATTAGTCACATCGATATCACACCGACACTCTTGGATTTTGCAGGTGGGCTGGATTACAAAACCAATGGCCCAAAAAATCCGCTTGATGCTAATCAATTTTGGAAAGAACGCGGAGAGGCACTGAAGGAGAACCGCAATGGGAATAAGCCATTCAAGCGATACCATGGACGATCATGGCTACATTGCCTCGCTAATCCGGACGATTCGCATCATGAAACCATTTTTGCATCACACACGTTTCATGAAATTCAAATGTACTACCCAATGCGTGTGGTCAGGGACAGTGACTACAAGCTCATCTGGAACATTGCCCATCCGCTGCCCTATCCGTTTGCGTCTGATTTATGGGCTGCGAGCAGTTGGCAAGCTCAATTAGCCAAAGGGCTCGATGCCGATTACGGGCAAATGACCGTTGGCCAGTACGTTCAACGACCAGAGTTTGAACTCTTTGATATGAAGTCGGACCCACATGAGTCGACCAACCTTGCCGATAGCCCTGGACACCAAGACATCCTCAAGCAGTACCAGGCGAAACTGAAATCAATGCAAAAAGAAATGGAAGATCCATGGATTATGAAATGGGAATACGAGTGATGAGGTGAATTAGCGCACCAGGTGAACACGAGCATGCATGTCAAAAATCAAGCCGTCTCAGAATCACCTAAGAAGTAGCGATTCAAAAACTCCTTTCGATCTCCCGGTTCATTTGCAAACTGCACCATCGCATAAAGCCGTTGTTGGTCGCGTTGTTTTTTTTCTGCCAGAAACTCATCGTCCAAAAAAAACTCTGGAAGGTCTGCGATGATTTGAAAGCAAGCGGGTGGATGGGGGCCAGCGATCACCGAGTGACGATCCAGCATCGCAAGACCCGTTGCAAGTCGGTGATCATGTCGACTCACTCGTTGCAAACGATCATTCATCCACTCAACACCAAATGCTCTACACTCTTCTGAGTGCTCTTGAAGCAAGGTGTAAAGCCGTGAGTAAAAACTCGCATCCGGGTTCGACCATTCAATAAATTGCATTTGAATCATCAAATCGTTTTGGTCATAAAGCCAGTTACAAAGGCTCGGTAAATTATCGCGACCAGCTCGACCAATTTCTTGATAATAAGATTCGATCGACCCCGGCGTCTCAGCGTGTATGACAACTCGGATATCCTCCTTATCGACTCCCATGCCAAACGCGTTGGTTGCTAAAACAACATCACTCTCGCCCGACATGAATTGGTTTTGAACCCGTCGGCGATCTCGACGAGGCAAATCACCGTGGTAACAAACGTGATTCACGCCTCTCTGTACTAACGCATCACTGAATCGCTCAAGTGTTTTAATCAGCGAAAAATAAACGATAACACTTCCATCCCGGTAATCTTGCAGCTTAAGCGTTCTTTCAATTTCCTCGAGCTTGCTCTCATCTCCCCACGTTTCGGTCACCTGAATCGAAAGGTTCGGTCGATCGATCCCCTGATGAAAAAGTGCGATCTGATCGGATGCGATTCCCATCTGCTTATAAATGTCATCCCTGCATTCCTGTGTCGCGGTGGCAGTGAGTGCAATCGTTACGGGATTACCAAGCTGCTCACGTATCTCCTTAATACGAGAATAGTCTGGCCTGAAATCATGACCCCACTGACTGACACAATGCGCCTCATCAATGGCCAATAGTGACAAGGTTCGCTTCGACAAGGCCTCACGGAATTCCGCTTTCCGGAACCGCTCTGGCGTTACATAGACCAGACGGTAATCTCCGCCCGCCAAACGCTGATAGCGGGATTCCCGCTCCTTTCGATCCAATGAGGAATTGATGAAGGTGGCATCAATTCCTCGTCTAGCCAGTGACTGAACCTGATCCTGCATCAAGGCAATCAGTGGCGATAAAACCAAGACAACTGCCCCTGACTGGAGGTCATTCAATAGGGCGGGAATCTGATAACAGAGGGATTTTCCCATCCCCGTGGGCATGATCACCATCGCATGACCGCCCTCTGCTACGTGCTGAATGATATCGCCCTGCCTGCCACGAAATTGGTCATGACCGAAATATTGCTGCAACAACTGCAGCGATTTCTCTCGACCGTTCGATTTCAGCATGTCGTTGTTCATTCAGGTATGGTTAGCTCAACAGGAATTAGCCGCGGGCCTCCAAGGTGGGCTCACGACATGCGTTTTACCACTCAAAACGAGTTTTAAAAACGGTGAATTAAGAGCAATCCCCAGAAGTAATGCAAGTCGCCCGGTGGGCATCTCGATAGGGATATCTTTACTGTCGAAACAGCAACCGTGGACGGAGGACCTCATCGCATGGATGAAAAAAAGCCAAACCACGTCGCAGTGGTTTGGCTTTTCCTTAAATCAAACTGCTGGCCACCTAGTGGCCAATCAGCTATTTGATTCTCTATCCCGATTTACTCCGGACTACCTTCCAACGGAGTCTCTTCACCACCTGATAAATCGGTGGGTTCAGAGGACACCTCAGTCTCGGTCGGTTGTTCTGCCTCAAAAGTCTCCATCACCGGTGGCACGTCCGTCGCGACCGCCTCGGTCGGTAAGGCCGGTGCTGTCGCAACTCCTGCGTTTGCTTCGTCCGCGTTCAGCAGTGGGAAACTCTCTTCCAGACTCTGAACTGGCGCGGTAGCAAGTTCTTCGAGAGCCTCACGACGGTAATTAACTTCCGACTCTTGGAAGATTCTGAATCCAGTACCAGCTGGAATCAGGTGTCCCAAAATCACGTTTTCTTTCAAGCCAACCAACTTGTCGACCTTACCGCTGAGTGCAGCTTCGGTGAGCACCTTGGTTGTCTCTTGGAAGGACGCGGCACTGATGAAACTGTTGGACTGAACCGCAGCCTTGGTAATACCGAGCAACTGAGTGCTGGCAGTTGCACTCTTTGGCTTCTTGCCTTTGGACGGCGTTCCACCAAGAGCTTCGATCTGAGCATTGGTTTGCTCGAAGGTTTCCTTGGGAATGATGGTTCCTTGACTGAAGTCACTATCACCAGGGTTGGTAACTTTGATGCAACTGGTCAATTCCTCATTCACTTTCCTGAACTGGAATCGGTCCATCACGAGACCCGGCAGCAAGCTGGTGTCCCCTGATGTTTCAATCTTAACCTTTCTGAGCATACGAGCGATGATGATCTCGCAGTGCTTATCGTTAATCTCCACTTTCTGAGATTGATAAACCTGTTGGATCTCGTGAAGCAGATACTGCTGAACAGCTTCCTCACCGGAAACACGCAGAATATCGTGTGGCACCAAGGGACCATCCACCAACGCCTGTCCAGCACGCACCTCATCACCACTGTGAACGAGGAAGTGCTTACCGTGAGGAACAAGGTGTTCACGCTCAATCCCGGATTCACTTCGCACCACAATCGTTCTCTTGCCGCGTTTACGCTCTGCAAGAATTTCAACCGTTCCATCAACCTCAGCAATGATCGAAGGATCCTTGGGCTTCCGCGCTTCGAAGATTTCGGTGACACGAGGTAGACCACCGGTGATATCCGAGACACCGCCGGTTTCACGAGGCATCTCGGCAAGAATCGTACCAGGTCCAATCTCGGCACCTTCTTTGACCATGATCATCGCTCGCTCGGGTAAGTACTGAACATCCAGTGCGTTACCCTCAGCATCCTTAACAACGATTTGAGGATGCAGATCACCTTTGTGATCAACGATCATCATCCGAACGTTACCGCTCGCCTCGCGTTCCATTCGCATCGTATCGCCTTCAACAATGTCTTCGAAGGCAATCTTACCGGTAACTTCCGAAAGAATTGGAATCGAGTATGGATTCCATTCGCAAAGGATGGTTCCGTCAGAGACTGTCTCTCCCTCGCGCACTTTCAAGGTCGCTCCGGTCGGTACCGCATAGGACTCAACCTCTCGACCACGATCATCAACAATGGCGATTTCACCATTTCGAGTCAGAACAATCTGCTCACCAGCTGTGTTCTCAACCGCTCTCATTCGAGTGAGGCGAACTTCACCGGCTTTCTTGGATTTGATGTCAGATTCAACCGACTGCTTACTCACACTACCACCGATGTGGAAAGTACGCATCGTGAGCTGAGTACCCGGTTCACCAATACTTTGAGCAGCGATAATTCCAACCGCCATGCCCTCTTCAACCAGAGCCCCGGTGGACATATCCATTCCATAACACTTCCTACAAACTCCCAGAGGAGCATCGCAGGTCATTGGTGTTCGCACCTGAATTTTCTCAAGACCCATCGCTTCGATTTTTCGAGCGATCTCCGGAGTGATCATTTCACTTTCGTTAACGATGACTTCATCAGTCACTGGATTAACGATGGACTGTCGACTAACACGACCATTGATCGAGTCAACCAAACTCACTTCCACTTTTTCACCTCGGTAGACAACCCCTTTGGTGATCCCTTGCGTCGTACCACAGTCATCCATGGTGACCACAACGTTCTGTGCGACGTCAGCAAGTTTTCGCGTGAGGTAACCACTGTCGGCAGTCTTGAGTGCAGTATCTGCCAAACCTTTACGAGCACCGTGTGTCGAACTGAAATACTCGAGAACCGAAAGACCTTCTCGGAAGTTCGCCTTAATAGGTGTCTCGATGATCTCACCAGTCGGCTTGGCCATCAAACCACGCATACCGGCAAGCTGGCGAATTTGCTCAATACCACCACGAGCACCTGAGTGCGACATCAGGAACACAGGATTGACGTACCAGCCACCCTCGCGGACATCATTCTTCATGGCGTCCATCATGTCCTTGGTGATCAACTCGCGAGCGTTGGTCCATTCATCAAGAACGTGGTTGTAACGTTCCTGGCCCGTCATCAAACCGCGATCGTAAGACTTCTTTAGTTTCATGACCTCTTTTTCAGCGGCCTTGATGAAGTTGGATTTCGAGTCGGGCGTT
Organism: Candidatus Nitrosopumilus sp.; assembly: GCA_964225475.1. Lineage (GTDB taxonomy): Bacteria > Planctomycetota > Planctomycetia > Pirellulales > Pirellulaceae > Rubripirellula. Next base: position 9,965 of record CAXQOB010000160.1, on the reverse strand, counting down.
ACGAGGTCATCGGTCGCGAACGAGAGTCCGGATCGAGTCGACTCACGGAAACCAAGTTGCATCATGTCATCGAGAAGATGAATGGTTGCTCGACGACCAATTCGCTGGTAACAATCGCTGATGACTCCCGCAAGGTCACCACTACGCATGGCTTGATTGTAGAAATCCATTCCGGCAGGAAGCATTTCGTTGAAGCGAACACGACCTGGAGTCGTCTCAATCACATCACCATACTTGCCACTACCGTCTTCGGTCTTGAGCTTTTGGTATTTCGGCAGCCGCATTTTGATTTTGGCATGCAAGGCCACCACACCTTGAGCAAACGCCAGGTCAACCTCGTCATAGCCAGCGAAGACCATACCCTCGCCAAGTTGTTCCGGCATTTCGACAGTGGTGTAGTAGCAACCCATCACGATATCCTGCGACGGACTCATAATCGGCTTACCATTGGACGGTGCGAAGACATTGTTGGTACTCAACATCAACGTGTGTGCTTCCACTTGCGCTTCAATGGACAGCGGCAAGTGAACTGCCATCTGGTCACCATCGAAGTCTGCATTGAACCCTTTGCAGACGAGTGGATGTAAGTGGATAGCGTTACCCTCCACCAACGTTGGCTCAAATGCCTGGATCCCCATTCGGTGCAGAGTAGGGGCACGATTGAGAAGCACAGGGTGATTCGCGATCACCTGTTCCAGAATGTCCCAAACCTCCTCGTCCTTCCGCTCAAGCATCTTCTTTGCAGACTTGATAGTATCTGCATGCCCAAGTTCCTTGAGACGGCGAATGATAAAGGGTTGATAAAGTTCCAGAGCAATCTTCTTTGGAAGACCACATTGGTGAATTTTTAACCTAGGTCCCACTACGATCACACTACGTGCTGAGTAGTCGACGCGTTTACCAAGGAGGTTCTCGCGGAAACGACCTTGCTTACCTTTGATCATGTCGGTGAGCGACTTCAAAGGTCGGTTGGAAGAACCGAGAACCGGTCGCTTGCATCGATTGTTATCAAACAACGCGTCAACTGACTGCTGAAGCATTCGCTTTTCGTTGCGAATAATGACCTCAGGCGCGTTGAGATCAACCAATTTTCGGAGTCGATTATTTCGGTTGATGATTCGGCGATAGAGATCATTCAAATCACTCGTCGCAAAGTTTCCACTATCCAGCAGAACGAGGGGACGGAGATCCGGCGGTATGACAGGAACCACGTCAAGAACCATCCACTCAGGTCGGTTATCACTGTCTCGAATCGACTCAACAATCTTCAAGCGATTAATCAGGTCTTTTTTCTTCTGCTTTGAGCCGGTTTCATCTAGCTCCACCCGAAGCTTCTCGGATAGCTGAACCAGATCCAATCGGTTCAACAGTTTGCGGACTGCCTCTGCACCCATATCCGCTTCGAAAGACCCATCTCCGTACTGTGCACGAGCTGCTCGGTACTCCTCTTCGGTGAGTAGCTGCTGTGGTTCCAGTTCCGTTGTACCAGGATCAATCACAACGTAGTCTTGGAAGTAAATCACTTTTTCCAAAGAACTGGTCTTCATATCCAGCAGGTTACCCAAACGCGACGGCATCGCTTTGAAGAACCAGATATGAACCACAGGTGCGGCCAATTCGATGTGACCCATTCGCTTTCGACGAACGCGACTGTGAGTGACTTTCACACCACAGCGGTCACAAATCATGCCCTTGTACTTCATCCCTCGGTACTTACCGCAAGCACATTCCCAATCCTTTTCAGGACCAAAAATCCTTTCGCAGAACAAGCCGTCTTTTTCGGGACGGTAGGTTCGGTAGTTGATTGTTTCGGGTTTCTTCACCTCACCGAATGACCAACTCTTGATGTCCTGAGGACGAGCAAGAGAGATACGGACGGATGCGTAATCGTTAATGCGATCGTAGCTATTGGATTCGCCAGTCGACATATTTTTGTGCTCCTGGTTGCCCGTGATGGGCAGTAAACCTAATTGAGACTTTTTGGCGGATGAATAAATGACGGGTAAGAAAGCATGGCTCGGGTCGCGGTGCGATCTTTCATTTACCTGTCATGTCTTGTTTATCAAATCAAATAATCGTAAATCGGGTAAGATTCCGACGTTCGGTGAGTCGCACGTTGTAGCTGAAGTGATCCGATGCACGGTCAGTCAGCCTCGAGTTGCGACTCACGGCAAAATTGCCTAGATCGGCCTCTTCTCCAACTGCATGTTCAGTGCAAGACCTCGAATCTCGTTCGTGAGAACGTCAAAGCTGGCGGGCGTACCTGCCTCAAGGGTATTCTCACCCTTGACCATTGATTCGTAGATCTTGGTTCGTCCCTCAACATCATCACTCTTGACGGTGAGTAATTCCTGAAGAATGTAAGCTGCTCCATAAGCCTCCAAAGCCCAGACTTCCATCTCACCAAATCGCTGACCACCAAAGCGAGCTTTTCCGCCAAGTGGTTGTTGCGTGATCAAGGAGTAAGGACCGGTGCTTCTGGCGTGAACCTTGTCATCGACGAGATGGTGCAACTTGAGCATGTAGATATAACCAACCGTTGTTTCCTGCTCCATCGGCTCACCCGTTCGGCCATCACGTAATCGGATCTTGCCATGGGCAGGAAGTCCCGCCTCTGCGAGGCAATCATTGATTTCGGACTCAGTCGCTCCGTCAAATACAGGAGTGATCGCCTGGAAGCCAAGTTTTGCTCCAGCCCATCCCAGGTGCGTCTCAAGGATCTGCCCAACATTCATACGGCTGGGAACACCGAGAGGGTTGAGCATGATCTGAATTGGCGTTCCATCTGGAAGGAACGGCATGTCTTCAATGGGCAAAATCTTGGCGATAACACCTTTGTTACCGTGCCGACCAGCCATCTTGTCACCAACACTGATGACTCGCTTGGTAGCGATGTAAACCTTTACCATCTGCAAGACACCGCTGCGAAGTTCATCACCACGCTTCATGCTATTTAGCTTGCGGTCACGGGTATCAATTGCAACTTCGACGTTACCCCACTGCTGATTGTAAACCTGCTCCACCTGCTTTTTCTTTGCAGCTTCGCTAACTTGATCAAGCACATGGTCAATTCGGAAGGAAGTTGCACGTTCGGCGACAAACTTTGGATCCTGACCATCGGCAAGGGGAGTGCCAGTCGCATCCTTCAGCTTGGTGCCCGCTGCTGCTTCAAGATCACGAACAAGTGAATCGAACGTGCTTGCGATCTCTTCGTTGCCCGCAGTTTCTACATCCTTCAGCTCTTTCTCGAAAACCTTCCGCTCATCCTCTGACAGGCTCATTCTTCGAGAGAACTTCTGTGTGTCGATTACGATCCCTTCAATACCCGAGGGCACCTCAAGAGAATCATTCTTAACATCCTCACCCGCACGCCCAAAAATCGCGTGTAGCAATTTCTCTTCTGGTGTCAGTTCAGTCTTACTCTTTGGACTCACTTTACCGACAAGAATGTCGCCCGGCTTAACATAAGTACCGATCTGAACGATTCCGGTCTCGTCCAGATTACGCAGAGCCTTCTCGGAAACATTAGGGATGTCCCGAGTGAATTCTTCACGCCCCAACTTGGTTTCGCGGATCTCCACATCAAAGTCTTCGATGTGGATCGATGTGTAAGTGTCGTTCCTCACCAGCTCCTCACTGATGATGATCGCGTCTTCGTAGTTGAACCCATCAAAGGACATGAATCCAACTAACACATTGCGTCCCAGAGCCAACTGGCCATTCAGAGTCGCAGCACCATCAGCAATGATTTGATTCTGCTCGACTTTGTCACCAACCTTGATGATCGGTCGTTGATTGAGAGAGGTACGCTCATTGAGTCCCTGGTATTTCTTCAGATCGTAATGATCGCTACCAATTTCAATTCGAGTTGCATCACAGAAGGTTACCGTTCCAGCACGACGTGCTCGCACAACCATCGCACTGTTTCGTGCAACCTCTCGCTCCATTCCAGTTCCGACAATTGGAGGCTCAGCAACGAGTAGCGGTACCGCTTGACGCTGCATGTTCGAACCCATCAAAGCACGGTTTGCATCGTCATGCTCGAGGAAAGGAATCAAGCCAGCCGATACACCGACCATCTGTGCTGGCGCCACATCCATGTAATCAACTTGATCCGGTTGAACAATTTGGAAGTCGCTTCGGAAACGAGCAATCATGTTTGGCCCAGGCACCAAAGCCCCGTCAGAAACCTCTGTGTCAGCAGGGGCAACGTAGGACTCACTCTCCTCATCTGCCCGAAGCCAGACAACATCATCGGTGGTCTTACCACCCTTGATTCGACGGTACGGCGTGACAAGGAAACCGTAATCATCAACTCCGGCGAAAATTGCCAAGGAGCTGATCAACCCAATATTGGTACCTTCAGGCGTCTCAATCGGGCAAATACGACCGTAATGAGAAATGTGAACATCGCGAACCTCAAAACCAGCACGCTTTCGGTTCAATCCACCAGGACCCAAAGCAGACAATCGACGCTCGTGTGTCAACTGACTAAGAGGATTCGTCTGGTCAACAACCTGCGATAACTCTCCGCGACCAAAGAAGAAATCAATCGCAGCAGAAACGCTTTTCGGATTGATCAATGACCGCGGCGACATATCCGTCGCGTCCTTGATACTCATGCGTTCTTGGACCGTGCGACGAAGCTTGAGGAAGCCCTTTCGCAATTCTTCACTTGCCAACTCATCAATGGTTCGCAGTCGTCGGTTGCCCAGGTGGTCGATGTCATCGATCTCCGCGCTACTTTCAGGATCAAACAAATCAATCAGGTAACGAATGGCAGAAATCATGTCATCATGGCGAAGCGTCATCTGCTCCTCACCGACATCCAGCCCAAGCTTTCGATTGAGGCGGAAGCGGCCCACTTTGCCGAGTCGGTAACGATTTTCATCGTAGAACTTCTCGGTGAACAGCGTGCGTGCCTTCTCAAGCTGTGGCGGGTTGCCGGGACGCAATCGCTGGTAGATTCGAAGAAGAGCCTCTTCGTGACTTGCGGTATTGTCTTCAGCGAGAGTGTTGAAGATGAGAGGAATCTTAGGAGCCTCCATTGCCTCGAGACTCTTAACACCGGCGGTGCAGATGGTCTTCGCAACATCTTCAGTAATGCGATGCCCAGCCTCGACGATAATCTCACCTGCTCGATCACTGGCTGATGGATAGACCACATCGTCAACCGCAATCTTCCCCTCGATCTTTGAAGCAGATCTTCCACTGCTGATTTTGTAGGTCGCAGTTGGGTAAAAAGCTTGAAGAAGATCGGCATCGGTGGACAAGCTCGGATCCATCGCTCGGAGCAAAGTTGTCGCAGCAAATTTACCGCTCTGATCAATCCGAACCGTTAACGCATCTTTCTTGGTGACGTTAACTTCAATCCAGGAGCCTCGCTCAGGAATGACTCGGCAACTTGGTAACTTTCGATCGGTTGTCGTGTCCTGCTCGAGAACAAAGTCAACACCCGGGCTGCGATGCAACTGGCTTACAACCACTCGCTCCGCTCCGTTGATGATGAACTCACCACCACCCATCATGATCGGCAGGTCGCCGAGATAAACCTCTTCCTCGTGTGGCTCTTCGCGATTCAATCGCAACCAAACGCGAAGCGGGCGACCATAAGTCAGTCGCAACTGCCGACATTCCTGGCTCGTGTATCGCGGCTTCCCAAGTTCGTAACTGAGATACTCCAGCGAAGTGTTACCGTCGTAACTGCTGATTGGAAATATCTCGCGAAGCACCGACTCAAGACCCTTGTCTTCACGTTTTCTCGGATCAATGTCGGCTTGCAAAAACGCATCGTAAGAAACGGTCTGCAGCGCAGTCAGATCAGGAAGTTCGAAAGACCCAAGGCCGGTACCAAAGTGCCTGACTGTTGTCGGTTCAAGGCGACGCTTGCTGGTGGTTGCCATCGTATGGAGTAGCTCCTGAAAACTCAGATTGGTTAATTCACTACCAGTTGAATTGCTCGCGGGCAGCGATTCCGCGTTTGATCAACCCGCAACGTTTCATAAGGCTTCGGTGAACAATCCTGAAACAAGAATGCTCACGGCTACCTCTTCGACCTCTCAACCCGGCGGTTCTGGATCCCTACAACCACTGCTCCGACCTGCTTTTCATGCATGTCACACACACATTTCATGCAGATCAAACGCACACAACCAACTCGGTCAGGTCAGCTGAGGGTTACAAAAACACCGTTTGGATTTCGTGGGAGCGAGTGGGTGTCAGTCGCTCAAAGACGGGAAAGGATGATCGATCGCCGCAAAAAATAACAAATCAAGGTCAATTCGCCTAGGGCTGTCGCACAGAATGGCCCAATTGTTGCTAGTCGCTGGCAGAGCGGGAAAAAACGGCCTTTGAGAACCGCAATGAATCAGTCCACGATCCTCGATGCAAAACGAAGAAAAAAATTGCTATTTTTTTATTTTTATTTTATTTATTCTTGCATCGCCACGGATAAAGAAAAAAATAGCTCCCTTAAAGCACCTCTGCGTGAATCAAAGCGACTTTAGCACTGAAAATAAAAAGGTTTTTTTTGCTGTTTTTTTGGGCGCAACTCTGGCAAACCTGAACCCGTTTGATCGCCAGTTCGCGAGAACCAACGCGGGAACGCACCGACCCCAACGAGAGCGGGCTACCTGAATCAAGTTACAGCCGACTAAAAAGGGAGGCTGTTACCCGTTTACATACTGATACCAGAACTCCCCGTGGGGCGAGACTCGATCACACAAAGAACAGGGGTTCACCGACCGACAACGGCCGGGAAATGCCGAGATAACCGATCGCTGAGTTCTGCTTGTTCAGTAGAATCTGAGGGGTACCGATCATTCGAGGAATGCCCTCGATTCGCAGTACGCGTGAGAGCATCAACTGAATGCTCTGAAAATCGATGCACCCTGAGAAGCATTGCATGAATATCACGAACTTCCTTGACGATCACTTCCGCCACTTCAATGCCCGTGAGCTGGTAGCCGCTGCAAAGAGCTATCGTGAATTTGTCTCAAAATCATCAAACGGCAAAATGATGCTAACCCTTGCGGGTGCCATGAGCACGGGAGAGATTGGACTTTCTCTTGCAGAGATGATCCGTCAGGACAAGGTCCATGCCATTACCTGCACTGCAGCGAATCTCGAGGAGGATATCTTCAATTTGGTTGCCCATGACGAATATCAGATTGTGGAGGATTGGCGTGCCCTGTCGGTTGAAGATGAAGTTCGGCTGCGCGATGCGGGATTCAATCGAGTCACCGACACCTGCATCCCAGAAACAGTGATGCGACACATCGAGGGTCGGCTCATGTCCAAATGGAAGGAAGCTGCAGCGAATGATCTTCAACGGATGCCCGCCGAGTTCATGTTCGACCTTCTCGATGACCCAACACTGGAAGAGCACTACCAAATACCACGAAAAAACAGTTGGCTTGCAGCGGCGAAAGACAAGGGAATCCCTGTATTTACGCCCGGTTTCGAGGATTCCACCCTCGGCAATATTTATGCTGCCCGCGTTATGGACGGCTCTCTCCCAGGTCATGGCGCGATCGCGCACGGTACGGCCCAAATGGAGCGGCTCGCAAAATGGTATCAGGAGCACGCTAGCAAATCACCGATTGGCTTTTTCCAAATCGGGGGAGGTATCGCTGGGGATTTCCCTATTTGCGTGGTGCCAATGCTCATTCAGGACCTCAAGCAGGATATCCCACTATGGAGCTACTTTTGCCAAATCAGCGACGCTGTTACCAGCTTCGGTGGATATAGCGGAGCGGTTCCGAATGAAAAGATCACTTGGTACAAGCTGGAGGGGTCGGCTCCCAAATTCATGATTCAAAGCGACGCTTCGATCTGTGCCCCGCTGATTTTCGCCTACGTTCTTGGCTGGTAAGACCGAGCCACGTCTACTCAGTCTGGTTGAGATGAGGCATAATTCTGCGCTCCAAAAAAACATGACTCGCGCGGGCTGAATCCCATGTCGGACGACAAAATTACGACACTCGGTGTGACATTCGACGATGTGTTACTAGAACCACAGTACAGTGAAATCGTTCCCAGCGAGGTTGATGTCAGCTCCAACCTGACCGCCCGCATTCGATTACAAATTCCCCTCATCTCCGCACCCATGGACACGGTGACCGAATCGGAGATGGCGATAGCATTAGCTAAAGAAGGCGGTTTAGGGATCGTTCACAAGAATCTGTCGGTCGTTCAGCAGACTGAACAGGTAATGAAAGTCAAACGATCTGCCAATGGTATCATTGTTGACCCAGTGACCCTCCCGCCTGAGGAAAAAGTGGGCAGAGCTGCAGCTCTGATGGATGAAGCCAATGTTTCTGGGATCCCAATTGTCAGCAATGACCAGAAGTTGGTCGGCATCCTAACGAGACGAGATCTTCGTTTTCTCGAAGACCCAGAACTACCCGTCTCGGAGGTGATGACCCGAGAAAACCTCGTCACAGCGGTAGGAAATGTGACGCTTGAGGAAGCTGAGCGGATTTTAACGGCAAAAAGAGTCGAGAAACTTCTGCTGGTTGACGAAGATAGGAAACTAACGGGACTTATTACGATCCGCGACATCGACATGATGAAGCGATTCCCGCGTGCTTGCAAAGATTCTCAGGGACGGCTGCGCGTCGGTGCGGCAGTTGGAGTAGGGGATTTTGAGCGTGCGGAAGCGTTGATACGACAAGGTGTCGATTTGCTGGTCGTCGATTCGGCTCATGGTCACAGTAAAAATGTGATTGATACGGTACGGGAAATCAAACACCAAAAAGCTTGGGATATCGATGTGGTCGCCGGAAATGTGGCGACCCCTGAGGGTGCCCTCGCGTTGATTGATGCGGGCGCGGACGCGGTCAAAATCGGGATTGGTCCCGGTTCAATCTGCACGACTCGAGTGATCAGTGGTGTTGGAGTTCCTCAAATCTCAGCAATTCTGAGAGCCAACGAGGTAGCCAAGAATAGAAATATTCCAGTTATCGCGGACGGCGGTATCCGTTTCAGTGGCGATGTGACCAAAGCGATCGCCGCCGGAGCAAGTACCGTTATGATCGGAAGCCTCTTTGCAGGGCTTAGCGAAAGCCCAGGCAAAGTCATTCTCTACCAAGGTCGGACCTTCAAGTCTTACCGAGGGATGGGATCGATGGGTGCGATGGTCAAAGGAAGTAGTGATCGATATCGTCAGAAAGGAACCGAGGCAGGAAAACTGGTTCCCGAAGGCGTTGAAGGGCGTGTTCCGTTTAAAGGTCCGCTTAGCGACTACGTTTACCAACTAGTCGGTGGACTTCGAGCGGGGATGGGATACGTCGGTACACGAACAATTGATGAACTGAGAGCGAATGCGAAATTCATTCGTGTTTCAGCAGCGACGGTTAGGGAGAACCATCCGCATGACATCGCGATCACGTCAGAAGCACCGAACTACAGTCCGGATGTTCACAAAGGGGATAGCCCTTAGTTCGACGATTCTCCTCGCCTATTGCTGTGACCCACAAGGATCTTCAGCACAGGAGAATGGGTACTCTCACGGCCGCTCCAACGCAGCACCCCTCGCTACGTCTGCCCATACGCTCCATCGAGTACCATTGCATGGAACTCACGTGCGAGCAGCGTCGCCACCGACAATCCCCAATCCGACTTTCTCGCGCACCGAGCACTCCGAACAGCCCAATACGTTCGGCTTGAAATGGCGAAAAAGTTCACAGGTTGAACCGCAAAGGCATCATGATGCTCGGCCACCGAGCGTGAATGAACCAGGGAAATCCGTCCACGGGCCACGTGCTGCGGCCAGAGTTGAATCACCTAACGGACAATCGTTTGATCCGTTCGCTGACGAGGATCACCCCACTCACAGCAGTATTAGAACTCATTCCTCAACACTGCAAGTTGCTACGAGAACCCCTCAACTTGAACGTTTTGATCGCCAAGCAGTGTCACAAGCAACTTGGCTTGGATCGCCAACGCGTCCGCAGACCTTACTT
>CAXQOB010000159.1:0-19203 GCA_964225475.1 Candidatus Nitrosopumilus sp. | reverse complement strand
GCGAATGGTGAACTTGCTTTGTCACCTATCTTTATTGCCGACTTCGCAGGCAGCTGCACCCCACTCCGTGCTCGATGGTTGACATGAACGTCATCCCGCTCGCGGATCCATCCCAGTAGAAAGGCGTGCGAGGCTGTCGACTCCCAAATCGGTTCATGCGGTCTGCTTCAAAGATCTCGCCGTTGGCTATCACATACCGTATCTTTTCGCTATCGCGAATCTGTTGTGTCGGATCAGCGCCCTTTTGAAAGATGATCAAGTCAGCAAGTTTTCCCTTTTCAATCGATCCGAGATCACCGTCCAGGCCAAGGTACCTTGCCCCGTTAATGGTTCCACACTTCAATGCCGCGATCGGCGTCATACCACCTTGGACGAAACTCCACATCTCCCAATGCGTGCAAACTCCGTTGAGTTGCCCGTGACCACCGGCCTGAACCAATCCGTTCTGGTCCACTAATTGTTTTGCAATTTCCGCGACGCGCATGTGGTTGTAGTCTTCGTCGGGCGATTTCTGTCGCCGCCGTGATCGAGGGTTCAAGACGTGTGGTGGAATAAACGTTTGTAAGCGGGGGTGTCGCCAGAGGTCGTCGATTTGGTACCAATACTGCTCGCCTGAGATCCCACCGTAGGCAACACTCAGAGTGGGAGTGTAGCCAACGCCTGTGTCACGCCAAAGGTCCATCACATCATCGTAGGCGGTTTGCACTGGCAGGGTGTGCTCGATACCGGTGTGGCCATCAACAATCATCGTCATGTTGTGCATGAAGGTAGAGCCACCCTCGGGAACCACCATCATTTTCAATTCCCGGGCTGCTTCAAGTATTTGCTGACGCTGTTCTCTTCGTGGTTGGTTGTAACTTTTAACGGTAAATGCACCGACCGCTTTCATTCGTTTGAGATGAAATCGCGCGTCATCAAGGCTGTCGACATTGGCGCGGCTAGCACCCGTAGCACCGTAGAGAATGGTGCCCGTTGAGAAAGTACGTGGAGCGGTAATGTGGCCGGATTTCGTAAGTTCGCTGGCGGCAAAAATACTGTGTGTCTGATTACTCGGATCGTGAATCGTTGTCACACCGAAGGCTAGCCGGGAGTAATCCACCCAGTTCTGCTGAGGAATGATTCCGTTAGCGGCCTGAGCGCCGTGTGCATGGGTGTCGATGAAACCCGGGCTGACAGTACTTCCTTGCGCATCAATCTTATAGACATCCTCCGGGAGTTTGACCTGCTTTGAGTTACCAACGGCAACGATGCGATTGCCTTCGATCAGAATGGTCCCCTTCTTAATCACGCCAGCGGAGCCCATTGTTAGAATTCGAGCGTTAACAATTGCGGTTTTTCCGGTGGGCTTTGCATGCGTCTTTTGGAAACCAATCGGTTGAGAGACTGCTTTTAACGTTGGTTCAAGGAGCTTGCATGAATACAGGTCCGCGCCGAGGCTCCAATGGAGTTGTTGGCTGTCGCCTGAAAAATGAATGAAGTCACCAGCTTGTTGGCTTACTTGTTGGATAGGCAAGCCTTTGGCATTGGGCCCAACTGAAACCGTCTCGCCCGTGTGGACAAACGGTGCGACGTAAACATGGAAACGCTCTATGAATGCGATGGATGATTCATCAGGAGAGACTCGGAACGCGGTTGCCCAGTTGCTGGTGTAATGGGTTCTCGTCTCGTTTCCTGAGAGATCCATCGAGCAGAGTTTCAGGTTGTCAGCATCTTGGTTCGCTTCACGACGCGTAAAATAAATGCGGTCATTTGATGCTCCGAATTGTGGGTTTGACCCCTCGGTTGAAATCCGCGTGACCTTTTGATCATCACGGTTGATTGAAGTTCGATAAAGACCGGGGTCTCTGGACCACAATGGGGAAACGATTCCTCCGCCTCGGATTTTCCGATACACAATGGTCTTGCCATCAGGCGAAAAGACCGGTTCCACGTAGTGACCCGGTTCCTGAGTGACGGTCCAGGTTTCGGAAGGATCTTCATCGACCGAAGCAATCCGCACAGCACCCAGGCTTTGGTCGTTCCATGTGGTGTAGACCAGGAACTTGCCGTCGCGAGAGTAGTTCGGATAGTTCTCGAAATGGGTCGTTTGTGAGGTCAGTCGGCGTGGGGTGCCTTCAGGGAGGTCTCGGATATAGATATGCCCCAAGGCTTGATAGGCAACTTGATCACCGAGTGGAGATACGGTGACCCACCGCAGCATTTTTACGTCAAATTTGTCTTCGCCGACGGGGATGGGAAAACGAACTGCGGGTTTGACGACGCGTTTATCCTTGATCCGAAAGGGGATGATCTTAGCGTCGCCCGTCGCAACGGAGATTTGCCGGATTTTTCCCTTGGCCCAGATCACAATCGTTTCACCATCGGGGGTCCACGCGAACGAGGAATAGACGCCATGGATTGCCCAGGCTTCTTGCATATCCCTTTCTAGAAGATCGTAGATTAATCGCACACTGCCGGATTCTAAGTCATAGAGATGAAGACCCGTTTTTCCATCGACCCGTCGTACAAATGCGATCGTCTTGCCATCCGGGGAAGGGGTTGGGCGGCAAGCGCCCCCGGGGCCCCGGATAAGAACCTCCGTTTCACCCGATGAAAGGTTCATTTGTTTGATCGCGTAGATGCCTTTGGTGGAGTCCTTGTCATACTCGAATGCGTCTCCGGGCGTGGCATCATAAGAGTAGTAAAGGTATTGACCATCCGGTGAGAATACCGGCTCATTGACATCTTTTTGCTGGTTGGCACGTTTGGTTAGTTGCAAGCCCTCGGTCGCGTCCCTTGCGAGGGCATCGCGGTGATACATCCACATTTCACCGGCGCCCAACGAGCGACGACTCGTAAAATGTTTACGTCCTACAAGGTATTGCCCATCGGGAGACCATGCCGGGCCATTGATCAAACGATACGTTTCATTGGTCACTTGAATTAAATCGCCACCGTCAGTGGGTTTGATCCAAAGATTGTCGCCTGCCTTTCCGCTCTTGCCATTTCGATCACTGGTGAATGCAACCGACTTTCCATCAGGACTAAAGCGAGGTTGCATATCCCAAGCGACACCGGAGGTAAATTTATTTGGGAACCTTTTTTTATGGGATCCGTCGGCTCCAGTGATGGGCATGGTGTAGAGATCGCCCAAGAGATCAAAAATGATGGTGCTGCCATCGGGGCTTATGTCCAAATTGATCCAGGTTCCCTCATCGGTGTCGATCACCTGATTTTGGGTGGTGCCTGATAGACGTTCGATGTTCCATTCTTCAGGCGCACTCGTTTTGTTTTGATTCGTCTTTTGGCCTTTATCTTTCTTGGGCTCGGCATGCAGTGCGACAGCGGTAAAGCAGAGAGTGATACCGAGAAAGACAGTACGGGTTATATAAGTGGGATTGGAGAGTATTGGGGCCAGGCGTTTGGCGATATGTTGATTTGTGCTTTGCTTGGGGTAACGCATGGTAGGGTCTTTGTGCGTAAAACGTGGGAAGGCTAGAGCCCAACAAGAAGCGGGTTAACGAGGTTTGCGTAAGAGTAAAAGATAGATGCCCGGGTCCGTTAAATCGAATCGCTCTTTGCAGATTGCATTAAAAACTGACGTTTCGGTGGTCCGGTCAATGGATTCAATCGGAATCGTCGGGTTGGGACGGTCAGATGCCCTCCGGGGGACTTGATTTAACCCATGATTCCGCGGTGGTCCTCAAGGGGGCTTTTGAATCGAGGCCGTTGGTGAGTTCTAGAAAGAGTATCCCCTTGTGGGGACGTTCCGGGTTAACTCGTGACACAGGTGTGATCCCAACCACATGGATGCAGGTTGGTGACTGCAACGCTCGATGCGTTAAGGATGCGGGTGAACCATCCGTTTCAGCGTCGTAGCATCTCCGCAGACCCAAGACCTGAAGCGAACGGTCAGGCTTGGAGTGAAATGTCTATTTCTAGAGCGACAGATGCGGTTCATTGCGTGGGTTCTTTTCGTGGCTCAATGAGGGCACACCGGATAGCGAGTCAGCTCTTGGCACGCGTTAGACGTTTTTTTCTCCTCAGGCGAGCAGATCCTTCACAACGGTTCCATGTACATCCGTAAGGCGGTAGTGTCGTCCTTGGTGTTTGTAGGTCAATTTCTCGTGATTGATTCCCAGTTGATGAAGAATGGTCGCTTGTAAATCGTGGACGTGCACTGGATTCTCGACAACATTGACGCTGTAGTCATCCGTTCGGCCATAGGAAAATCCCTTTTTGATTCCACCCCCAGCTAGCCAGTAGGTAAAACAATTCGGGTGATGGTCCCTTCCGTAGTTTTCCTTGGTGAGTTTGCCTTGGCAGTAGATGGTGCGGCCAAACTCACCGCCCCACACGATTAGTGTTTCCTCGAGCATGCCGCGTTGCTTCAAATCTTTTATCAATGCAGCGGTTGCCTGATCAGTGTCTTTGCATTGGGCTGCAACGCTCTTGGGTGCATTGTTATGGGCATCCCAGCCTCGATGGTATAGTTGGATGAAACGCACGCCTCTTTCGGCCAGCCTTCTTGCGAGCAAACAATTGTAAGCGTACCTGCCGGCCTTCATCACATCGCGCCCGTAAAGATCAATGACGTGCTTCGGTTCGCTGTTAAAGTCGATTAATTCAGGGACACTCATTTGCATGCGGAACGCAAGTTCGTATTGTGCGATCCGAGTAGAAATTGCCGGGTCATTGAATCTTGAGGCTTGTTGTTGATTGAGGCTTTGCAGTGAATCGAGTGTTCTTCGACGTTGTTGCCTTGTCATGCCCGCCGGGTTGTAGAGATCAAGGATGGGATCTCCTTGTCCACGGAATTTTACACCCTGAAATCTACCGGGTAGAAAGCCGGATCCCCAGAGTCGATCGTATAACGGTTGTCCCTGCTTGGCGGTCCCGTTGGAAGTGAGTGCAACAAATGCCGGTAGGTTCGCGTTGTCGCTACCAAGGCCGTAGCTCACCCATGAGCCCATGCTGGGCCGACCGGCGATGACCGACCCGGTCTGGAAAAGTGTTGCAGCTGGGTCATGGTTGATGGCATCGGTATACATGCTTTTGACGACGCATAAATCGTCTGCGACATCGGCAAGATGTCTCAGCGGTTCACTCATCCAGATTCCGCTGTTACCGCGTTTTGAAAAAATCAATGACGACGGAGCCACGGGGAATGACTCTTGCCCAGAAGTCATGGTCGTCTTGCGTTCATCAGGGTAGATCGACGTGGGGACCTCTTCCCCAAAACGTTCGACCAACTTGGGCTTGTAGTCGAACAGGTCCATCTGCGCGGGCCCACCTGATTGAAACAAGTAAATGACGCGTTTGACTTTTGGTGGATGGTGTGGGAGCGATGCGAGTGCGCCTTGAAGTATCGGCTCTTCATCGGGGCCTGTCATTGCATGCGACTCGAGTTCTCCGAGTGCGATGGTTCCCAGGCTTACGGCGCTGCCGCCAAGAAATGCTCGTCGATTTTGTACGGTCTGTCTTAGTTGATGCATGGTATTGGTGTCGTGTTGGTTGCGTTGGGTTTCGTCGCAACGAACTAGTTTTGACTCATCGACTCGTCAAGGTTCAGGAGTGTGTTCGCAATCAGGGTCATAGCCGCTAGCAATGATGGTTCAAGTGATTGATCTCGTTTTTTTTCACCGATGGCCAGCAGTTGCTGCGCGTTCTTTGGTTCGGATCTGAATTCACTTAGATAAATCGCAAAGTCATTAACCAACCGTTTGGTCTCAGACATCGAAGGCTCCCGACTGGTCACCGTCCGAAAAGCCCAGTGGATCTGCTTTTGTACCTTCTGCGAATCCGGTGGTGCGAGCTCAGGTTCATCCTTGCTATCGAGCAGTTTTATCGGTTCATCGCCTAAGGGATGGCACATTCGTTCCCCCAGAAATCTCGCCGCTTCGACGAATGCGATATTGTTCATCAATGTGAGTGCTTGTAGCGGTGTTGTGGTTAAATCGCTGCGTACTGTGCAGGTCTCTCTGGCTGCGGCATTAAAAGCCATCATGGTCGGCGGAGGCACGGTGCGTCTCCAGTACGTATACAGACTCCGCCGGTAAAGTTTCTCGCCGTGATCTTGTTGGTACTTAGCATTGGAAATGCTTTTCCAAATCCCTGGTGGCATGTAGGGTTTGACTGAGGGGCCGCCAAGTGTTTGGCTTAGAAGCCCACTGTGTTGCAGGACAGCGTCCCGAATCGCAAACGGCGAAAGTCGTCGACGAGGTCCGCGTGCAAGGAGCCTGTTCTCTGGGTCCACGTTCAGCATTTTGGAATTGGCAATCGAGGATTGCTGATAGGTGGCGCTCATGACGATCAGCTTATGGATTGCTTTTACATCCCATCCGGTCTTCACGAATTCAGTGGCGAGCCAGTCCAGCAGTGCCGGGTGCGTCGGGAACTCGCCTTGGACTCCGAAGTTCTCGCTACTCTGTACAAGTCCACTGCCAAAGAAGTGCTGCCAATATCGGTTGACGGTCACTCGGGCGGTTAGTGGATGCTCCGGGCTCACCAGCCACTTCGCCAAACCGAGGCGATTCTGCGGCCAATCCCCTTTCCAACCGCCAATAACCTTTGGCGTGGCTGGCGTTAGGGTCTCGCTTGTATCAGGCTGGTCGTACTGTCCGCGGATCAGGCGATAGGTTGGCCGCGGATCCTTGGATTCGTGCAGCACCATGACCGTTTGCGGTGAACCGGGTTGCGGGCGGGGGACCGATACCTGAACGACCTTGATGGTTACAGGTTCGGGTTCAACGAACTGGGATTCTTTCGCCGAAAGGTTGGGCCACGATTTGGGTACGGGAATGAACGGAGGGCTGTTGCCGTTGTTGGGGCCTAAGCCGGCTTCGTCAATGGTATTGAAGAACGCAAAGAGGCTGTAAAAATCACGTTGGGTGATGGCGTCATATTTGTGATCGTGACATCGGGAGCAGTTGAGGGTGAGTCCGAGGAAAAGGGTCCCCATGGTTTCGACACGATCCGCTACATACTCAACAATCCATTCATCAGGAATCGCGCCACCTTCTGAGTTAATACGATGGTTCCGATTGAATCCTGTAGCAACTTGGCTGTGAAAGCTTCGATCCTCAATTAAATCTCCAGCCATTTGATGGGTGACGAACTTGTCAAAGGGCATGTTGTTGTTGAGAGACTGGATTAACCAGTCTCGCCAAACCCACATGTAACGTAGGCGATCATTTTGATATCCATCGGTGTCCGCATAACGTGACGCCTCGAGCCAATCCAGAGCCATATGTTCGCCGTACTTCTCGGACGCAAGTAGCCGATTCACTACCGTTTCATACGCGCCACTGGACTGGTCTGCGAGGAATGCGTCCAGTTCCTGCGTAGTGGGTGGTAAACCGGTAAGGTCGAAGGTGACTCGCCTCAGTAGCGTGCTCTTGTCCGCCGATTCGGAGGGACTGAGCCCATTACGTTCGAGCTTGTTAAGCACAAAGGAGTCGATTGCGTTTTGTAACCATTTCACGTTCTTCACGTCTGCGGGCGTGGACCTAACCGCCGGAACGTATGCCCAGTGTCGATCGTCTTCCGGCCAGTCGGCACCGGATGTTAGCCATCGGTTTAGCATCGTTGACTCTGCATCAGTCAGGGGGCGATTGGCTGACGGTGGAGGCATTTGGAATTCAGGATCGTCTGACATGATGCGATCCAACATTTCCCCGGAGGTTAGAACCTCCGACTCAATGGCTGATTCCCGCGTATCCAGTCGTAATTCAGAAATCCTGGCTTCAGGGTCCGGACCGTGACACGTGTAGCAAGCGTCGGAGAGGATAGGTCGGATACTGCGTTTAAAATCGAGGTTTAACCTACCCACTTGCTGGGGATTGGTTGGTTTCTTTTCCGAAGTATCGGTGATGACAACCTTTGCAGAGCTTTGGCCAGTAAACTCAGCGTCGGTAGCGAAAATCGCGAATGGATTTCCGAGGCCGAAGGTGGCGTAGGCAAGCAAACGCAGGCAGGAATTCATGGTAGGTGTTTCAATGACACACGGTCGGAAGGCGGCGAAAGTGTCTTGGTGAGCTCTAACGATCAGGGGATCTGACGCCCAGTTTACATCAGACGCAGAGAAATGACGAATCCGGCAACCCGGTGTGATCGTGGCCGAATTCATCCAACACTCTTGGATCGCGTTAGCCTGACCGTTATCAGAGATCTGCAGTGCACCAGAGCTTCAGTGCGATAGAAGATCGAGCGGGGGGGGCGTTTTGTGGGCTGGGAGCGGCCTATTGCTTCGAGTTGACCCCGTAAATCCCGGTAAGTGCAACGGTGTGTAACAACCCCTCGCGGGCAAAGGTGACCAAGGATTTACACTGCGGTCACCAAGAGAGGTGGTTGGTTGAGTTTGACGATTGGGCAAGGAGTAGCGATGCATCCGTTGCCGATAATATCGTCATAACCGTTACGACGATAACTCTTTCGAATGGTCGTAACCAGTCCGCGCAACCTCTGCGCCGCAAAACGGATGAGAAGAGAGATACGCCAACACTGCGTGGCCTGGCATTGAGTTTTTTTGCCAAACCTCACGGTAAATGCCGCATCGGCGGTGGTAATAGTGTGTTCACCAGGGGTGCACACCGAGCGTCGATAGGATGGATCGACTGACGCTGTAACGTATAGGAAGATAGACCTTTGTATTCGCGATCAATTCCAAGTCGCATCACCTTAATCCTGATTTGGATCAGCGGGATCAGTCTGATTTGCGCTGGATGCAGTCAGACCCATCATCGGAAACAGGCGGATCGGGAAGCTTACCGGGTCATCGAGGAACGCAATGATGATCCGCGTTGGGCAGTTGGGTCGGTGAGCATTGATGCGGATCCTCGAAGCCGGTTTTTTGATTCCCAGGATCCGGATCACTCTGCCATGCCCATTGATGATCCAACATCTAATCAATACATGAAGCGGGTCAATGGTGTTAGTGGATGGAGTGAGTGGGGGAAGAATGGTGTGAGGTCCAATCTGGAGAATCCCGCGTGGCGATCGCAGTTGGGTGAGTATTCGACCATTGATGCTGAGGGAAATGTTGAGCTTTCGATCGACTCAGCCCTGCGTTTGGCGTACCTGCATTCACCCCTTCATCAGAATAATCTTGAGACGCTTTATCTCTCTTCCCTCGATGTGACCGCGCAACGGTTTAGACTCGATACTCAGTTTTTTGGAGGTAGTGGAACCAGTTTTGTTCATCGAGGTGATATCAACCCGGTCGCAATCGCGTATTCCCAACCGCTTGGGCACTACGTCGTCGGTGGGCCGTTTGAGAGGCCCGAGACGAATCGCTTTTCCGTCCCTACCGATTTACAAGCCAGACGTAGGCTAGCCACTGCTGGTGAAGTGCTGATTGGATTTGCAAATTCATTTACGTGGGACTTCACCGGTTCAGATGCAAGTCTTGGAAGCTCCCTCGCAAACTTTTCCTTTGTACAGCCGTTGCTGCGTGGGGCCGGGAAAAAGATTGCATTGGAGCAGCTCACGCAAGCTGAACGAAGGTTATTGGGGAACCTACGGGCTTACGCTCAATTTCGGCAAGGGTTTTTCACCCAAGTTGTGATTGGCGAGCTTGGGGTTTCCGGCCCCCAGCGTTTTGGTACTTCAACGCAGTTGCAATCCTTCTCAGGGTTCGGCGGTGTTGGTGGTTATCTTGGCTTGCTTCAGCAATCGCGGCAGATTCGAAACACTCAGGCAACACTGCGACTACAACGCCGGACACGCGACCGCTTGCAGGCTCAGTTTGACAATGAGCTTACGGATATCGTTCAGTTGGACCAATTCAAGCAGGACTTCGCGCGGACAGCAGCTTCTCTACTCGACCAGCAGAATGGCTTTCAGCTTGCTGTGGATAATTACAAGACTCAGATCATGGGGCTTCCGGCGGATTTGCCTCTGTCTATCGATGAAACCCTGCTGAAAGACTTTCAATTAGTGCCAGTGGAGGCGGACGAAATCAATGAATCACTGATTCAGCTTCAAAGGCGAATCGGGTGGCTTAGCGGTGTGATCGATCTTAGGCAGCAATTGGCGGGTTTAGCTCAGTCGGCGGCGAACCTTGGCAACCTTTCCGAAGATGAGTTCCTTGGTTATTTGCAGAGTTTGGCACAGATAGTGACCTCGCTCACCAACGCGTTGACCTCTGCTCGAAATGGAGAGATGAATTCGGATCCGGATGACGCAGACCTTTACACGGAGGTCGAAAAGTTAAATCAATTGTCAAACGAGATTGACAGGATCAGCGAAGAATTAGGTGGACGTGAAAAAGAAAATGAAGAAGTTGAAGGATCGCCGTTGGCGGCTGCTGATGATCTCGGCTTACTCAAGGCTGGTTTTGATTTATGTAATCGCTTGATTGATGCCAGATTCAGCTTCATTGACGCAGACCAGCAGCTTATGGCCTCGCTGGAATCTGCGAAAAGTCATGTTTCGCGGGTCGAGGCGATGCGTGAACTGGCTGAAGCGGAGGTGATGCGAGTAAACGACATTGCCGCTGAACGCGAAAGAACGATGTCCTCGGTGGAGGTGATTGCTTTCCGTCAGCAGATCGCTGAGACACGTGAAAAACTAGATGAGTTGTCCACGGGCGAAACCGGTGTGAAGGCTGCGTCGTTAGAATTAGATTCGATTATGGAGCGGGCAGCTAATCAACCAGTACAACGCAGTCTCTCCAGCTTGAGTGCTTGGATTCAAGAGTATTCCCAGATTGCTGAGCGATTATCACTCATCCCCGCTCAGATGCGGCTAGAGCTGATTACTGTTCCGAAGCTCGACCTAACGAAGGAGCAAGCGTTTGAGATTGCTCTCGAGAATCGTCTTGATTTTATGAACGGAAGGGCAGCGTTGGTGGATCGTTGGAGAGCCATCGAGATAGCTGCCAATGAGCTGGAGTCAAATCTCTCGATCACTGGTGATATCGATCTCAGTACTGCTCGCAATAACATGCTGGATTTTCGCGGCGGAACAAGTAGCTTGCAATTGGGTCTCGAGTTCGACGCTCCGCTGGCCAGACTGCTCGAACGAAATGGTTACCGGGAGTCTCTTATCGATTTCCAGCGAGCGAGGAGGCAATTCATTCAGTCTCGAGACACGTTGCAGAAAGGACTTCGAGCGCTGTTGAGAACGTTGGAAATTCGAACAGAACAGCTGGAAATACAGAGGCGTGCAGTTGCGATTGCTCTTCGGCGATCAGAACAGACCCAGCTATCATTGCTCGCTCCCCCGCCGCAATTACAACCAGGGCAGAGACAACAGGTCAATCAAAATCAAGCATATGTTTTGCAGTCATCGCAGGGTGCATTGCTTTCATCGCAGAACGGACTCTTATCGGCTTGGCTTGGTCATTACGCAACGCGGCTACGTCTCTATCGTGAATTAGGAATCATGAAGCTTGATTCGGAAGGTCGTTGGATTGAGAATCCGATCGACGCCGATTTCAACCAAGAGTCGCCTGCACAAGCACCGGGAGTCCCCCGGGATCCGGCAGAAACGTCTCGGGAGATCAGAGATCCGGATGTCGGTAGTGCCGTGCTTGCCGCTGTCAGTGTTGAAGAGACATCCGTGGAGAATTTAGCAGGCAATACTGGCCAACGATCAGACTCTGAGATCGATTCGCGTGAGAGGGATATGGCTCCCCTCCGATCGGCGGCTCGACCTCAGATGGTGGAATTTCCAGTAAGGTAGTAGTGTAACAACGAAGAGGCAGGAGGTTTGACTGAGGTCGCTGGATTTAGTTGCTGAAGACGATCATCTTCACGGCTTACTTAAAGGCCCTAGGCTAATGGCTTGGTTAAAGTCCAGGGCCGTTCGCGAAAAGAAAAAAATGGTGGCTTGCTGTGTATCGTGCGAACAGCGTTGCGAAGCTTACCACTTACGGCCCAGCTGAGCTTAGAATCAACTAGACGAAACGAATTTATGATTCCGTCACCACGGCGGTGAATTGCGAAAACAAGACCCCCACACAAAGCATCTTATAACGTTCGATGAATGCAGATCCGGATTTACCGTTAACAGCGTCGAGTGAGGAGTCTGCGGAAGACTCTGTTTCGAATCAGGATGATCGTCGAGCTTTCAGTTTGGTGATCATCATGGGGTTGGTAGTTATTGTTGGCGGCGTTTCCGCTGTGGCCTATTGGCCTAAGCTAGCAGAGGAAACCAATTCATTCTTAACACACAAGATCCGTCGAGGAAATCTTACGGTCTCAGTGACAGAACAAGGAACGCTCGAGAGTTCCAATAATACGGAGATCAAGTGCAAGGTTCGCGGATTCAGCACGGTGACTTACGTCGTGCCGACCGGAACGATCGTAGAAGAGGGGCAAGAGCTCGTTCGCTTAGATACCAAGGTTTTGGAGGAGCAGTATAGCCTGACAAAAACCAACACCTTTATTGCAGAAGCGACGCTTGCGGAAACCGAGGCTAATGTCGAGACTTCGAAAATTAAGATCAAAGCGTATGAAGAGGGGGTATATCGGTCTGAATTACAATCGCTAGAGAATGATCTGGCTGACAAGCAGCGTAACCTCCGCGCTTCTCAGGAGAGCTATGATCGATCGAAGACACTGTTTCGACAAGGATTTGCAACGGAACTCGAAGTCGAAGGTAATTCTATTGCGGTTAAGCAAGCTGAGTTGGAACTCAAGGTTAAGGAAACCGAGATTTCGGTGCTAAAGGACTACACGCGGCGGATGCAGATGGAAACCTTCAAGGGTAGTTTAACTGCACAAATGTCAAAGCTTGCAGCGGATAAAGCCGGTTTAGCGATGGAGATAAAACGTCGCGACCGTGCAAAACAAGAGCTTGAAGATTGTGTGATTCGGGCAGAGAAAAGGGGGCTTGTTATCTACCCCTCAGCCGCTGCATGGAAGACGACACCGGACATCACCGATGGTGCGACGGTCAGAAAAGATCAGGTTCTATTGTTGATGCCCGATCTCTCCGCAATGCAGGTAAAGCTTGGGATCCATGAGTCTGTGATTGAGCGTGTTAAGCCCGGGCTTCGGGCGATTGTGACCCTCCCGGATCGAACGCTGGAGGCCAAAGTGTCAGAGGTTGCTTCAGTGACGCGACCAGCGGGTTGGTGGACCGGGAACGTTGTTAAATACGACACAATCATTGAGCTTCCCGAGGACGATGGCTTAAAGCCGGGGATGAGCGCCGAGATTGAGGTGGTGCTCGCAGTCCATCAAGACGTGGTGATGGTCCCTGTTGCTGCGGTGATAGAAACCGAGGATGGTGATTTTTGTTGGGTAGCGGGAAGTGAGACTCCGAGCAAGCGTCAAGTGGTTCTTGGCGACAGTAATGATGTCTTCATTGAGGTGGTATCAGGGTTAAGTGAGGGGGATGAGGTAGTGCTTAATCCTGCGGCGCTATTGGACGAGGCTGCAGGGGAAGCCTTGAAGACGCTTAGTAGTGGAAGTCCGCCCGAGGAAAGCGTCGACCTCGGTACAGGGGGAACGGGCAAATGACTCGCTTGATTGCACTTCTGTTATTAGTCACTGCGGCTAGTTGGGCTGCTTATGAATTTTTGACGACTGAGGACACTCCTCGGAACGCTGAATTACCTACCTATACGATTGATAACCGTGATGTTGTTGTGTCGGTGACCGAGCAAGGGACTCTCGAAAGTGCCAACAACACAGAAATCAAATGTCGAGTACGGGGAGACAACACCATTACCTACGTCATTGAAAGTGGCGTGGCGGTGGAAGAAGGTGATGTACTCGTACAGTTAGAAACGCTGGCCATCGAAGAAGAGATCAGTGAACGCACGAAGTTTTTTCATCTGGCTGAGGCTCAGGTTGCTGATTCAAAAGTGAAATTGGAGAACGCGAAGATCGCGGTTGAGCAGTACATAGAGGGAACATTTCCAACGGCAAAAGCAAACCTAGAAACACAGTTAGCTGGGGCGCGAGCCAAATTGCTGAGCCATAGAAATCAGCTCAAACATCTGCGAATGATGAAGCAGGGGAATTACTCCAGCGAAGTTGATGTAGAGCGGGAAGAGTTCCGTGAGAAGAGCAGCCAGTCGAGCGTCGAGCTTATTGAGACTCAGATAGAAGTGCTTGAAACCTACACAAGGGAGCAAGAATTGGTAAGGCTCAATGGCGAAGTGAAGGCGGCGCGGGCTACCTTGGAGGCGGATCTTGAGCGTTCCCTTGCAGACAAGAAACGTTTGGATCGCGCCAAGGAAGAACTTGAGCTCTGTACCATTCGTGCTCAACGTTCAGGATTGGTGATCTACCCGAAGGGTGAACGGTGGGAAGACGTTCCTGAAATTGAAGAAGGGGCAACGGTCAAGAAGGATCAAACGCTTCTGTTGATGCCAGACTTACAGCAGATGCAGGTGAAAGTTGGAGTTCATGAGTCATTGATGGATCGCATGGCCACGGGGATTCCCGTCAACATAACATTGAATCGAAATACAGTAGCTGGGAAGGTCAGTTATGTTGCCTCGGTTGCTCAACCAGCTGGCTGGTGGACCGGTAATGTTGTCAAGTACGATTCCATCGTCGCGTTACCGGAGATTGATGGATTACGCCCCGGTATGAGTGCGGAGGTGGAAATTGTTTTTGCAGAGCACTTCGGCAAAATCGCAATTCCCTTCAATGCCTGTGTGGAGACAGATAGCGGCTTTGCCTGTTGGTCAAGGAGTGGTGATGGGCAGATTGTTCGGCGTGCTCTCGAGTTGGGAGATGGAAATGAAATGTTCATTGTTGTTGAAAGTGGCTTGCAACTCGGTGAACAGGTCGTCCTTGATCCTTTGACTCATGTTGCAGAGGCGCAACGGGAAGCGGCCGCTTTACGTTCAAAAACTGACTCGCAATTTGGGTATGAAGATCTGTGAGTCAGGTTGAAATGGAAATGATCGAAGCAGATGTGTCGAGTCGGTACGGTTTCGTGCGGGTATTGTTGAGCCTGTGCGGTCTTCTCGGGGTAGCGGGCCTGATAATCGGTACCTCGTTTAGTCAACAGGAGAAAGATCTGCACTCCGGGATGTTAATGCACCGTATTCAGCGCGGGTCTCTGGAGGTCATCGTTCGCGGCGAGGGGATCCTGGAAAGCGAGGAGAATCATGAGTTCAAATCCAAGGTTCGAGGGCGGAATGCTGTGCTATGGATCATCGACAGTGGATCCTACGTGGAGGAAGGCGATGAACTGGTTCGACTCGATTCACTCTTTATCCAAGAGCAAGTTGACGAAAGAACTAAGTACTCCAACTGGTCGCAGTCGGCTGCTGATAATTCCGCAGCCCGAGTTGCGAGAGCCAAGATTGAGCTTGAGCAATATCAGAACGGGCGGTATCAGACTGAGTTGCTCAATATAGAAAAGGCGATTGCGATGGCGGAGTCAGCGTTGCAAAGTGCTAAAGATCAGCTCAAGCATGGGAAGCAGATGTCCGCGAGTGGCTTTTTGAATGACACACGTTTGGATGACCGTCAATTCGTGGTTGATCGCACGAAACGGAACTTGGCCTACCAACGTACTAAGCTCGATGTGTTAAAGAATTTTACTTACGAAGAAGAATTGCAAAGGCTCAAAGGGAATCTCACCTCTGTCGAGGCCACGCATAACGCCAATGTTGAGCGAGCAATGGCAGATGGGTCACGTAGAGACCGCGCTGTTGAGGAACTCGATTATTGCGTGATAACGGCAGATCGTAGCGGTTTGGTGATTCACCCGAATGCCGCGGCATGGGAAAAGGCGCCAATTGCCGAGGGGACTCAAGTTTGGAAGGATCAGGTTTTGCTCGTCATGCCAGATCTTGACAGGATGCAGGTGAAGATTGGAGTCCACGAGCAATCGGTAAAGCGAGTGAAGGTGGGTCAGAAATCGACGGTCATCATGGGTAATCGCACGGTTGAGGGCGAGGTTTCTGAGGTTGCATCAATCACGAAACCCGCAGGTTGGTGGACTGGTAACCAAGTTCGCTATGACACCCTCATTTCCTTGCCGATCGCCGAAAACCAATTGCCGGGAATGAGTGCCGAAGTTGAGATAAAGGTGGCAGAGTATAGCGACGTGCTAAAAATTCCCGTAGCAGCGGTTGTCGCGGTGGGTGACTCGAACTTTTGTTGGGTTTCCTCAGCAGATGGGCCGCAGCGTATTCAAATCGAATTGGGTGACGCTGGCGAGAGCTTTCATGTCGTTGAATCAGGGCTCGTTGAAGGAGATGAGGTTTACATGAATCCGTTCGCATTTGAGACACTCGAGGAGCAAATGGAGCCCACGAGTGACGTAACCACAAGCACGAGTAGCCCGAATTAAACGATAATCCGTGATCGCACAATTCTTCCAAACCGTTAACCTTGGCGTCAAAAGCCTGCTCGTTCAGAAGATGCGCGCTGGGCTGGCCGCGTTGGGTATTTTTATCGGAACCTCGACCGTGATCTGGCTGGTGGCCATGGGAGAGGGTGTGAGCTATCGGGCGCAGCAACAGATCCTCGAACTTGGGGCAAAGAACGTCATTGTTCGGACCAAGCAGCCGAACGAAGGTAGTGAAGAGGATGCCAATAGTCGCGTAAAAACCTACGGCTTGCTACGCGCTGATTATCGGAGGATTGTTGAGAATATCCCTAATATTCGGCGTGCCATCCCGATGCGTGAGCTGAAGTTTGAATTGCGACTCAATGATCGAACGGCCGATACGAAACTGGTTGGCTGTACCGAGGATTATCTTGAGTTAAATCGATTGGAGATTGCGAGAGGGCGGTGGCTCGCCAATCGCGACCGCGGCGAGAAGGTGGTTGTACTTGCTGCAGACACCGCGCGCCGATTGTTTCCTTATGAGAATCCAATCGGTCGAGCGATCTGGGTCGGAAGTGAGTTCTATACGGTTATTGGACAGACCAAAGATCGTACGGCATCGGCTGCAATCGGCGGTAGCCTTGATTCGCGAGATTACAATCTCGACGCTTACATTCCCATCAAGACCTTACGGCAGCGGGTTGGGGATCTTGTCATGAAGCGAGTCGGGGGTGGCACCGGTTTTAACTTCGTTGGAGAAGACGTCGAGCTCAGTCAGATTACGGTGGAGGTCAACCGGATTGAGGAAGTCGATGAGACGGCGCAAATCATTGAAACCCTCCTCAAGAAATATCATGAGGAGGAGGACTACGCAGTTGTTGTTCCACGCGAATTATTGCGTCAAGCTGAACGCACAAGAACGATGTTCAATGTATTGCTGGTGGTGATTGCTGGTATTTCTCTACTAGTTGGTGGTATTGGAATCATGAACATCATGTTGGCAACGGTCACCGAGCGAACACGTGAGATTGGGGTACGACGAGCCTTGGGCGCGGCAAGAAGTGACATTATTGGGCAGTTCTTGGCAGAGACGGTCGTTTTAACCGCAAGCGGTGGGATTGCTGGTGTGTTGTTCGGGCTCTCGGTTGGTCCAATTTTTCGTCTTGTCAAGCAATTGATCACGGCCATCTCGCCTGACGCGTTGCCGCCGATCGTGCATTCCCTGGAGCCGAGGATTGCGCTGTGGTCAGTCATTTTGTCTCTGGGTATTTCGCTTTGTGTTGGAGTGCTGTTTGGCGTGTATCCAGCTCGTAAGGCTGCCTACCTGGATCCGATCGAGGCGCTCAGACACGAGTGATCGGTAAAAGTGATTGTGGGAACTGAATTCTCCCTGCTACCAAATTGATAATGGAATCCATGAACGAGTACGCCTTCCGAGTCGAGGACTTACATCGCACCTATTACATGAAGGGCGAAACGGTTCATGCGCTGCGAGGTGTATCCTTCGATGTGCGACGCGGCGAATACATTGCCATCATGGGGCCCTCGGGCTCTGGGAAGAGCACGCTGTTGAATGTTCTGGGGTGTCTCGATCGACCCACTCAGGGGAAGTACCTGCTGGCAGGTCAGGATGTTGCCAAAATCAATGACAAACAACTCTCGCGCATTCGTGGACAACGAATTGGATTTGTTTTTCAGTCCTACAACTTGCTTCAACAACTCAACGTGGTCGAGAACATCAAGGTACCCTTGCAGTATCAGGGCCTGATCGGAAAGGATGCAACTCAAAGGTGTCGTGAGCTGGCGCAATTAGTCGGGCTCGGTTCACGTCTCTACCACCGGCCGACGGAATTATCCGGTGGGCAGCAGCAACGCGTCGCGATTGCGAGAAGTCTCGTGAATGATCCCTATTTCGTGCTCGCTGATGAAGCGACGGGTAATCTCGACTCCAAAACGACCGAAGAGGTGCTCGATCTCTTTGCAACGCTGAACCAAGATGGCAAGACGATTGTGATGATTACGCATGAGGACGAGGTGGCGGCTCGAGCAAAACGTGTGATTCGCCTCCGAGATGGGATGATCGAGTCCGATCGAGTCAATGACGCGAGCCCAACTAAGCCCGAGATCAAGAGTCCGTTTTGAGGTTGCGGCAACCTTGGGATCTCACCTCGGTTTTCTCCTCGGTCGCAGAGCAGTTTCGGTGAAAATCCATGCGGGTGCTTGAGGCACCAAATCTGACTTTCACGACCCAATGTCACGGCAGGTGTTCCATTGAAACACCTCGGGATCTCAGCGCGGTGGCGTTTGGTCAAAAGCTCCTTTTGGCAGGCGACCTCCAATCTATGCCTTTCCGAGTCTGGATTCATTGCCAACCGGATTCAATGTGTTTGACTTTCGAGCTTGGCTTTCAAAGATTGCAGTTCTCGGTTCACTGCATCGAGCCCCCGCTTGGCAATGAGAGGTCCCACAATGAGCATGAGCATTTTGGTGAAACCCTTGAATCGAACGGAAGAATGTTGCGTTACTCGGGTTCGCCCACTCAAATCCTCAAACAGGTACTCGGCGCTGATGTCAAATTGCTTGCCGATGAGCTCCACGGCCGAACGATGAGGTGGGTCCCAGAGCGTGACCTCGCCATCAAACTCCATGCGTCTGCCGTGCTCCTCGGTCACGCAGAGAAAAGTAGCTCCTAACCCTCTGAGGTCATTGGTTGGGCGGTCCTCGATAACGGTGAGGCTCCATTGCGGCACCTCCTCATTGGTGTATCGAAACACCGTCTCAATCGAATGCTCGATTTCAACACTTGCGGTGGTTTTCATAAATTTACCAACTGTCAGTGGAGTGTTCGTGCGGTACGTGTTATCGAACCGAGGAGTCAACGAGAACGGATAGCTCGGGCGGTGGAGGGAGAGGTTGACGAGCGTTCGCCTCGCCTGGTCGTGGGTCACCGCCACCTTGCGATTCGCATTCGTACCA
>CAXQOB010000158.1:0-7337 GCA_964225475.1 Candidatus Nitrosopumilus sp. | reverse complement strand
AGACTCGCCAAGATGGGGATGAGGCTGCGGCGGATCAATACCTCACAAATGCTTCCGCTGAACTCAAAGCGGGGTTGGATGGAATTCAGTCAGGCCTGGTAGACGGTGAGGCAATGAAGGCTGCACTCGTGTTCGCGAAGGTTGCTCTCAGGCAAGGTAAGATTCAGGCAGCTTACGACGCCTTGGAGAACGAAAAGTATGGTCCCGTTCCCTTGGTTGAGAGGCAGGGAGCGCCGGATCCCAATTTTCCTGCTGACCTGTACAGTGTTCAATTACAAGTGCTCGTGCAGCGAATGACGGCAGAGGGGGAGGACACAACGGCGCTGCTCAACCGTGCAACAGCGGTGATGGAGAAGCTGCGTGATAGCATCCAGGGCCCAAATGCACAGCAGGACTTGACTCGCATTTTCATTCTCATGGCTCGAGATATTCGCGATCAATTACAGGTTGCGAACCCCAGCCGGAAATCGAAGCTGATCGAAGCATTTCGCGTCTTTCTTGATCGGATTGCGGGAACAACAAAAGATGTCGCTACTTTGCAGTGGGTGGGGCAAACGCTCATGGATTTGGCAGAGGCCTCCATGGAAACCACCGGCTCGCAGCCAAACACATTGGCCACCAGTTTGCTGCAAACGGCAAAAACCACATTCCAAAGTTTGAGTGAGCAGGATGGTGGAAACACGCTGGTGGTTCGATTTCAGCAGGGGAAAGCCCTTCGGCTTTTGGGAGAGTACCCCGCGTCGCTGAATCTCTTGGAGGCGTTGTTGAAAGAAAAAGCGTCCATGCTTGATGCTCAAGTAGAAGCAGCCCTCGCGTACGAGCAATGGGCTGCAAAGGCTCCACCCGCGGTTCAGTCTCGCGTTTATCAGGCTGCGTTGGCTGGTGCGAGGCCAGATGCGAACAAGAAAAACGTCATTTGGGGTTGGGGTAAGATCTCACAGGAGACCAGTCGTAATCCTCGTTTTCAAGCTCGTTTCTTTGATGCACGATACCATGTCGCTTTGTGTCGATTTCTTGCAGGCAAAGCTGAAAAAGATCCAAAAAACAAGAAGCTGCTGATCGAAAAATCTGTGACCGACATTACGCGTGTCGCTGCCTTGTATCCAGAGTTGGGAGGTGTTTCCCAACGCAAGAAGTTTGATTCATTATTGAAACTCATTCAGAAAGAACTTGGCCAGTCGCAAGTTGGCCTCCCTGCGAAGTAAAACAACCGACAATCGAAGCATCAACGGGGATTGCTGCAAACTCACTTTGGTTTGGTTTTGTTGCTAGGTATCTTCGCGATGATTCACTTTCACACTGAACTTGAAAAGATTGACACCCATGAACTTGTTTCCAAAACCACAACCGGGTTTTCTGATCCCATTGATCTTTGTGTCGATGATCAGCACAGCATCCGCTCAGCTTGATCGTGTTTACGACAAGGCGGAAGACAATGTAAGTGGTACGATCGTCACTGTGAGCAAAGATGGTGTGGTGCTCAAGCGAGGTGATAATACGCAAGAGTTTCAAGCAGGTCAGATTCTAAAGATTCTTTTTGAGGGTGATCCACCTGCTTTAACCAAGGGCCGAGAATTTGCTCTTGATGGGCAATACGATCAAGCGTTGTCTGAATTGAAGACGATTTCTCTCGATGGCCTGCCTCGAGATGTCAACAAAGCGGATACGGCTTTTTATCTTGCTTACTGTGAGGCGAAACTTGCTCTTGCGGGCAAGGGTGCCAAAGATGATGCCGTTCGAAAGCTTTTGGCGTTTGCAAGTACCTACCAGCAGTCTTGGCATTTTTATGAGGCTGCTCGTTTGCTTGGGGATTTGTCGCTTGCCTTGAATAACGCAGACAAGGCATTGACGTATTACAAATCGTTAATGTCTGCACCATCGGCAAACACCAAAATTGAATCGGTCTACCTTCAGGGATTAGTCAATCTCAAGAAGCAGCAATCGGATGCTGCCACTGCAGAATTTGAGAAAGTCATTGGTCTAAAGGCCCAATCCTCGGAGGTTGTCAGGTTGCAGGTGCTCGCAAAAGCCGGAAAGGCATTGGCGTTGGCCCAAAGTAAGAAAGGCGAGGAAAGTCTCGGTATCACCAACGAGTTGATTGGTGACCTGAATCCAACCGATGTCGAGATGGCTGCTAGAATCTACAACGCGCAAGGTGCCGGGTTTGAAGCAAGCGGTGACATCGAGGGTGCAATCCTCGCCTACTTGCATACTCATCTGATGTTCTCGTTGCAGCCCGATGCTCATGCCGAGGCTTTGCAGCGATTGGTCGAGCTTTGGCCTCAGGTAGGGAAGCCGGAACGGGCAGCGGAGGCTAGGCAGGAGCTGCAGCAAAGGTATCCTGGTTTTTGACTTCTTGGGGTTTCAGCTGACAATAAAATTGGGTCTGCTCAAGAATCGCGCCGTTGAGGACAATAAAAAACACTTATTCCGCATGATCAGCGTATTCCCACCGCGGATATGGGTCTCGAAGATCTGCTAAATTAAATTCAGTTCACCGAGGGTGCTGCGGAGACGAGAATTACCGTATGCACCCATCTGTCAATACTTTTCTTTCCGGAGAGCTTCGTTAATGTTCGACGCTTGCGGCTCATTCAATTTTTCGATTACCAGCTCGCTCATTCACAATCGTGATGTTCATCGGAGTCGTTTGGCTCCGGCGAATTGGTATCGCCTTTCGCTAATTGTTCTCTTTGCAATTGGCATCACAACTTTCAATGTCTCAGCCACCGTTGCTCAAGAGGCTGGCGGGGATGAGTTTGCGGAGTTTGCCGATGACGCACCCCCTGCGGATGCGGCCCCCGCGGATGATGGCGGTGCTCCCGCGGCCGCTGAACCTGCTGAGGGCGGTGGGGGTGGTGGTGGAGCTGAGAGCAGTTCGTTGCTTGGATGGGTCTATCAATCTCTGGGTTTGGGGTACCTTGCTATCTTCTTGGCTCTATCAATCAGTCTAGTTTCCTTGTTCGTCATGAACATGCTCGGAGCAAGACGTGACACGCTATGTCCACAGGAATTGGTCGACGCTTTCGAGGAAAAGTTAAACGAGAAAGATTTTCAGTCTGCTTACGATCTTGCGAGACAAGATGAATCAGTGCTTGGTCAAGTGCTCTCTGCGGGGCTGGCAAAGCTTTCCCGAGGGTATAGCAAAGCACTCGAAGGGATGCAGGAGGTTGGTGAGGAAGAGAGCATGAAGCTAGAGCACCGACTTAGCTACATGGCCTTGATTGGTAACCTCAGTCCCATGATTGGTTTGTTTGGAACGGTTCACGGGATGATTTCTTCGTTTCAGGTGATTGCTGTCAGTGGTGCAACGCCAAAGCCTGCGGAGCTTGCCGAGGGTATCTCCACTGCACTCTTCACGACATTGATTGGCCTCGCTGTCGCCATTCCTGCAATTGCTGCCTACAACTTGTTGCGGAATCGAGTGACTCGTTTGCTTCTAGAGGTTGGAGTAACCAGCGAGAATCTCATGAGTCGTTTTGAAGATGTGCAACCGCAAGGGGCGAAGAAGTAAATGAGGGTTAAATCCAAGAAGGTCGATCTGGCTGAGGGTGATCTGACGCCAATGATTGATATGGCGTTTCAGTTGATTGCATTCTTCATGGTACTGATCAATTTTGCACAGACCGAGTCGAATGATCGTGTGAAATTGCCAAGTAGCCAACTGGTAAAGCCGCCCGAGGCTCCTCTGGAGTTTCCAATCATTTTGCATGTGGCGCAGGATGGTGAGGTCTTCCTAGGCGGGGACAGCTTTACTGCTGAGACACTCCGAGTCGGGTTGAACAACGAGATTGCGGTCATCAAAGCCGAAGGGAAATCTGTCAAAGACGCGAACGTGGTGATTCGTGCTCACAAAGATACGGCGGCAGGTGATGTGCAAGAAGTGATTCGCGTCGCACAAGAAGTGAATCTTGAAAACTTCGCTCTCCGCGTGAAGGAGGATCGTTCATGAAGATACGAAATCGCGAAGAAGCTCAGTCGACACAGTTGAATATGACTAGCATGATTGACATTGTCTTTCTGCTGCTCATCTTCTTTGTGATGACATTCAAGATTGTGGAACTCGAAGGGGACTTTAGCGTACGAATG
The DNA here is from genome assembly GCA_964225475.1 of Candidatus Nitrosopumilus sp. Classification (GTDB taxonomy): domain Bacteria; phylum Planctomycetota; class Planctomycetia; order Pirellulales; family Pirellulaceae; genus Rubripirellula. The sequence continues at coordinate 3,248 of CAXQOB010000158.1, read as the reverse complement.
CCACTTGCTGGTAATGATTCAGTCGCAATGGATTCGACCGAGCTCCCACTCAAGCTGCGAATGCGAGCCGACGAACTCGGGCGTTTGACCACAATTTCGCTTAATGAAATTGAATTGGGCCAAGATTTTGATCAATTGCGCGGCAACGTGATAGGGTTAATCGGAACAACGACTCCGGTCGAAGGTGATGATGGACCAGAGATCGAAATCGACACCGACTACAACCTTCGATACGAATATGTGATTCGAGCCATCACCGCGGTAAGCGGTTACAAAGATGGCAACGAAGTTGTCAAGTTGATCGAGAAAATTAAGTTTGCAAAACCTCGACGATAGCCCGTGATTCTGCTTCTGGATAATTACGATTCGTTTGTCCATAACCTCGCTCGATATTTTCGTCGGCTAGGTCACGAAACAGAAGTCCTGCGAAGCGATGAGGTAGATGCGGAAACCTGTTTGCGGATGAATCCGAATGCGGTAGTTTTCTCCCCTGGTCCGAAAGGGCCCGCTGATACGGGTTGCTGTATCGACTTGCTTCATCAGCTTCCTGATAACTGCCCAGTTCTCGGGATCTGTCTCGGTCATCAGGCGATCGCTGCTGCTTTTGGAGCGGTTGTTGAGCGATGCGAGCCGATGCATGGAATGTCTAGCCGAGTCACTCATCGGGGTGCGGGTCTCTTCAAAGCGATACCAAATCCAATGATCGTGGGGCGGTATCATTCACTTGCGGTGTTACCTGAATCTCTGCCTTCATGCTTGGAGGTGCTAGGCACCGCCGATGATGGAACCGTCATGGCACTGCGTCATCGTGAGCGACCGATTTATGGTTTGCAATTTCATCCTGAATCAGTTTTGACCGAATACGGTTCCCTGCTCTTGAGGAACTTTATTTCGGAGCACGTTGGCTCAAAGAGCGTGGTGGCCGAGCGGGAAGCTTCTCATCAGGCTGACACAGAAGCATTGACAATTGCAAACCCAAAGGGCTGTTCGTGATTCTTGAATCGATTGTCACTACGGTAGATCCATCAGGGCAAGTGAATATTGCTCCTATGGGGCCCACGGTGCTTTCTAAGGGTGATCCCACGAGCCCTGTTTTCAAAAAGGATGTCGATGGTTTTGTGTTGCGACCCTTTAAGACTTCGACTACCTATGCGAATTTAATTGCAAATCCATTCGCTACGATCCATGTTACGGATGACGCGCTTCTCTTCGCGAGAGCTGCGGTTTCTAACTTATCAAAAATCGACCAAGCCAGACTTGTCCACCAATTGGAGGGCACGCAGTGGTGGCCTTTGGGCGATTGTCATCGTTGGTTTGCCGTTCAGGTTTCCAAGGTGCATGACGATGAATTAAGAGTTAGTATGGATTGTCGCGTTGTGGATAGTTCAGAGGTCCGACCTTATTTTGGCTTTAATCGCGCAAAGCACGCTGTAATCGAAGCTGCTATTCTAGCGACAAGAACCCATTTGTTACCTGTAGAGAGTGTTCTGTCTGAAATTGACCGGTTACAGCCGTTAGTTGATAAGACGGGAGGCCCAGATGAACATGAAGGGTTTGACCTACTCAAGGCGACAATTCGTGAGCGATATGCAGGAAAATAAGGAGAGCCAGATAGAGGTCACAGGCAAAAAGATCATTCGAATCCAAACTGGGGCCAGACTACATTTTGGTCTCCTTGATTCTGTTGAGCCTTTTGGCGGTGTGGGTGTAATGATTCAATCACCGACAACCACCGTCGTAGCAAGTGAGAGTGATCAATTCTCTTGTCCTTTGGAGCATCGCGAGAGACTCTGTGAGATCGCGGCGCAGGTAGCAACGTTTGCAGGTTGTGATTCATTGCCACCCATTCGATTGGATGTCCTTACGAATTCTGAACCGCATTGTGGGCTCGGAAGCGGGACTCAGCTGTCACTTGCAGCGAGTGAAGCCTTACTTCGTTCACTTCAGGTTGATTGCGAAAATGAGCATCTTGCCTTGAGGATCGCAGAGCGAGGTAAACGATCCGCAGTTGGGATACACGGGTATTTTCACGGAGGTATGATTTTTGAGTCAGGTTCTCATTCCTCGGAGTCTCTTAACCCGATAAATCAGCGAGTTTCATTGCCTTCAGATTGGTGTGTGGCGGTTCTAAAACCTTCCGCTGGATCGGGACAAGTGTTTGGTTTGAACGAAGTTAGTAAGTTTTCAACCCTCGCCCCTGCTGCTGATGCACTGCGCCGCTCGCTATTTGATATCGCCAATCGAGATCTGGTCCCAGCTGCTTCACGTGGAGATTTCGTCGGCTATTCCAAATCGCTTCAAAGTTACAACTGGAACAGCGGAAGGCTTTTTTCTTCGATACAGGGTGGACCGTATAATGGTCCTGAGGTCACATCCTTGATTGCGTGGCTTAATGATCAGGGTGTAATTGGTGTTGGACAAAGTAGTTGGGGTCCAGGCGTCTTTGCCTGGTTTGAAACACGTCGTGACGCTGAAAAGTTGGTCTCCAGGTTGCCAAGCGGAGTGGCACTGGTAACTCTCACCAACGCGTTTGACCGATCACGGTTGGTAACGAATAGCTTTTGAGCGTGCCGACTGGTTGTGCATTTTAATGACTAGAGATGCGCTTCGTTGTCCATGATTTCGCCAACCTTGTCCTCTGATGGATGGAAGCGCGACCACCCATAAAGCAAGGCTCCGCAGGCGACGTAGGCGAGAGCAAACTCAAGGACCTGCCATCGATACTCAGGAGCTAAGACAATGGATGACCAGCTGTCTGCGCCAAAAGGCAAGAAGATCTTACTCCCAGGTAGTGGCGAGTGGATAAAACCAAACATGGTTAGTGTTGCTGAGACAAAGAACACCAATGCTGCTTTGGAGAGTCGTCGGTCAATGATCATCGCTAACGCCCACGCCCACAGAAGACTGGTTAAGACGAATCCATTACTCAACATACCTAACGTCTGCAAATCTTTTTGGAGACTTAGATCAAGAGCAGCGTACGAGATATCCCCAAGTGCGGGATCAGAAAGAATGCGACCAGGTAGATTGGTCGCAAGAAAAGCAAGTGCTGGTAAGCATGCAAACGCTACCGCGGGATAATGTTTCTTCGGTGTTGCAAGAAAACTCTGTGCAGTGATCTCTAAACCGATAAAAACGAGAATCGGATAAACTGCCGGAGCTGGGATTAATGCGTTTAAAAATGCGAAGTATCCAACCAATCCAGCGCTTCCGATTAAAACGGCAGTCGCTAGCGTGTACGCGGCTCG